>CACZBC010000003.1 GCA_902779315.1 uncultured Bacteroidales bacterium | reverse complement strand
AACCAACCAGCCAAGTAGCAGCACATTAGGTATAATAGAGCAGTATGTAATGATGAAAGGCTTGGACTGCGTAACGCGGTCAGCTGGAATCACAAGTTGTACCTGCTTCATATCCACGCGGCACACCTGACCATCTACCTCGCTGAGCAAAGCATAATCCTTAGGATAATGGCGGGCTTGCACATTGACATCGATGGACATCGCCAGTTTGCTCTTTCTCCTCACACCACCCTCTATCTCTTCTGTCGTCGAGAATTCCTCCGGCTCCTCCCGGCTCCTCGCCGAAGTAAAGTTCCTCACGCTCCTTGTCGGTAGAACTCGAATAGTTGACATGGACAAGGTCACACACGATAGCAGCCACCAGCACCAGTGTCAGCAGCCCGCAATACAAACGAAGTTTCTTCTTCATAACAGTAATGTCTTATTGTTAAACGATAAATAATTTCGGTGCAAAGGTAAGACGTTTCTTAATATGCTGCAAGAAAAAAGGCAATTATTTTATTGAAAAACGATAATTTCACATGAAAAAAGCAGTCACACATTATTATATATATACAAGAAGGGCAGGCGAGGATTTTCTACGTCACTCGTTTGTCTGTTCGGAAAAATGTTGTATCTTTGTCCTCGGATAAGCATCAAAACAGAAATATTATGAAAGTTGGAGACAAAGCGCCTGAGGTTCTGGGCAAGGATGAGAACGGAAAGGACATTCTTTTGAGCGATTACAAGGGTCGCAAACTCGTGCTCTATTTCTATCCGAAGGACAATACGAGTGGCTGTACGGCTGAGGCTTGCAGTCTGCGCGACAGGTATGGCGAGTTGCAAGGTGCTGGCTATGAGGTGGTTGGGGTGAGCAAAGACTCTGCCGCCTCGCACCAGAAGTTCAAGGAGAAGCACGCTTTGCCTTTCCCCTTGATAGCCGATGTGGACAAGAAACTCTTGGAAGAAATGGGTGCTTGGGGCGAGAAGACGATGTACGGAAAGAAGACGATGGGCACCATTCGCACGACTTTCATCATCGACGAGAACGGCATCATCGAGCAAATCTTTGCTGGCAAGCAGGTGAACACAAAGGAGCATGCGGCTCAAATACTGGATAAATAACAACAAACGAAACTAAGATGAAAAGATTGTTTTCAATAATCGTTCTGACTGCAACGGTTTTCGTTGGGGCGCAAGCGCAGACAAGCCTTGTGGGGCGCGTATATTACCATCCCAACATCATGGCCGACGAGATGAAGGCTCACGAGAAGAAGGTTCAGGCAAAGCTCGACGAAGCCATTCGCGAGGAAATAGAAAAGGCAGAGAAGAAGAAAGGCCGTCCCCTGACTGCAGAAGAAAAGGCTCAAACGAAGAAGGAAGCTGAGGAAGCCAGCAAGAGGGCGATTCTCGTCATGAAGAGCACGAAGACATCCGTCACAGCTACTTTCAAGAGCGATAAGGAGATGGAGATGCAGATGAAGTTTCAGATGGACGACGATGCCTTGAAGAATGCCGGCGTCAGTTGGGCAAAGCGCAAGGCGATAAAGGCAGCCATCGCGCTTCTCCCCTCAAAAGAGAAGATGCAATACACCGTCCAGGGTAACCTCATCATCTGCAGCGACGGCACGGACAAGGACACGCTGACTATCTCTGATGACGGCAAGTACCTCTACGGCAAGATGGACGATAAGACGAAGTTCAAGCTGACGAGAAAACAATAAAAGAACACACAAAAGAAGCTAATCCATGAAGAAACAAATCCTCTCGATACTCTGTTTTTGGGCCATTTCATCGATGATTTTGGCTCAAAACAGGATTGACCGTCAGCATCTCAGCAACCCTGAATCGTTCACTTTCGTTGTGTTTGGTGATGTACAGAGCTATACAAAGAATAGCGTCTATCAGCCCATCTACGAACTCTGCACAGCCTGGGTGGCCGACAATGTCGAGAACCTTAACATCAAGGCGGTACTCTTTACGGGCGATTTGATTCAGCGAAACGAGAATATTGTGCCTGGTCGAGGTTCAGTCAATCAGACGAGCCGGCAAATGTGGGAATGGTCCAGCCATTGCCTTGAAAGGCTTGATGGCAAAGTGCCCTACATCATAGCTGCAGGCAATCACGAGTATGGTTACACCAGAGGCGATGAGGCTTTCACGCACTATCCCGAGTACTATACCTACGAACGCAACCCCTTGACTGCCAATCACATCGTAGCCGCTTTCCCCAATCGAGAGGGAAAGGCTTCGCTGGAGAATGCCGCTTGGGAATTCAGAACGAAAAGTTGGGGCAAACTCCTCGTCATAGGTACAGAGTGGGCACCCAGAGATGAGGTTCTCGAATGGGCTAAAGAGCTCTGCAACAGTGAGAAATACCAGGACTATACAGTCGTTTTCCTCACACATTCCCTGCTTAGGGGCAAGACTGCGAAGTATACGGATAACGAAGGCTACAAGATTCAGCCTCGCAATTTCGGCAGAGAGATTTGGGAGAAGCTGCTCTTTCCCTGCAAGAACATCAGGCTGGCAGTGTGCGGACATACTGGTCATCCTGCTTCCGACGATGGGAAAGAGCCTGGCAGCAGCTACGATCACGAGGTGAATAATGCTTACAGATGTGACAAGAACTCTGCAGGAAAGGACGTCCATCAAATGATGTTCAACATACAATATCTGGGCGGAGGCAATGGTGGTGACGGTTGGCTTCGCCTCCTGGAATTCCTTCCAGACGGTAAGACGATTAAGGCCTCGACCTACAGTCCCCTGTTTGGTATCTCGCCGATGACTAAGCACTTAGCTCATCAGACTGACTCTTTCTGCCAGTTTGAAATGGTGATAGAGAAGTAGGAGGTAAGGTCTCGGGCAAACGACTAAGGTGACGTTCGCAAACTTCACACTAGTAAATCGCAATCGTCACACTAGTAAATTGCAAACTTCACACTAGTAAATTGCAAACGTCACACTAGTTAAATGCAATCGTCACACTATGCGTTTGCGATCATAACACTATACGATTCGAATCGTCACACTATACGTTTGGCAACGACACTGGCCAAGTTTTCAGTTCAGATGGCTTGTTTCGCCTATTTTCGCCCTCTTTCCTTGCTTTTCCCAAAGGATTTTCATACCTTTGAGGTAAACCTCGAAAGTACTCTCGCTCGACAATAAAAGGAAAAACTTGCGTTTTCCTTTTGTTTTGTGCTCACTTATTCGTACCTTTGAGGTAAACCTCGAAAGTACTCTCGCTCGACAATAAAAGGAAAAACTTGCGTTTTCCTTTTGTATTGTGCTCACTTATTCGTACCTTTGTCCCCGCATATTATATATATAATGTAGGGAATTATGAAGATTGAAGCAAAGATAACTGAGGCCGTGAAGGCCATTGTGGAGGAACTTTACGGTCAGCAAGTGCCCGATAAAATGGTGCAGTTGCAGCAAACCAGACCTGAGTTCGAGGGCCAGATAACCCTCGTTGTGTTCCCCTTTACCAAGATGAGTCACAAGGCTCCAGACGCTACGGCTATGGAGATAGGACAGCGTTTGCAGGAGAAGATGCCGGAAGTGATTAGCGGCTTCAATGCCGTGAAAGGCTTCCTGAACTTGAGCATCAGTTCGCGCGAGTGGATAAGTCTGCTGCAAGAGGTGCAGACGAACCCCAAGTTCGGCTTCCTTCCCGTCACAGACGAAAGTCCGCTCGTCATGATAGAGTACTCTTCGCCCAACACCAACAAACCCCTTCACCTCGGTCACGTCCGCAATAATCTGCTCGGATGGGCTTTGGCGCAAGTCATGCAGGCCAATGGAAACAAGGTGGTCAAGACAAATATCGTGAACGACAGAGGCATCCACATCTGCAAGTCCATGCTGGCTTGGCTGAAGTGGGGAAACGGCGAAACACCCGAATCGTCTGGCAAGAAGGGCGACCACCTCATTGGTGATTACTATGTGGCCTTCGACAAGCACTATCGCGAGGAAGTGAAAGAGCTTATGGAAAAGCAGGGTATGGACGAGGAACAGGCAAAGATGGAGGCTCCCCTCATCAAGGAAGCCCACGAAATGCTGGTGAAATGGGAGCAGAACGACCCTGAAGTGCGGGCTCTTTGGAAACGCATGAACGAGTGGGTTTATGCAGGTTTCGACGAGACCTACAAGGCTTTGGGCGTCTCTTTCGACAAGATATATTACGAGAGCGAAACCTATCTCGAGGGCAAGGAAAAGGTGGAGGAAGGCCTCCAGAAAGGCTTCTTCTATCGTCGAGAAGACGGAAGTGTGTGGGCAGACCTCACCAAGGAAGGTCTCGACGAGAAGCTCCTTCTCCGCTCCGACGGCACGAGTGTCTATATGACGCAGGATATCGGTACCGCCAAACTGCGTTTCCAGGACTATCCCATCGACAAGATGATCTATGTTGTGGGCAACGAGCAGAACTATCATTTCCAGGTGCTCAGC
Source organism: uncultured Bacteroidales bacterium (assembly GCA_902779315.1). Taxonomy (GTDB): domain Bacteria; phylum Bacteroidota; class Bacteroidia; order Bacteroidales; family Bacteroidaceae; genus Physcousia. The sequence continues at coordinate 68,948 of CACZBC010000003.1, read as the reverse complement.
ATCTTGCTCGACAAGTTGGGCTTCAAGTGGGGCAAGGACCTCGTGCACTTCTCCTATGGAATGGTGGAACTGCCAAACGGTAAGATGAAGAGCAGGGAAGGCACCGTTGTGGATGCTGACGACCTGATTGCCACGATGATACAGGATGCGAAGGAACTCTCGGCTGACAAAGTCAACAAGCTCGAAGGCATTACTGAGCAGGAGGCTCAGGAGATAGCTCGAATCGTAGGCATGGGCGCGCTCAAGTACTTCATCCTGAAGGTGGATGCGCGCAAGAACATGCTCTTCAATCCGGAAGAGAGTATCGACTTCAACGGCAATACTGGTCCCTTCATCCAGTACACTTATGCACGCATCAGAAGCATCCTGCGCAAGTGGAACGACGAGATAGCTCTGGACGAGAAGGCTTTCGAAGTGGAGCTCGCGGAAAAGGAAATCAGCCTCATTCAAAGGCTGCAAGGCTTCGAGACTGCAGTTCGTCAGGCCGGACAGGACTACAACCCAAGCTGTATCGCCAACTACTGTTACGACCTCGTCAAGGAATACAACCAGTTCTACCACGACTTCAGCGTTCTCAAGGAAGAGGACGAAGCCAAGAGACAAGTCCGAATCGTGCTCTCTTCGGCAGTCAGTCAGGTCGTCAAGAACGGTATGGGCTTGCTCGGCATCGAGGTGCCTGAACGGATGTAAGACCCCCCGACCCATCCTTCCCCCGAGGAGGAGGGAGACAAGATAGCGGATAACTATGAACTATGGACTATGGACTATGAACTTCTAAAGGATAAGGTCGACTTCAACGCCATTGCTGTGGATGCAGGCTGTAGTGGGAACCCTGGTGCTATGGAGTATCAGGGCGTCTATCTTGGCAACGAGCAAAGGATGTTCCACTTTGGTCCTATCCAAGGCACGAACAACATCGGCGAGTTCCTTGCCATCGTTCATGCCCTTGCCCTCATCAAGAAGAACGGTTGGGACATGAAGGTCTATAGCGACAGCATCAGCGGAATGGCTTGGGTGCGAAACAAGAAAGCGAAGACCACACTGAAGCGAGACGAACAGACAGCCCAAGTGCTTGACCTCGTCATTCGTGCCGAGAATTGGCTTTGGGCGAACCCAAAACATGCAGAAGTGCTGAAGTGGAACACAGAAGAATGGGGCGAAATACCTGCCGACTTTGGCAGAAAATAGTAAAACAGGCTATGCTATGAAGCGAAGCATACACTTTCTCGAGTATCTCTACTGTCATCTGCTTATCGTTTTCCTGATAGGCAGGGTGGGATTCGTCTTGAATAATCGCGACATAGAGCAGCTCTCGTTCCTCGATGCGGCAGGTGCTTGTTGGCGGGGCTTCGTGGAGCACGACTTGATGGTGGCAGCCATGTTGCTCGCCATTCCTTGGCTTGTAGGCTTGTTTGCCATTCGACATTCTGGTTTTAGACTCAGGGCTTGGCTCACTCCTTACTATATAGTGATGGGACTTGCCGTTGCTGCCATCATTGTGGCCGATGCCGTGATGTACGAGTACTGGCAGTTCAAGCTCGGAATGGTAGTGCTGAGTTATGCCGCTTCGCCAGAAGGAGCCACCAACAGTGTCAGCCTTTCCTTCATCCTGATAAGGGTTGTGCTGATGCTTTTGCTCGCTTTGTGGACCGTCGTTCCCTGCATCTTCTTGACCCCCAAGACTTTGCCGACAGGCAATACGGAACGCCTTTGGTATCGCAACATTAGCATAATCTGGATCTTTTTGCTCGTTTCGGGAGTTCTCTGGATGCATCAAGGCGACGTTTACACTTCGAAGCCTCATCCCACACAGCTTGCCAATCATGCTGCCGTCAATCCCGTCTATGCCTTTGCAAAAAGCATTCGTCTGACCAAGAACTACGACAGACGATACAATTTATTGTCTGAAGAGGACCGTTCTGACCTTTTCAAGGGACTCTATCCAGAGCCTGCAAATGATGTTCAGGACTCGCTTCTCATCCAACAAAGGCCTGACATTCTGGTCGTTTTCATCGAGGGTTTCGGCAGTCGTTTCGTGGAAGAACTGGGTGGATTGACTGATGTGGCTCCTGGTTGGAAACGCTTCATTCCAGAAGGCATCTTTTGGGAGAACTACTATAGCAATTCTTTCCGAACAGACAGAGGCACAGTTTCTGCCTTCAGTGGCTGGTTGAGTTATACGGATATCGGTTTGATGAGGCAGGCTGAGGTGCATTCTTCGCTCCCTTCTCTCGCACGAAGTTTGGCAAAGGAGGGTTACGAGACAGGCTACATATATGGTGGGGCGATGACGAATATGGGGAAGCGTAAGTACTTGGAAGACATGGGCTTTGCTAACCTCTATGATGATACTGCCTTCAGCAGCGAGGAGAAGAGCGGATGTTGGGGAGTGAACGACAGTACTGCCCTGCAGAAAGCTTGCAAACTCATCAGCGAATGGAAGGACGGACACCACTTTCTTGTGGCTCAGACACTGTCGAGTCACGAGCCTTGGGATGTTCCCTATCATCGCTTGGACGACAAGATTCTGAATGCCTTCGCCTATACCGATTACAGTATAGCCTGCATGATCGACTCGTTGAAGCAGCTCCCAGAGTGGGACAACCTGTTGGTCATCATGATTCCAGATCATGGATATCTCTACAGGCAGAGTTATAAAGACCCGGGTTTCTTCAGGGCTCCCATGCTTTGGATGGGTGGTGCGATAAAGACGCCACGCAGGATGCAGGTCCTTATGAACCAGAGTGATATCGCAGCAACCCTGTTGTCTCAACTCGGCATCAGTCATGATGAATACATTTGGAGCCGTAATGTCTTGAGCCAAACCTATACATATCCGTTCGTTTACTGTAACTATCCAGCCGGTCTGCTCTTTGCCGACAGTACCGGCACAAGCATATATGACCTCGATGGAGATGCTGTAATGATGGAGGAACCCTCAGATGACGGGCTTCGAATCGTGCGAGCAAAAGCCATCCTGCAAACCAGTTATGACCAGTTAGAACAGCTGCATCGAAAATGACTAGTGTGACGATGGCAAACGTATAGTGTGACGATGGCATTTAACTAGTGTGACGATTGCAATTTACTAGTGTGACGATTGCCAACGACTAACGCCATCTTTTGCAGCGACACACAAAGAACGAAGAAAGAAGACAAGATGATAAAGCAATTCCTCGAAATAGTGAAGCGTTACTTCCGACCTTACAAGGTGTACATTGTCTGGTCTATCGTGCTGAATATCATAGCACAATGGCTCAACGTCTTCTCTTTCGTAGTGCTCATTCCCATTCTGAATATCCTCTTCAAGATAGACCAAAACGTTTATACCTACAAGGAATGGACCTGGAGCACCCTGAATAAAGACCTGATTGTGAACAATGCATATGCTTGGGTGCAAGGGCTGATAGCCGCGAACGGCCCTTTCCAGACGCTTTGTCTGATGGGAGGAATACTCGTCGTCATGACTGCCTTGAAGTGTATCGGCTATTGGGGAGCTGCCAACATCATGATGCCGTTGAGTACTGGAGTAGTGCGTGACATCCGAATGGACATGTATAACAAGGTGATGCGATTGCCTCTGAGTTTCTTCTCGGCTGAGCGGAAAGGCGACATTATTGTCCGTATGAGCACAGACATACAGATTGTGGAGAACTCTGTGACGTCTGCCATCTCGACCCTCATCCAGCAACCCATCGCCATCATCATCTGCTTCATAACCCTCTTCACAGTAAGTTGGCAACTCACAGTCTTTGTCCTCATCGTCACACCACCTGCTGCATGGCTCATGGGAACAGTCACCAAGAGGTTGAAGAACCAGTCGGCAAGCGTCCAGGCAGGGCTTTCGGAGATTATGGCACAGATAGAGGAGACGCTTAGCGGCCTTCGAATCGTCAAGGCTTTCATCGCCGAGGAAAAGATGGCCAAGCGTTTCAACTACATCAACAACGAGTTCCGAAAGGGCATGATAAGCATGATGATGCGCATCAACGCTGCCCATCCCGTATCGGAAACAATGGGAACTCTCATCATTGTCATAGTCCTTCTGTTCGGAGGTTGGCTGATTCTCGAGGGAGATGGCTTCATCGATGCCTCGACTTTCATCTTCTATATGGTCATTCTTTACAGCGTCATCAATCCCATCAAGGACTTGACGCGACAGGCTTACATGATTCCTATGGGTCTCGCTTCAATGGAACGAATCGACTATATCCTCAAGGCAGAGAATCCCATAAAAGAGGTTGCAGAGCCGAAACCTTTGGAGAGTTTCGAGGAAAAGGTGGAGCTGAGGGACGTATCCTTCTATTATAATAAAGGTCGCGATGTCCTGAAACACATCAATCTTATTGTTCCGAAAGGCAAGACAGTTGCTCTGGTCGGTCAATCAGGCTCAGGAAAATCCACTTTGGTCGACCTGATTCCACGCTATCACGATGTTTGCGAAGGACAGATTCTTGTCGATGGAAAGGACATTCGCGAAGTCAGGATTCACGACCTCCGAGCCCTCATCGGCAATGTCAATCAGGAAGCAATCCTCTTCAACGACACCTTCTTCAACAACATAGCGTTTGGCGTGGAGAATGCTACAATGGAACAAGTCATCGAGGCGGCAAAGATAGCGAATGCCCACGACTTCATCATGGAAACAGAAAAAGGCTATGATACGGTCATTGGCGACAGAGGAGGACGGCTTTCAGGCGGTCAAAGACAACGAGTCAGCATAGCTCGAGCCATCCTGAAGAACCCTCCAATCCTCATTCTGGACGAGGCTACGTCTGCCCTCGACACGGAAAGCGAACACCTCGTACAAGAGGCTTTGGACCGTTTGATGAAGAGCAGGACCACCATCGCCATTGCTCATCGCCTCTCCACCATTAAACATGCTGACATCATACATGTCATCTACGAAGGAGAAATTGTGGAAAGTGGCCAGCACGACGAACTCATAGCAAAGGACGGCTACTATAAACGCCTCTACGACATGCAACAATTGTAAGAAGATGAAGATACTGTCAGGCATCCACCCAATATCTACGAGAAAGGTAAGCAGATGAATAAAGTCCGTCCTATAGCATTTTATCTGCCACAGTTCTATCCAACGCCGGAGAACGATGAGTGGTGGGAACCCGGCTTCACCGAGTGGACCAATGTGGCTCGTGCAGTCCCGCTTTTTCCTGGGCACTATCAGCCACGCATTCCTCGCGACCTTGGCTTCTATGACTTGCGTGTACCAGAAACTCGCGAGAAACAGGCTCAGCTTGCACGCGAAGCTGGCATCGAGGGCTTTTGCTATTGGCACTATTGGTTCGGAGGAGGCAAGCGACTGTTGCATGAGGTGTTCGACGATGTGGTAAGCAGAGGAAAGCCGGATTTCCCATTCTGCCTCTGCTGGGCCAACCACTCGTGGTATTCCAAGACATGGGACCCTGACTTGCCCGACAAACTGCTTGTGGAGCAGACCTATCCGGGTGATGAAGACCTCGTTGCCCATTTCAATGCGATGCTTCCAGCCTTTCAGGACAAACGTTACATGAAGGTGAACGGCAAGCTCATCTTCGGTGTGTTCGACCCCTCGAAGATAGATATTAAGCACATGCACGAGGTGTGGGACGCTTTGGCACACGAGCACGGACTGGAAGGCTTCCATTTCTTTGCCCTTTGTATAGGTTCTCCTTCACTAAAATGGTCAGACAAGGAGCATCACTACGACTCGCTTGTCCTGGACCCATTGCTTGATAGTGTGGATGCCTGGCAGTGCAGCAAGAGCGAACGACAACTGCGTGAAAGCCTCATTGCTTCGGGCATTCCATATACTGTGCGCTACGACGATTACGTCAACAGAACTCGCGATATCTTCTCGCAACACCCTGAGGTGCTTCCCTGCATCAATCCCGATTTCGACCACTCGCCACGAAGTGGTGTGGTGGCACACATGCTTGTTGATTCCACTCCTGCAGGGTGGGCACGGCTTTGCAAGGTCGCGTCGGATCATGTGGCCAGCAGGTCGGAGCAGGAACGGTTGGTGTTCATTAAGGCATGGAACGAGTGGGGCGAGGGCAACTACCTTGAGCCGGACAGACGCTGGGGCAAGCAGTACATAGAGGCTTGTGGCAAGGTTTTCCGAGGTGCTGAAGGTATAGCCACAACGGAAGTGGAGAACTACAATCCGCTTCTCTCCATCGTCGTGCCTCTATATAATAAGGAAGAGTATATCTGCCGGACACTACAGTCAGTTCTGTCGCAGACATTCACAGACTACGAGATACTAGTCGTTGATGACGGCTCTACTGACGGCAGCCTTGAACGTGCGAAAGGAATCCGTTCTGAACGCATCAGATATTTTACAAAGAGTAATGGTGGCCCTGCTTCAGCACGCAATCTAGGTGTGCGGAATGCAAGGGGACGCTGGGTGATGATACTTGACGCAGATGACGAGCTTGTGCCTGGCATACTCGAACACTTTGCGAAGTTGATTCAGGAGCACCCCGACTGCCATTTCTTTTGCGGCACACATCAGCTACGACATGGTGGAAAGCTAACTCCATACTCCAACAAGTACCGTGAAGGAGTGCTCAGAAACAATTTCCGGGCCTGGTGTACTGAACGCTTTATGCCTGTTGCCGGTTCATGCGTCATGTTGCGCAGCCTGCTTCTCCAGCATCCTTTCCGCGAGGACTTGCGTCGCTACGAGGATGCTGAAAGCCTCTTCGGCATCATGCGCACAGCCCGCATCTGGACCACGACACACCCTGCCATGATTTACAACCAGGAGAGTTGCAGCGCCAGTAATGCTTGCCCAGACATCACGCAGGACTTCATCGGCCATCTCTCGCTAGCGGGAAAGAGTCTTTGGGAGCAGTTTGCCCTGTGGCAACTCTACCGGCAGGGACGTAAACTCTACCCTCACGACATGAAACGCCTGTATCAAGGAAAAGGTTTTCACAACATAAAGTTCCCCCTACTCAAACTCTGGAAAGGGATAAGGTACTGAAGGGAATAAAGAATTAAAAAAGAAGGATTAAGAATTGAGAACTATGGTGAGTCTTTCCATCATCACCATCAACTATAACAATCGCGATGGGCTGGCCCGTACGATGGCTTCGGTCAGAGCTCAGACCTTTGCCGACTACGAATGGCTTGTTATCGACGGAGGCAGTACAGACGGCAGCCTCGATCTGATTGAGGCTAACAAAGAACTGTTTTCCTATTGGTGCTCCGAGCCGGACAAAGGCATATACGATGCCATCAACAAGGGTATCCGCCATGCCCAGGGGCAGTATGTTTCGTGCATGAACTCGGGAGACACGTATTTTTCGAGTGAGACACTTCAGACAGTCTTTGCCAGTCCGCTCACGGCTGACATTGTCTATGGCGATTGGTACAAGGTCTATCCCGACAAGCAGGTGCTTTGCAGTATGCCGTACCCTTTGGATTTATCTATTTTCTACTACCACAACATCTCTCACCAGGCCATGTTTGTGCGCACTTCTATCCTACAGGAGAAAGGCTTCGACCTAAGTTACAGCGTTTGTGCCGACTATGCCAGATGGATGGAACTGCTGTTTGCCGGAGCAACGTTCCAGCGAGTGGACACAGTCGTTTGCAGCTACGACATGACTGGTGTCAGCAGTCAGCCCAAGGCGGGATTAGCAGATTGCTTGCGCATCCGTCGTGAAATCATTCCCGACTGGCTGAGGCCCGTCATGCAACGATTTAATCAATATGAAAACACGGCCGACCACATCTACCTCCAACATGCTCGGGAGCGTAAAGGATGGCTGCGTTTCCTTTTACATAATCTGCTGAAATTGATAAACTTTCTCTTTCTGCATGTCGACCGCCGTCGTTTGTATTCGCACCGCCTTCCAGGGCAGAGTCCGGAGCGACCTTAGCAGTTGTTGCCAACGTCGCACGTCATGATGTCAAACATGAAGTGCCACGTTGCTCATCTTAACGTGCCACGTTTGCGAATTAGGCGTGCTGTGTCAAGCGTTATCTCGTGCGGCCTTCAGAAACTCTTCTGGATTGAGGAAATGCTTTTCCACAAGATGGAGGCAATCATCGCCCTTGTCCCACCATTTCAGGTCGAGGAATTTCTGTATGGTCTCTTCGTCGAAACGGTATCGGACAACGTGGATGGGGCAACCCACGGCGATGGCGTAGGGTGGAATGTCTTTTGACACAACGGCTCCAGCCCCTATGATGGCTCCGTCGCCTATCGTTACGCCATCCAATACCGTTACACCCATTCCGATGAACACATCGTTGCCAATGCGGATGAGCTTGCGTTCCTTGAATTTATCTTGATGGGAGAGGGTCGTCCCATTCTGTTTCATGGTGGAATAGAACATCGGCGATGTGCTGACACCATCGATGGGATGTACTCCGTGCCCACATACAAAGTTAGGACCGATGGAGCAGAACTTGCCAATCCTTGCCATAGAAATCCTCGAATTCATCGAAATATAAGTGTAATCACCCACTTTGACGTCGTACAGGTGATAGGGTGGATAGATCTTGCATTTCTGGGACAGTCGGATGGACTTGGTTTCGTTAAAGTAATACGCACCCTGCTCAATCAAGCCGCCAAGCTCGGGTAGCATCTTCATAAGCCATTTCCTTCTCTTATTTCTAAAATAAGTTCTCAATCCCATAGTATATAGACTTTTTTCTGTGTGCAAAGATACAAAGAAAATAAGAATTAAGGATTAAGAACTGGGAATTATTACAAGAATAAAGAAGCTTTAGCTCGGCAGAGCCAACGAAGAATGAAGAAATTGCTATTGCATTTGTTAATTTTTCATTTTTCATTTCCCAATTTCCATTTTTTATCGTACCTTTGTACATCGTACATAAAATGATGAAACACATAGCAGCACTCACGATGGTCCGCAATGATGACTTCTTCCTGCGCAAGTGGGTGGAGTATTACGGGCGAGAACTTGGAAAGGAGAACCTCTACATCTATTATGATGGAGAGGATCAGGCTGTCGCTGATGTCTGTCAAGGGACAAATGCGTTTCTGCATCCCAAAATAGGGCAGCAGGTAGTGACTGCTGAGAAGGGAAGGTTGAAGTTTCTCTCTCAGCAGGCTGCTGAACTCTTTGCCAAAGGTTATGATATAGTGATAGGTGTAGATGCTGATGAATATATTGTTGTTGACCCCAAACTTGGCATCGGACTCAAAGAGTTCTTGTCGCGGCTGGATATTGATGTCAGTCTATCTCCACTAGGGCTTGACTTCGGCCAGAAACTGGATGAAGAGGGCGACCTGTCTTTGGAGAAGACGTTCCTAAGCCAACGGCATTATGCTCAGATAGGGACTCGCTACACAAAGCCTTCTATCATATCGCAACCTTGCCGGTGGGGCAGTGGTTTCCATCGTGTCAAAGGGCACAACTTCCACATTGCCTCAGATTTGTATCTCCTGCATTTTGGTTATGCAGACTGTAAGATTTTGGAAGGGAGGCTTGGCGACGCAGACCGTGTGGCACAAGGATGGAAGAAGCATATCTACAAGCGTAGCCGCACTATCAAGTATGCCACAGAAAAGAAAGCTCGCGATTTCGACAAATGGACTCGCTTCGCACGCATTTGTCAAACTTGGTGCCGTCCTCCTTATGCCTTGAACAAGCCCGCGATGTTTGAGCTGAGGCTTGTCGTCAAGATACCTGAAAGGTTCAATGATGTGCTCTGACATTCCATCTTCAGAAGTGTTTCGAAAAGAGGTGATACTTAAAGAAGCCTCTGACAAAGCCACACAGGCAGACCCTGTAGTGACGGTTGTGACCGTCTGTTTCAATCCTTTGCGAGAAGGAAGAGAAGCCCTCTTCCTAAAGAATCTCGAGTCAGTTCAACAACAGAAGGGTGTGGCATTGGAGCATCTCATTGTAGACGGCGGCTCAGACGATGGCACTCTCGAGTTTCTTCAACAATATAATAATGTATGTCACAACATACGTATCTTGAGCAAGTCCGACTCGGGCATATACGAGGCAATGAACAGAGGCATAGCCTTGGCACGAGGCAAGTATGTCATTTTCCTTAACTCTGATGATTACTATCATAGTTCGGATGGGCTTGCGTTCTCGGTGAAGGCATTGGAGGAGAGCGACTGCAGTTTCACTTTTGCTCCTGTTCTTCCCAAAGGAGCACATACGCGCTTCACTCATTACCATCATCCGCAACGTCGTCTGCATAAACTTTTCGTCACTAGCGTCATTCCTCATCCATCGATGATGTATCGTAGGACTGTCCTTATGGAAATAGGCGGCTATGACCAGGCATACAGACTTGCTGCGGATTATGACATGACGCTGCGCTTAGTGGCAGCAGGCCGTAAGGGTTATTTCCTGAACCGCTGTTTCGCAACCTTTGTGGTGGGAGGCTTTTCAACACAGGACGAGAACAAGGAGCTTGAATTAAAAGAAAAGATACAGATTGTGAGGAACGCCCATCGCAAAGCTTTCGGAACGGAACTTTCTGAACAGGAGTCAGCGTTTCTTGTTACAAAGGGATGGTATCCGCGAAAGAATTTGTCTCTTTATGTCGCTTCGCAGCAGTTGGTGTCCCGTGCCTTTTGTGGATTGCCTAAAGGCTTGGCCTATCAAATTGTGCGCCGATTCAACTATGCAAAGTATTATCTGAAGTGTTTTATCTCTTTCTGAGGGTTGACTTTTAGCCATTCATCTTGCGTCTCTTCTTTTCCAGATAATGCTGGAAGGGCGCAAGGAAGCGTTTCTCCCAAAGTGCTTTCTTATCGGCTGGCGCATTCTCGTATACCTTTTGTGCTGCGAGGATGCTTTGCTCCAGGTTGTCGGCGAGGCGGCGTGTATCGGACGACAAGAGGAAACTCTTCGGGTTGGGGTAGTAGTAATAGAGCGGCAGATTGAGTATTGTGCATCGCCTGATGTGTAGGAGCACTTCGCTCCACCACGGAAAATCTTCCAAATAAATACCTTTAACAAAAGGAATGTCTTTAACAAGACTCGTCCGATACATCTTGAAGCAGGCTTGGCAATGCTTCACTGCCCATCGCCGGTCAATGTCTTTCGGGTGGGAGTATTCTGTGGCATAATCGAAGATGTTGTCCGTCGTAAAACTCTTGATGTCGCGATAATTCTTGAATGAGGGCTTACTGTCGGGCAGATGGAGGAAATGCCTGACTTTGTTTATCGTCCGGTAGTAATGATGATAAGTGAAGACAACTGTGTCTGCATCCTCTTTCTCTGCTGCTTTGAAGCACAACTCCATGAGTTGCGGGTGGAAGAAATCGTCGGGGTCAAGGAAGAGGAGGTATTTCCCGCTTGCTATTCTCATGCCCGCATTCCTTGCATCCGACAGGCCTCCGTTTGTTTTGTGAATGACCTTGAAGCGGCTGTCTTTGTTGGCATATTCGTCAGCAATAGTACCACAAGCATCGGGGCTGCCGTCATCAACAAGGATGGCTTCCCAGTTGTCGTGCGTCTGAGCCAAGAGGCTGTCCAAAGCTCTTCTCAGGTAACGCTCGACGTTGTAGATGGGTATGATTACTGAGATGTCGTATGTCATACGTTATTGTGTCGCTTCTTTTTTCTTTAGCTTTTCCTCGAAGGGCGCCAGGAAGTTGCGTTCCCATGCTTTTCGCTTTGCTTCAGGTGCTGAGGTGTATTTGTTTTTTGCTAATTCGATAGCTTTTCTGAGGCTTTCTATCTTGTGTGCCTGGTTGGTGGAGAGTATGTCGCTCTGTTGGTTAGGATAGTAAAAATAGAGTGGAAGGTTCAGTATGGTGCAACGCTTAATGCGGAGCAACACTTCGCTCCACCATGGAAAGTCTTCGTAGATGATGCCGGTAGGGAACTTTATGTCCCTCACGGAGTATGTCTTGTACATGCAGCGCCAAACCTGGCAGTGCTTTACAGCCCAACGCTTGTCAATGATGTCTTTCGGATTGGAATGCTCTGTGGCATAGTCGAAGATGTTGTCTGTGACGATGTAGGCTGGCTGCTTGTAGAATTCGTAGTGTGGCTTGGGGTCATCGAGGTGCAGGAAATGCTTGACGAGAGCTAGCGTACGGTATTTGCGGTCGTAGGTGAAGCAGACTATATCAGAGCTGTCCCTTTGCATAGCCTCAAGGCAAAGTGTCATCAACTGAGGATGCAGGAAGTCGTCTGCATCGAGGAAAATGAGGAACTCTCCGCTGATGTGTTCCAATCCGACATTGCGAGCATCAGATTGTCCGCCGTTGGGTTTGTGAACGACCTTGAATCGGTTGTCGCTCTGAGCATATTCCTCAGCGATTCGTCCGCTGTTGTCTGTGCTGCCGTCATCTACGAGGATGGCTTCCCAGTCCTTGTGTGTCTGGCTGAGGATGCTGTCGAGAGCGCGACGCAGGTATTGCTCTACATTATATATTGGTACGATGACTGAGACCATGATGCGTTGTGTTTATTTTGTCAGCTCGTACTTGTACCAGCGATTGTGCGACCAAAGCCATATCTCGGGCTGTCTTTGTATGGTGTTTTCCATCAGTCGCCAGAAGCATCTTGACAGGGGGAAGCGGCTGTTGGCTTCCTCTTCGTTGGGATGCATCTCTGTGAATGTCAGCTTGTAATGTCCTCGAGCAGTCTTCTCCACATCAAGATAGACGAGTTCCGCATTGGTTTTTTTGGCAATTTCTTCTGCTCCAGGGGAGATGTAAGTGTCTTGGTTGAGGAAGGTCACCTTGTCTTTAATCTTTGCGTCAGGCCTTTGGTCTTGTATGAAGCCGCACAGGAAGGGTTCGCCCTCAGCGTGCCATTTGAGCAAAGTTCGCACGGTCTGCTGCATTTCTATCTGCTTAGTGTCCCATCTGCTGCGTATTTCGTGCATCAGCGAGGCGAAGTATCTGTTCTCGATGTGCTTGTATATTTCGCAACCTTTCTTGGGTGCCTTGTATCGAACGCTGACTTCCTGATACCATTCCCAGCAGCCAAGATGGCCCAAGAGCATGAAGACGTTCTTTCCTTCAGCAGCCAGTCTTTCGGGCAGTTCGCAGCCCCGGATTTCCACTCGACGAATCATCTCTTCGTCCGTGATGTTGAGGCATTTGAAGGCTTCGATGAAGACGTCGCAGAGATTGTGGTAGAAAGCCTTTTCTATGCGCAGGATTTCCTTCTCGCTTTTCTCTGGAAAGGAGCAGCGGAGGTTGTCCCTGACGAGTTTCCTCCTGTACCTAATCAGGTAATAGACAATGGGATAGGCGATATCGCTGAACAGATACAGGACGCTGAGAGGCAGTCCTGCAAGGAGCCTCATCAGATGGTGTCTTTTCTTTGTCCCGTTCTTGTTCATCGTTGCCATACTTTGCGAGAGCATTCGTTTTACGATGCAAAGTTACGAAAAAAAGAAGAGGATTGCAAAGAAAATGTAGTTTTCTTTGATTTCATTCTGTTTGTTCGAGTTCCTCCAACTGCAGTCGTTTGCAAACGAGGCTAAGGTCGTTGTGAAACGTCACACTAGTAAATTGCAAATGTCACACTAGTAAATCGCAAACGTCACACTAGTAAATTGCAAACGTCACACTAGTTAAATGCAATCGTCGCCTTAGTCATTTTCAAGCGCTCCCTGATGGACTGGTTTCAAACGCCTGTTTTGATGACGAAAAGCTTGTCGTTTCTGCGGACTTTCGTTTCGAGAGGAATACTGATGTGCCAGCCTTGCTGAGCCGTCTGAACGGGCTTCAGGTCGTAACGGATCTCGCTTGCTTTGGCCCTCAAAGCTCCCGTAGTGGGGCCTGTGACGAGGATTTCGTCGCCAACATTCAGTTCGCAAGCCTCGATCTTGAATTCCGCAACTTGCAGCTTGGAATAGTATCTGACCGCTTTTCCGCAGTAAACCTTCTTTTCAGTCGCTTTCGAACCGTGACAGTCGTTCCATTCCGCAATCGTCTTCCCCAAGTAATATCCGTCCCAAAAGCCGCGATTGAAGACGCGAGCCAAACGCTCGTCCCATTCTTCCAGCTTTTCGAGGAAGACTTTTTGCCCTTGATTGGGGTCGGAAAGCGTATCGATTGCCTCTCGATAACACCTCACAACTGTGTCGACATATTCAGGTCCTCGAGCCCTTCCTTCTATCTTGAAGACGCGAACACCCGAGTCGATCATTTTATCGATGAAATGGATGGTTTTTAAGTCTTTTGGCGACATGATGTACTTATTCTCGATGTCGAGTTCAGTACCCGTTTCCACATCCTGGACCGTATAGCGCCGTCTGCACAATTGCATGCATTCGCCCCGATTGGCGGAACGTCCCCAATTGCTTTGACTCAAGTAGCATTTTCCGCTGATGGCCATGCATAGAGCCCCATGACAGAACATTTCGATGCGCACCTTTTTGCCGCTAGGTCCGCAGATGTTCTCAGCCTCGATGGCTTGATGGATTGCCTTCACTTGGTCCATATTCAGTTCGCGAGCCAAGACAACTACGTCTGCAAATTGTGCGTAGAAACGGAGCGCCTCCACATTACTGATGTTAAGTTGGGTGCTGAGGTGAACCTCTTGCCCCACCTTCCTACAGTAAAGCATCACAGCCACATCGCTTGCAATGACCGCACTAATGCCCGCTTCGTGGGCCGCATCTATGATTTGACGCATCAGTTCAAGGTCTTCGCCGTAGATGATGGTGTTGACCGTCAGATAACTTTTAATGCCAAAACGGCGCGTCTCCTCAGCTATACGATGCAAGTCGTCAATTGAGAACGTGCTTGCAGAATGGGCTCGCATGTTCAGATTCTCTATGCCGAAGTACACGCTGTCTGCCCCAGCCCGGATGGCTGCTGCAAGGCATTCGGGCGAACCTACTGGCGCCATTATCTCCAAGTCATGATTCATAAGTCACATTTCATAGTTTTGGCTGCAAAGGTACAACTTTTTCACACATTGCGCAAAATTATGAATTATGAATTATGAATTATGAATTAATTGTTGTACCTTTGCAGCCGCAAAAAACAAAATGTGGATAGATTTGGGCTGCTTGCAACCACAGTAAAAAATGCTAAAAGGAGGATGAACACTTGTCACCTCGCGCATTTGTGCCCGACTTCTTTCCCCATACATTATTAATTATATTAAAAAATTAATTCTACTATGGGTTATCTGTTTACATCGGAGTCCGTCTCCGAAGGCCATCCTGATAAAGTGGCCGATCAAATCAGTGATGCAGTATTGGACAAACTGCTTGCCTTCGATCCTGACTCGAAGGTCGCTTGCGAAACACTCGTTACGACTGGTCAAGTTGTCCTGGCTGGAGAAATCAAGACGAAAGCCTACGTCGACCTTCAACGTATTGCCCGAGAGGTGATAAACCGTATCGGCTACACCAAGAGCGAGTATATGTTCGAGGGAAACAGCTGTGGAGTCTTGTCCGCCATACACGAGCAAAGTGACGACATCAACAGGGGTGTTGACCGCTCAGACCGTGCTTCGCAAGGTGCTGGAGACCAGGGAATGATGTTTGGTTACGCTACAAACGAGACGGAGAACTACATGCCTCTCAGTCTCGACCTTGCCCATCGTCTCCTGCAAACGCTAGCCGAGATTCGTCGCGAAGGCAAGGTGATGACCTATCTTCGCCCAGATGCGAAGAGTCAGGTCACTATCGAATATAGCGACGAAGGCATTCCCCAGCGCATCGATACCATTGTGGTGAGCACACAGCACGATGAGTTCGACACAGATGAGGCTATGCAAAAGCGCATTTCTGACGACGTGAAAGGCATCCTCATCCCAAGAATGCTCGACGGCATAGGCTCTGACAGAATACGAAGCCTCTTTGATGACAAGATCAAATACTACGTCAATCCGACAGGAAAGTTTGTGATTGGCGGTCCTCACGGCGATACAGGATTGACAGGACGAAAGATTATAGTCGACACTTATGGCGGCAAAGGTGCTCATGGAGGTGGTGCTTTCAGCGGAAAAGACCCTTCGAAAGTCGACCGTTCGGCTGCTTATGCGGCTCGTCATATCGCTAAGAATATGGTGGCGGCAGGTGTTGCAGACGAAATGTTGGTACAGCTCAGCTATGCAATTGGTGTAGCAGAACCCGTCAGCATCTACGTCGATACTTACGGAAAGAGTCATGTTGATCTGACTGATGGCGAGATAGCAGAGAAGATAAAGGACATCTTCACACTCACTCCCTATGCCATCGAGCAACGACTCAAACTGCGTAATCCCATCTACGAGGAGACTGCGGCATACGGTCACATGGGTCGTGAGCCTCAAATAGTTACGAAGCGTTTCGAGTCTCTCTATCGCGACACGAAAGAGGTGACTGTGGAACTCTTCACTTGGGAAAAGCTGGATTATGTGGAACAGATAAAGAAATGTTTCTCTTTATAACGTTATGAATAAGGATAAAAAGATAGCCGTCTATTGTGCAAGCAGCACGCAGATAGAAGATTGCTACTTCCAGGATGCAAGAAAGCTTGGTCAATTGATGGCAGAACAAAACATAACTCTTGTAAACGGGGCAGGCAATATGGGCCTCATGGCTGAGAGTGCGAACGGATGTCTCGAGAATGGAGGCAAAGCGATAGGTGTCATTCCTACCTTTATGATAAAGGAAGGGTGGTGCCACAACAGTATGACGGATATCATCGAGACTGCCGATATGCACGAACGTCAAGCAAAGATGGCAGAGATAACCGATGGTGGAATCTTCCTTCCTGGCGGTTGTGGAACCTTTGCCGAAATGATGGAGCTGATTACTTGGAAGCAGTTGGGCATCTATCTCAAACCCATCATTCTGCTCAACACAAACGGTTATTACGATTCGTTGCTGAACACTCTGAATCAAGCGGTTAGCCAAAACTTCATGCGACCTGTTCATGCTGACATCTGGAAGGTGGCTCCTACACCAGAAGAGGCATTGAGGATGGCCCTCGAAACGCCGCTTTGGGACACAAGTATACGCCGTTTCGCCAAGATATGAACGAAGTCGATACGCTTTGTTTGCCTGACTCTTCTGTGTTGCAAGACACGATTGTCGAGCGCTTGATCCCTTATGATGACGGAGGTCTGGCTAAGGGCGATAGTGTATTGCACACGGAAGTACCCTACAAACCTTTCGGCTTTTGGGCGACAGAGACGCCCTTTCGCATTCGTCATAACGAGTGGAGCGGATTGCTATTGCTGGTTTGTTTCTTTCTTGCAGCAAGTTTGGTGTTGCGACTAAAAAAGAGATTCAAGGAGTTGTTGCGAGACATTTTCCTCCCCATTCCAGGCAAGGAGAACGAACTTTTGGTGGATGATCCGCTCAGATATTCAACTCGTCTGATTGCCGTCTCCTTGCTCTCGATTACGGCCACGATGGTGACTTTCACTTACACCCAGCATGAAGTTGCCTACTATCCGTTTTTCGAGACGCCTTATATCCTTTTCGGAGCCATTCTCCTGTTGTGGATACTCTATTTCCTGGCAAAGAGAATGATGATCAGTTTCGTGAATTGGGTGTTCTTCCAGAAGGAAAAAATCTTTACAATGAAACGTGCTTATACATTCCTTTATGTGGTGGAGGCGATGCTTTTCCTCGTCTTGGCGATGGTGGTCGTGTATTTGCCTGTTCCTCATGAAAATGTGCTTCTTTTGGCGCTTGGTCTCATTGTTTTGGTCAAGATATTGCTACTTTTTAAGACATATAAGATATTTTTTCCAAAATTGTATGGCACTTTGCATTTAATTGTGTACTTTTGCACACTCGAACTGATACCCCTGCTTGTCATTCGACAGGTTTTGACCTATGCAGACTATCTTTACGGGATAAAATTATAGCAGAAAAATTACGACAAACGATGATTAAGAAGATACTTATCTCGCAGCCAGAGCCTACCTCGGCGAACTCTCCTTACTACGATATAGCCAAGCGACACAATGTGGAGATCGTGTTCCGTCCGTTCATCAAGGTAGAGCCTCTCACTCCAAAGGAGTTTCGTGCACAGAAAATCTCCATTTTGGAGCACACCGCTATCGTATTTACTTCGCGCCTTTCCATTGACAATTTCTTCCTTCTTGCCAAGGAGATGCGCATTCCCATCCCTGAGAACATGAAGTATTTCTGCATTACAGAGACGGTGGCTCAGTACATACAAAAGTACGTCCAGTATCGCAAGCGCAAGGTTTTCTTCGGCACTACAGGCAAGATTGACGACTTGGTTCCCCTCATGGTCAAGCACAAGTCCGAGCGTTACTTCATTCCCTTGAGTGATGTTCACAACCCTGTGTTTGGCGAACTGCTTGACAGCAAGAACGTTAAGCACTCTGATGCTGTGATGTATCGCACAGTAAGTAACGACTTCAAGGAGGGCGAGCCGTTCGACTACGATATGCTGATCTTCTTCAGTCCCAGCGGAGTCCAGTCGTTGAAGAAGAACTTTCCGAAGTTCAAGCAGGGCGATATCGTGATAGGCACCCTTGGTCCTTCCACCGCGAAAGCTGTTCGTGATGCAGGTTTGCGACTCGACATCGAAGCTCCCTCTCCTCAATATCCCAGCATTTCGGCAGCCATCGACGACCATCTGCGAAAGGCAAATGGCTAATGTCGGCTTACACACTCTAAGGAAAGAAGAGCGACTTTGTAGTCGAAAGGCTTTGGAGGAGCTTTTCAGCGGCAGTCATCAATCGGTTTCTGCCTTTCCACTTCGTGCAGTTTATATGGCTAATGAGGTTGGGTTGACGCGCATAATGGTCTCTGTCTCAAAGCGTTATTTCAAGAGAGCGGTCAAGAGGAATCGTATCAAAAGGCAGATTCGCGAGGCTTATCGCCTGCAAAAGGATCTGCTTCAACCCTTGAATGGAGGCCTCGATATTGCTTTCCTTTGGACTTCCAACGAGGAATTGCCGACTGAAAAGGTGTTCCAAAAGGTTCAAACCATATTGCAAAGAATCCATGAAAACGTCGAGTCTGTGGTATAATCCGATTAAACTGCTGAATTGGTTGCTCATCATGTTTGTCCGTTTATATCAGCGGTTCATTTCGCCTCTGACGCCTCCATCGTGCAGATTCACACCTACTTGCAGCCAATATGCAGTAGAGGCTTTGCAAAAGTACGGCCCTTTCAAGGGATTGTGGCTGGCTGTGAAGCGCTTGCTCCGATGCCATCCTTGGGGTGGAAGCGGGTATGATCCTGTGCCTTGAAAGCCTATAGAAAAAGGAGACTTAGGCTGAGGGAATAAGAGAGGCTAAGGTCGTTGTAAAACGTCACACTAGTAAATCTCAAACGTCACACTAGTAAATCACAAACGTCACACTAGTAAATCGCAAACGTCACACTAGTAAATCGCAAACGTCACACTATACGATTGCAATCATAACACTATACAATCGCCATCGTCGCACTATACGATTTCAAACGTTCCTGCCTGTATAAACGAAGATGAAGAGTTATATCGATTTCCATACCCACCAAGTTCCTGCAGATCAGGATGTTGTGGCCGTCGTTGATGGTCGCGACACTTGGGGCGTTCACCCTTGGAAGGCAGACGAGGCGTTTGCCGTTCCTGACCTTTCTGGCAAGCTTGCGATTGGAGAATGCGGGCTTGATGGATTGCGAGGGCCTTCGATGGAGGTACAGGAGAAAGTTTTCATGCAGCAGATTGCCTTGAGCGAGGAGCTGGAGAAACCCCTCATCATCCATTGTGTGAAAGCCTTCGATCAGGTTCTTCGCCTTCGTAAAGAGTTGAGACCCAAGCAGTCGTGGATGCTTCACGGCTTTCGAGGCAAGCCTCAGCAACTGCATTCTCTGCTCGATGCAGGCTTCTTTGTCGGCTTTGGCTTCCAACATAATGAGGAGAGTTTGCGTGCTTGCCCAATCGAAAGGATGTTGCTCGAAACTGATGCCGACGAGGGACATCCTATCTGCGAATTATATAATAATGTGGCAGGAAAAAGGGGGCTCGAAGTGACTACTTTGTGCGAATTGATGGCCGAAAACTATCGCACTTTCTATAAAAACGAGCCTATTCGAACATAAATAAACATTGATGTGTGTTAAAAAGGCTTACAAAGGTAGTGTTTCTCCATTTTTTTTTGTACCTTTGTGCGCAAAATATAAACTAACACATCATGGATTTCAATAGAATTACCGCTGCCGAAGCGGCAGCCCTTGTCCAAAATGGACAAACAATTGGCCTGAGTGGTTTCACACCAGCAGGCGTCGCGAAATGTACACCAGCAGAGATTGCAAAGAAAGCCGTCGCTGAACATGCAGCAGGCAGACCTTTCAAAATCAGCATTTTTACAGGTGCCAGTACAGGTCAGAGCTGCGACGGAGACCTCTCGAACGCAATGGCGATCGACTTCCGCGCACCCTACACCACCAATCCCGACTTCCGCAAGAACGTCAACAACAACACCCTGAACTATTCCGACCTCAACCTCTCGAACATGGCAACCCAGATTCGTCAGGGTTATCTCGGTCCCGTGAACTGGGCCATCATAGAGGCTTGCGCTCTGGAGAAAGTTGGAAACAAGGCCCGCATCTACCTCACAGCAGCAGGAGGCATCAGCCCCACTGTTTGCCGTCTCGCCACAGAAGGCATCATTGTGGAGCTCAACGCATTCCACAGTCCCAACAGTAAGGGCATTCACGACGTTTATGAGATAGAGGACCATCCTTTCCGCACCCCCATCATGATTACCAAAGCGAGTGATCGTATAGGTAAACCTTATGTTGAAGTGGATGCGGACCGCATCAAAGGCGTTGTGGAATGTAATGTTCCTGACGAGGCTCGCAGCTTCAAAGACCCAGATCCCATCACCACTCAGATTGGTCAGAATGTGGCAGATTTCTTGCTGCTCAACCTCAAGAAAGGTCTCATACCAAAGACTTTCCTCAACCTGCAGAGTGGAGTAGGCAGCGGGGCAAACGCAGTACTTGGTGCTCTCGGACAATGTCCGGAAGTGCCCAACTTCAACATTTACACGGAAGTTCTGCAGGATGCACCAGTCGGACTGATGAAGCAAGGACGCGTCCTCTCCGCTTCAGCATGTTCTTTGACCGTCACAAACGAGTGTCTGCTTGACATTTACGACAATATCGACTTCTTCAAAGACAAGTTGGTTTTGCGTCCTTCAGAGATAAGCAACTGTCCTGAGGTTATAGCCCGACTCGGAGTTTGCGCTTTGAATACGGCCATAGAGTGTGATCTGTATGGTCACGTCAACAGTACCAAGATCTGTGGCACCAAGATGATGAACGGAATTGGAGGTTCGGCCGACTTCGCTGCAAACGCCTATCTGACCATCTTCACCTGTGGTTCCACCACAAAGGGAGGTGCCATCTCAAGCATCGTGCCCTTCGCCAGTCACATAGATCACACGAATCACTACATCGACGCAGTCATTACGGAGTACGGTGTGGCTGACCTCCGCCATAAGAGCGACATGCAGAAAGCACAGGAACTCATCAAGGTGGCACACCCCGACTATCGTCCCATGTTGCAGGACTACCTGAAATATGCAGAGAAGAGAGGCGGTCATACCCATCACGAACTTGCCGCAGCCTTTGCCATGCACGATACATTCTTGCGCAAAGGCGACATGCGTCTAACAGATTTGGCAGAGTACATCAAGTAGTTCCAAGCGTCATTATTCACGATGAACTACGAGTGGAACTATAATCCGCCTTCCGATGCAGAGCTGAAGCTTGCGGGGGAAATGGCAGAGGAGTTGAAGATAAGCCCTGTCCTTGCTCGCGTCCTGATAGGACGAGGCATAGGCAGTGTGCAGGAAGCACGCAAGTTCTTCCGTCCTCAGCTTACAGATCTGCACGATCCCTTCCTGTTTCAGGATATGCAGAAGGCTGTGAACCGCCTCAACGAAGCCCTCGGACGAAAGGAACGCATCCTCGTCTATGGCGACTACGATGTGGATGGTTGCACTGCCGTAGCCTTAGTATACCGCTTCCTCCAGCAGTTCTACAGCAACATAGACTACTATATTCCTGACCGGAACGAAGACGGATATGGAGTCTCGCGAAAAGGTGTGGACTATGCTCAGGAAACCGGAGTTGGTCTTGTTATCGTGTTGGATTGCGGCATCAAGGCTATCGAAGAAGTCGCTTACGCCAAGGAAAAAGGCATCGACTTCATAATCTGCGACCATCATGTGCCTGGCGACGAGTTGCCTCCAGCCTTGGCTATCCTCAATGCCAAACGCTTTGACAACACTTATCCATACGAGCATCTCTGTGGATGTGGCGTTGGTTTCAAACTCATACAGGCTTTTGCCATCAGCAACGGCATTGAGTTCTCGCAACTTATTCCCCTGCTTGATTTGTGCGCCATCAGTATTGCGGCAGACATCGTCCCCATCATGGGCGAGAATCGCATCCTTGCTTATCATGGCTTGCGACAGCTTAACAGTTCTCCAAGCACAGGCGTGAAGGCTTTGATGGAGATTTGTGGACTCACGAACAAGGAGATTTCGCTTGGCGACATCATATTCAAGATAGGTCCTCGCATCAACGCTTCCGGCAGAATGCAGACAGGCAACGAGGCCGTCGCATTGCTCATCGAAAAGGATCCCATCGCTGCGAAAGAACTGGCAAAGCAAATCAACGAGTACAACGAGCAACGCAAAGACCTCGACAAGTCCATGACGGAAGAGGCAAACCGCATCGTCAAAACCCTCGAACACAGACACGAACACAAGTCAATCGTCCTGTTCAACGAGGAATGGCATCGTGGCATCATCGGCATAGTGGCATCTCGTCTGACCGAAGTCTTCTATAAACCCAGCGTCGTTCTCACATGCAACGACGACGGAATGGCTACCGGTTCGGCTCGAAGTGTGCCGGGATTCGATGTCTATAAGGCAATCGAGAGTTGTGCCGACCTGCTTGAAAACTTCGGAGGTCACACTTATGCAGCAGGACTCAGCATGCCGGCTCAGAACATTCCAGAGTTTCGCCATCGCTTCGAACAATATGTAAAAGAGCATATCAGGCCGGAACAAATCAACGCAATCCTGCGCATAGATGCCGTCATCGACTTCCGCGACATCAATCGTCGCATCGTGTCCGACCTCAAGCGCTTTGCTCCTTATGGTCCTGACAACAACAAACCGCTCTTCTGCACAAGGCAGGTTTACGACTATGGCACAAGCAAAGTCGTCGGAAGAGACCAGGAACACATCAAACTTGAACTGGTAGATTCCAAGAGCAGCAATGTGATGAACGGTATTGCTTTTGGGCAAAGTTCACAGGCTCGCTATATTAAGACGAAGAGAGCTTTCGACATAGTGTACCATATCGAAGAAAACAGTCACAAGCGAGGCGAGGTGCAATTGCAGATAGAGGACATTAAGCCGAGAGAATAAAAGAAGGATGCCGTACCTTTCGATTCTTCAAAAGTACTGGGGCTATGATGATTTTCGCGGCATTCAGCGAGAGGTCATTGAAAGCATCGGTGCAGGAAACGACACTCTTTGCCTGATGCCGACTGGCGGGGGCAAGAGCATAACGTTTCAGGTGCCAGCCCTTGCCATGAAGGGTGTCTGCATAGTTCTGACACCTCTCATTTCCTTGATGAAGGATCAGGTTGAGGCTTTGCGTCGTCGTGGCATAAAGGCTGCATATATTAGCAGTTTTATGGAGCATGAAATGGTGTTGACCATCTTGGACAACAGCATTTTCGGAGCCTACAAATTCCTGTATATCTCTCCCGAAAGGCTTGAGAGCGAGATATTCCTCAACAAGTTGCGTCGCATGAAAGTGTGTTTCATTACTGTTGATGAGGCACATTGTATTTGTCAATGGGGATACGATTTCCGTCCTTCTTATCTGCAGATATCCAAGATTCGGGAGTTCTTTCCCGACTGTCCTGTCCTTGCTCTGACGGCAACGGCGACAGAAAAAGCGATTGACGACATTCAGGAAAAGCTCTGTTTCCGCCAGAAGAATGTCCTGAAGATGAGTTTTGCCCGAGACAATCTTGCCTATATTGTGAGGTTGGAAGACGATATTTTCAATGGTATTTTGCATGCTCTTCAGTCTATTCCAGGCTCTTGCATCATCTATTCTCGAAGTAGAAGAAAGTGCAGGGAACTTGCCGAAATGCTTAACGGCTTAGGCTTTTCCGCTACCTACTATCATGCGGGATTGCCGAGTGTAAAGAAGAACGAACGGCAGGAACGATGGCGTCGTGACGAGATTCGCATTATGGTGGCGACGAATGCCTTTGGTATGGGCATTGACAAACCTGATGTGCGTCTGGTTCTTCATGCAGATTTGCCCGATTCCATCGAAGCCTATTTCCAGGAAGCAGGCCGTGCTGGTCGAGACGGAAAGCTGGCTTATGCCATTCTTTTGACTGATGGAAGGGAGCGAACAGGTGCTTTGCGCAGGCTTGCTCGGCAGTTTCCGAAGATCGAATATGTTCGTGAAGTTTATGAGAAGATGTGCTGTTTCCTCGGAATTGCAGAAGGTGACGGACAGAATGTGACTCGCGAATTCAGCATCGAGAAGTTTTGTCAGACATTCGGCTTCTATCCGAAGTCGCTCGTTTATGCTCTCGATTTGCTGGACAAAGCTGGCTACATCGAGTATCGCGACGAGGATGAGGCTTCAACCAGACTGCGCATAAATGCTACGAGAACTGAGCTTTTCCGTGCTCTTTACCCTTCGGAAGAGCGGCTTATCCTTTCGATACTTCGTCGTTATGGAGGGATTTTCCTGGATTATGTCTATATTGACGAGGACATATTGAGTGGCGAAACTGGTTTGTCGACTGACGATATCTACCAGGTTTTCCTTCGTTTGGCTCAACTTCGCCTCATCTCGTTCATTCCCCGAAAGCATTTGCCTTGCATCACTTTCCGCCGTCGTCGGATCGATAAGGAGGATATCGTTCTTCCTGCCCAAGTTTACGAGGACCGACGCAAGCATTATGAAGAGCGAATGGGGGCAATGTTGCAGTATATCGAGCCGAATTCCGATTGTTGCCGAAGCAGGATGTTGCTGCGTTATTTCGGTGAAGAACAGGAGCATGATTGCGGCATTTGCGATGTTTGTAAGCGCCGTAAAGGGCAATCGCAACCTGCCGAAGCTTGCGAGGCCTTGCGTTCTCACATCCTGGATCAGCTTCGAGAAGGTCCGAAGTTTGCTTACGACATCGATCTTTCGGGCTTCGATCCAGAGATTTACGAAGAGGTTATCGACGGGATGAGGATTGCTGGAGAGCTTGTTTTCGAAGGTCCTCTTTTGAAGATTGGTTCTGCATCTTAGTGCTTTTCCCGTGTTACGTTTGCAATCGTATAGTGTGACGTTTGCGTTTAACTAGTGTGACGTTTGCAATTTACTAGTGTGACGTTTGCAATTTACTAGTGTGAAGTTTGTGATTTACTAGTGTGACGTTTTCTCAGATGTCTCGCATTACCATCAGGACACGATAGGCTGCCTTGAAATCTTTCTTCGCCAAACGACCTCCATCGGCAAGTTGATAGTTCGGATTTTCCGTGCTGAGAAGCAGGAAGGGAAATGCTGGTCCTGGGTCCTCGACCAGCTTAACCATCAAACGACCGTCAGTTGTCTGGACGAGATAGGGCACTCCTCTTCGAAACTCTTCGTATCGTCCAAGTGGTTCACCCACAGCAACATAGTTGCCGTTTTGTATGCGTGGGAGCATGCTGTCCCCATGACATTGGAAGACGTATTTGATGTCTTGACGAGGCATTTGCAGGGGGATGAGCCCTTCCTTAGTGTCAGGTTGTGGAGCATCGCCAAGTGTAGGCTGAATTCCTGCCACGAAATGTGCCGAAGCCTTGCTTTGAGCTGTGTTTCCGAACTGATTTTCGCCAGTCTCCGAGACTGCATCTGTTCTCGATCCAAACTGGATGGCTACGTCCTCTTCCTCCTCTTCATCGTCAGGCAAAGGCAGCGGTCCTGACGAGATGGGCACGCTTCCTCCACGCAGCCATTCAAGGTCGACTTCAGGAAAACGCATCATAATCGCCTCGATACCTTTGCGAGGGATTCGGTCGCGATACACCCAGTTGTTTACGGCTTGAGGTGTGACGCCAATCATATCCGCCAAATGCGAGCGGTTGCGGCAGTATCGTTCCACCAAGATGGTAATCTTCTCTTCTGCAGTCATACTGATATGTTATTGTTTTATTTACGGTTGCAAAGTTAACACAAAATGTCGAGACTCGCAAGAAAAACAGCCTAATATTTAAACAAAAGGTGCGAAGACCCATGAATTGAAACAAAAAGGTGCAGAATTTGACCAATTATTTTGCTTTGGAAGACATTTTTTGCTAACTTTGCAGAGCAAGAAACAAAGCGAATGGAAAACGTCAGAAAAGTCATCGGAGTAGGTGAGTCCATCCTCGACATCTTGTTTCGAGGAGGAAAACCAGTTGCAGCTGTGCCTGGTGGAAGCAGCTTCAACAGTATCATCAGCGTTGGTCGAGCTGGCGTTCCATGCACCTTTGTGGGTTATACTGGTGACGATTATGTAGGGCGTCAGACAGTCGAATTCCTCAGGGAAAACGGCGTTGGAACCGATCATTTCCAGTTGCGGAAGGGCGAGAAGAGTGCCATCAGTCTGGCTTTCCTAGGTGAGAACAAGGATGCCAGCTATCTCTTCTACAAAGAGCCGCCTCATGTCTCTGCCAGTTGGACTTTGCCTGAGATGAAGAGGGGCGATGTGATGCTCTTCGGTTCCTACTATGCGGCTTGCACAGGAATGCGGCCCTTGATAATGCAAATGCAGGAAAAAGCTGCAAAGGAAAACGTCATCGTCTATTACGACCTCAATTTCCGAAGCAATCACAGCGACGAGCTCGAGTCGCTCACACCAGCCATCTTGCAGAACTTCCGACAGAGCACCATCGTTCGAGGCAGTGCAGACGACTTCGAGGTAATGTTTTCCTCGCGCGACGCGCGCGTAATATATAATAGGTGTATCAGCCAGTATTGCCCCTTCTTCATTTGCACGAACGGAGCCGAACAAATCGTGGTTTGCACGCCAAACACGGTTTATGAGTTCCAAGCGCCGCCCATCCTGGATGTCGTAAGCACAGTCGGGGCTGGAGACAGCTTCAATGCGGGCTTTGCTTGTGCTTTGATCTGGGAAAACATAATGCCTGAAGAGCTGCCAAACCTCAGGCAAGAAAACTGGAGACGACTCATCGAAACAGCTTGTCGCTTTGCAGGCGAAACCTGCAGAAGCACAGAAAATTATATCAAACGCTATGAAAAACATCCTGACAACCCTCATCCTCTCGGCCCTGGCACTTAGTGTAAGTGCCAAAGACGACCTTGAAGGCTTTCTCTATCAACAAGTTACGGCTCCTGATGGAACTGAGTGGCAAAGCCCTGAAAAGCTGTCGCTCAACAAGTTGCAGCCTCGAGCTCACATCTTCCCCTTTGCAAATGTCGAGGAAGCTCGCAAGGTCTTGCCGGAAGGAAGCAAGTATTTCCAAAGTCTCGACGGCACTTGGAAATTCCATTGGTGCGCGTCTCCAGAACAAAGACCGCAGGATTTCTATGCCGATACCTATGACGTCTCCAGTTGGGACGAGATAAAGGTTCCAGGTTGTTGGAATGTTCAAGGACTCGGCAAGCATGGCGAGATGAAGTATGGCGTCCCTATTTATGTCAACCAGCCGGTCATTTTCTATCATGAAGTGAAGAAGGACGATTGGCGGGAAGGCGTGATGCGAGAGCCGAAAGACCAACGTTGGACGACCTACAAATACCGTAACGAAGTGGGTTCTTACCGCAGAAACTTCACGATTCCAGCAGATTGGAAAGGTCGTCAGATACTCCTCAACTTCGATGGAGTCGACAGTTTCTTCTATCTTTGGGTCAACGGAAAATACGTTGGATTCAGCAAAAACAGCCGAAATACAGCTCGGTTCGACATCACAAACTATTTGAAGAAGGATGGCGAGAACAGCCTTTCCGTGGAAGTTTACCGCAGTAGTGACGGCTCTTTCCTCGAGGCTCAGGATATGTTCCGCTTGCCCGGCATCTTCCGCAGCACTTATCTGACGGCACTTCCACAAGTCCAAATCTGCGACCTCGCAGTTCGAACCACACAATTAAGCAGGGAAAAAGCGACCATTCAGGTTGACAGAAAACTCAGCAACCTTAGTGGGAAAGAGCAGAAAGGCTTGAGGATAACCTATAGCATCTTCCCTGTCGAACTCTATTCAGACAAGACAAAAGAGTTGGGCAAGCAGTTTTCTGTCGCTTCCGAATCTTTGAAGAAAGGTGAGACGCATGCGTTCATGACGCGATTTGAAGTAGAAAATCCCATGCTTTGGAGTGCTGAAAGGCCCAACAGATATGTTCTCGTTGCCGAACTCAAAGACAAGAAAGGACGACTGCTCGATTGCACTTCGACCTACTTCGGCATTCGGACCGTCGAGATTCGCGAGACAAAAGCGGAGGAGGACGAGTTCAAGTTGGCAGGAAGATACTTCTACGTGAACGATAAACCCGTGAAACTCAAGGGTGTGAACCGTCACGAAACCAATCCATCGACTGGTCACGCCATCACTCGCGAGCAAATGCTCGAGGAGGTGATGCTGATGAAACGGGGCAACATCAATCATGTCCGCCTCTCGCATTACAGTAACGATCCGTACTTCTATTACCTTGCGGACAAATACGGACTGTACCTCGAGGACGAAGCCAACATCGAGAGTCACGAATATTATTATGGTGAAGCGAGTCTTTCGCATCCCCAAGAATGGAAGAACGCCCATATTGCTCGAGTCATGGAGGCAGTCAGGGCTCACATCAACCACCCCAGTATCGTCATTTGGAGTTTGGGAAATGAGGCAGGACCAGGTGAGAACTTTGTCGCTGCATACAAGGCTATCAAGGCTTTCGACACAAGTCGTCCTGTTCAATACGAGCGTAACAATGACATCGTGGACATGGGCTCGAACCAATATCCCTCGGTGGATTGGGTTCGACAGGCAGTCAAAGGTACCAGCAAGGGCATAAAATATCCCTATCATATCTCGGAATATGCCCATTCCATGGGCAATTCCTTGGGTAATCTTGTCGATTATTGGGAGGCGATAGAGAGCACCAACTTCTTCTGCGGAGCAGCCATTTGGGACTGGGTTGACCAAGCAATCGACACCTATACAAAGGATGAAGGCATCAAGTACATGGGTTATGGTGGCGATCATGGAGATTGGCCCAACGACGGCATGTTCTGCATGAACGGCATCATGCTGCCCGACCTCTCGCCCAAGCCCCAGTACTATGAGGTGAAGAAGGTCTATCAGAACGTCAGTGTGAAGCTCGACTCGATATCGGGCAAAGAGAGTAATGCGGTGGCGCACTTCACTATCTTCAACAAGAATTACTTCGAGCCGATAGCCAAGGACACGTACGACATTGTGGCTTTCCTCCTCCATGACGGAAGCATTGTGATGGAAGGAGGGGAACCCATTACTCTCCAGGAAGACATCCTGCCACGTATGGATATGCAATGCTCCTTCCCTGTCGATATGACCTACGAGGGCGAATACTTCCTCAACGTTGAGTTCAGACTGAAGAAGGACATGCCGTGGGCAAAGAAGGGCTACGTGCAGATGGCCGAGCAGCTGTACCTCGGGAACACTTGGGTACCATTCTATGCCATTAAGAAGGGTACTTTGAAGGTGACTGACAAAGGCGGCAAGACAATCGTGAGCGGCAAGGACTTCGATTTCACCTTTGACAATGAGACCGGCAGCCTTTGCGGGATACTGTTCGAAGGCAAGACCATCCTCAAGGATTCGCCGCTGCTGCTGTCCGCCTTCCGTGCACCTGTGGATAACGACAACTGGGCAAGAGACCAATGGTTCAAGCACGGATTGTACGCCTTGCAGCATAAAGTAAAGGGCAAGCCGGTCGTTACCAATGATCCTTATGGGTCTGTGATTATCGCTTATACTGTCGTGAGCCAGGCCAAAGGCAGGGGCGGTGCCAAACATCGTGCAGGAAAAGCCGGCCAGCCGTACGAGAGCGTGGCCGACGCGACAGGCGATGGCGAGACGGTTTCCTTTACGACAACACAGTTCTACAATGTCTATCCCGACGGTGTCGTACTGCTTGCGAGCAGCATCATCACGAGCGACCCCGACTTGCCGCTGCCCCGTTTGGGCTACGAGGTGAAGCTTCCGAGCCGGTTCAGCCGATATTCTTACTACGGACGGGGTCCTTTGAACAACTACAACGACCGCAAGATCGGCTCTTTCGTCGGGCTGTACCACAGCACCGTGCAGGAGCAGTTTGTGCCTTTCCCCAAGCCCCAGAGCATGGGCAACCGCGAGGATGTGCGCTGGTGCGCTTTGCAAGACGAAGAGGGCTACGGCCTGGCATTCTCCAGCGAACTCGGCACGATGAGTACCTCTGCGCTGCCATGGAGCGCTCTGCAAATGACGCTTGCCCAGCATCCGCACGAGCTTCCCGAAAGCGACGGCACCTATCTCCATCTCGACTGCAAGGTGAACGGCCTGGGCGGCAACAGTTGCGGCCAGGGCGGACCGTTGAAGCCGGACAGAGTCCTCGGGGAACTGCATCGTATGAAGCTCACCATTTGTCCTTTCTTTGATGAAAAAGACCCCGATGGCTTTAACAAGAGGAGGACTTTCCCCTGCCCCGTTGCCATTTTGCGCGACAAAGCAGGCAAACTCACCATTATTGGCGACACCAATTCCGACGACGAACCACTTCCCCTCAGCTATCGTGTCGGCAACGGCAAAGTGCAGAAGTACAGCGAGCCCTTCGACCTGAAGCAGGGCGGGACGGTCTGTGCATGGTACGACGGAGGCGAGGAAGTAAAGACGTCGGCAACCTTCGAGAAGATCGAGAATGTGCCCGTCACCGTTGCTTACGTAAGCAGTGAGGAAGGACCGGGCAGGGAATACGGAAAGAACCTTGTAGACGGCGATCCGAGCACCATTTGGCACACGATGTACAGCATAACTGTGCCGAAATATCCGCATTGGATTGACTTCGATTGTGGCGAGATGAAACTGATAAAGGGCTTCTCCTATCTGCCTCGCCAAGATGGTGGAACGAACGGAAACATCAAGGGTTATCGAGTGCAGTTGAGTGCTGACGGACAGAATTGGACTGAGCCCGTTGTGGAAGGCGACTTTGAGAACTCGTCGAAGGAAAAGAAGGTCCTGCTTCCCAAACCACAGAAAGCCCGTTATCTTCGCTTCACGGCTTTGTCGAGCCAGAATGGTGCGGACTTCGCTTCTGGAGCCGAATTCAACGTGCTTGCCGAGTAGTGGGAAAGGCCTTCCAAAGGTGTGATGGAAAACGCCAAACGTGATGAAGCCAAACATCACGTTTGACGATTGCAAATGACTAGTGTGACGATTGCGATCATCTAGTGTGACGATTGCGATCATACAGTGTTATGTTTTCCGACGCGACCTTTTTGCGTTTTTCCTTAAGGTCGCAAGGGCCTTCGAAGTCCTTAAGGTCGTGAAAGATTAAAAAATGTTGTTTTTTACATCTTTTTATGCCTCGAATGCCGAAATTGTCAGCAAAAAATAGTATCTTTGCACGATAATTATGCGATAAAAGGAAACGAAAACGGCCATGAGCACAGTTAACATCAGTCAAATCAGTACAGCGAAGGAGATGCGGGCATTCGTCCGCTTCAACTACGAGCTGTATAAGGATTGCCCTTATGCTGTGCCCGATTTGCTCGAGGATACGCTCGAAACACTCGATCCGAAACGCAATCCCGCTTTCCGTTTCTGCCAAGCCGCATTCTTCCTCGCTCGGAAGGAAGGCCGCATAGTTGGCCGAGTGGCAGCCATCATCAATACTCGAGCCAATGAGCGATGGGGTAGGAAGGAGGTCCGCTTCGGTTGGATCGACTTCATCGACGAGCCGGAAGTGAGCCAGGCCCTGATCGAAACAGTCGAGAAATGGGGCAAGGAGAGGGGAATGACCAGCATAGTAGGACCGCTTGGCTTCACCGATCTGGATCCCGAAGGCATGCTCGTTGACGGCTTCGACCAGCTCTCCACGCTCAACACCATCTACAACTATCCCTACTATCCGCAGCATCTTGCCCGTCTCGGCTTCAAGAAAGAGACAGGATGGGTGGAGAGGAAAGTGTTCATTCCCAAGGGAGAGCACGAGGCAAACAACGCCAAGTACTTCCGCATAGCACAGGTTGCAGAGGAACGTTACGGCTTCCGTCTGCGCCACTTCCGCAGTAAAAACGAGATACGTAAAGGCGGATATGTGGAGAAGATGCTGGGCGTGATCAACAAAGCCTACGTCAATCTCTACGGATACAGCGAACTTGACGAGCAGCAGATGCGTTGGTATGCAAAACGTTTCCTGCAGATGCTCGACCGCCAATACCTGTCTGTCGTGGAGAATACGCAAGGTGAAATCATCGGCGTAGGCGTCTGTATGCCCAGCCTCAGCAAGGCAGTCCAGAAAGCAAAGGCAAAGCTGTTCCCCTTCGGATGGTGGCATATCATTCGCGAACTCTGGCTCAAGAAGGACCACCAGATACTCGATATGCTCCTGATTGGCGTGCTGCCCGAGTATCAGGAAAAGGGAGCAAATGCCCTCTTCTTTGCCGACATGATTCCTTTCGGCATCAGTCACGGCTTCGAGTGGGCAGAGACGCATCCTCAGCTCGAGGACAATCTGGCCGGACAAATGCAGTGGAAGAACCTCGATTGCTGCATTCACAAACGTCGGGCCGCATTCTCAAAGGAACTATAATACTATGATTTCAGCACAATACGACGAAGGTAATATACGACATCTCTCCGATATGGAGCACATCCGAACGCGTCCAGGTATGTATATAGGACGCCTCAGTGATGGTTCGCAAGCAGAAGACGGCATTTACGTACTACTAAAAGAAGTCATCGACAACAGTATCGACGAGTTCAAGATGGGTGCCGGAAAACGTATCGAAGTAGACATAGAGGACAATCTTCGCGTTTCTGTTCGCGACTACGGACGTGGAATCCCACTCGGTAAGCTTGTGGAAGCCGTCTCGATGCTCAATACAGGCGGCAAATACGACAGTAAAGCGTTCCAGAAAAGTGTTGGCCTGAATGGCGTAGGTCTAAAGGCAGTCAATGCCTTGAGCACTCGATTCGAAGTCCAAAGCTTTCGCGACGGACAGACACGTAAAGCAGTCTTCAGCAAAGGCATCCTCGAGAGTGACGTTACCGAAAAGAGTCAGGACGAGAACGGAACCGCAGTCTTCTTCGAGCCGGACCCTTCCCTGTTCAAGCATTACGCATTCCGAGGCGAGTTCGTCGAACTGATGCTTCGCAACTATACCTATCTCAATACGGGTCTGACAGTCATGTTCAACGGTCGGCGCATCATTTCGCGAGACGGACTGAGCGACCTCCTTTCGGACAGGATGGACTACGAACCGCTCTATCCCATCATCCATCTTCGTGGCGAAGACATCGAGATAGCGTTCACCCACACCAAGCAGAACGGCGAAGAATACTATTCGTTCGTCAACGGACAGAACACCACTTTGGGCGGAACACATCAGGCCGCTTTCAAGAAATACATAGCTGAAGTCATCAAGGACTACAGCGGAAAGAACTACGAATATGCCGACATCCGCAATGGAATGGTGGCAGCCATCAGTATCAACATCCAGGAACCGATGTTCGAGAGCCAGACCAAAGTGAAACTTGGCAGCACAACAACGGAGCCGGAAGGTGGCATCTCGATTGACAAATTCATCGGCGACTTCGTGAAAGAGCAAGTGGACAACTACCTTCACAAGAACACAGACGTTGCCGACATTATCCTGCAGAAGGTTTCCGAAAGCGAAAAACTGCGTAAGGAAATGGCCGGCATAGCGAAGAAGGCTCGCGAAATGTCGAAAAAAGCCAACCTGCACAACCGCAAACTTCGTGACTGCAGAATTCACCTGACTGACACCAAAGGCGACCTTCAAGAGGAAAGCAGCATCTTCATCACTGAGGGCGACTCTGCAAGCGGCAGTATCACAAAGAGTCGCGACGTCAATACTCAAGCCGTTTTCAGTCTTCGAGGAAAGCCCCTCAACTGTTACAAGTTGACAAAGAAAGTGGTGTACGAGAACGAAGAGTTCAACCTCTTGCAAGCCGCACTCAACATAGAAGACGGACTTGACGGCCTTCGTTACAACAAAGTCATAGTCGCAACCGATGCCGATGACGATGGAATGCACATTCGTCTCTTGATGCTCACCTTCTTCCTCAAGTTCTTCCCTGAACTCGTAAAGAAAGGTCACGTCTTCATCTTGCAGACACCTTTGTTCAGAGTGCGCGGCAGAAAGACAAAGATAGGAAAGGCAAAACTCAAAGCCATCGAGGCAGAACTCGCAGCCCGCGACAATACCGAAGAGAACGCATCTTACAGCGACGGCAAACGTCCTCGCCACCTCAGCCTCTCGAAGGACTTTGTGACGCAATATTGCTACTCCGAAGAAGAACGGCAACAAGCGATAGACGACCTCGGACCTGAGCCTGAGATAACCCGATTCAAAGGTCTCGGCGAGATAAGTCCTGAGGAATTCCGCAACTTTATCGGTCCGGACATTCGCCTCGACCAAGTCATGCTTCACAAGTCCGACCAAGTTGCCGAACTCCTGAACTTCTATATGGGAGACAATACGATGGACCGTCAGAACTTCATCATCAATAATCTCGTCATTGAAGAGGATTTGGCGGAAGAAGAGGAGGTTGCAGTATGACGCAGAAGAGTCGTGTTCTCTTTCCCGGTTCATTTGACCCTTTCACTTTGGGTCACGCAGATATCGTGAAGCGTGCCCTGCAAATGTTCGATGAAGTGGTTGTCGGAGTCGGCTACAACGAGCAGAAATCCGGTTGGATGCCGGTAGAGGAAAGGGTGGGGAAGATACGCGAACTCTATGCCGACGAACCGCGAGTCAAAGTGGAGAGCTACACAGGTTTGACCGTCGACTTTGCTAAGGAACAGGGAATCAGCACGATAATTCGTGGCGTCCGAAGTGCTGCAGACTTCGATTACGAGACGCAAATGGCCGATGTAAACCGCCAACTTTCAGGCATAGAAACCGTCTTTCTCCCTGCTTCACCACAGCTTGCAAGCCTCAGCAGCTCGGTAGTTCGCGAACTCTCGCACTTCGGTCACGACATCTCGGCTTTCCTCCCATGAAAACAACTGCAGTGAAGTCTTCAAACTTCACACGTGAAAAAGGCAAACTTCACGTTTGAAGTTTACGATTTTAACGTGTGACGTTTGCCAACTTAACGTGCCTCGTTTGTCAACTAAACAGGCCTCTTTTTTTGTCTTCCTTTGTTAACTTACAAATAAGGGCTTTGCCTCTTATTTCCCCTTGCATTCTTTTACAAAACAAAAGCCGTTTTTGTACTATTTTGGCAAAAAGCCTTTTTCCCTAAAGAAAAACTGTTAAAAAGTTTTGGGCGAATGTTAAAAACGACTATCTTTGGAAGACAAAATGTGTAAAAACGCAAACTAAACAAACAGTTATTAACTTTAATTATTAACCTAACTTATCATTCTATGAGTAAAAAACTACTGAATCTGTGTTTGGCAACGCTGCTGAGTGTTGTCTCCACAGCTGCGTGGGCTCTTTCCGAAGTGAATGGAGTTTACCAGATCGGTACAGCAGCGGACCTGGAAGAGTTCGCTCAGCTCGTGAATGGTGGTGGAGTCTATGCCAGTGCTGTGCTGACAGCCGACATTGACAGAGGCGTTGACGGTACTATGATTGGCACGGAAGCCAACGAGTACCAGGGCGTCTTCGATGGCGCAGGACACACCATCAAAATCAACATGTACCCAGAGGACGCGAATGCAGCCCTATTCCGCAACACGGGCTATCGTGCTGTCATTCAAAACCTGAAGGTGACAGGTACCATTACCACAAGCAACAAGTTTGCTGCCGCCATTGTGGCACGCAACAAAGCTGTCATTCGTGGTTGCTATTCTGATGTCACCATCAACAGCTCTGTGGCTGGTGATGCCACTCATGGTGGTATCGTTGCCATAGGTCTTGGAGGTACAACAGTCGAGAACTGTCTGGCAAAAGTCACCATCTTAGGCGAGACCACTCAGAACTGCGGCGGTGTCGTAGGTTGGGCTGAAAAGCGCGTCAACATCGCGAACTGCTTGGCTATCACCGATGACTGTACTCTCGACGTTTCCAACGGCCTCAGCAGCAACATCTCACGTAACGGTGGCAACCTGAAGACCATTGATGTAGAGACCTACAATGCAGATCCCTATGCCAACCGTCCTCAAGGTGCTAGCTACAACAACTACGTTACCAAACAGTGGGGCGACAACGTAGCTACAACAGTTGTTGCTTATGATGACCTCGCTGACGGTCGCATCTGCTATCAGTTGAATAACGACCAGAGCAAGATCAATTGGGTACAGAGAATCGGCACAGACCCATTCCCCGTTCCCGCAGCATTCGGCACTGGTCAGGTTTATGCTTCTGCACCTACTGATTGCGACGGCAAGAGCGAAAGCGAACTGACCTTCTCCAATAGTGGCAGCGATCAGGCTACAAAGCACGCGTTTGACAAGTACGGCGTCTGCACAGTCTGCGGTTGCTTCAATTTCAATATGTTCGATTTCGACGATTCCGAGAAGTTCGATAAGAAGGATATGTCTGTCCTCCTCGGCACACAAGAGGACTTCACCAAAGTCGAAGGCTGGAACCGTATCGCAAATGGCTTCCGCTTGAACATGAAGTTGACGAATGACATTGAGTTCTTCACAGAACCTGGTCAGCAGATATTTAACTCTAGCGACTGGATTGACGGTAACTTTAACGGACAAGGTCACGCCATTACCATCAACTTTACGGAGATGTCTGGCTATGCAGGCCTGTTCCCCGAAATGGCAGGTAACATCGAGAACCTCATCCTGCACGGCTCGCTTCAGACGAATGGTGCACGAGTTGGCTCCCTCTGCGCAGAAGCCCGCAACGCTTTGGTTCGCAACGTCTATTCCGACGTCGACATCACCTCTACCGTAGTAGGCGATAATACCTCAGGTGGTTTCTTCGGTTGGATGGGTGAAGTAGAAAAGACCGTTGAGAATTGTATTTATGCAGGTGACTTCACCTTGCCTGGCTCGGAAGCAGGCGCAAGATGTGCACGCGTTGGTGGCTTCAGCGGTTGGACTGCTACGAAGACCTACTTCAAGAATTGCGCAATTCTTGGCAACATCATCGGTGCTGGCGACCAGACTTTGGACAACGATACGGAGAATTCACAAAACCTTGCTCGTAATCCGGGCAATGTAGTCAGTGAGAATGTATATGTTGTTAATCCCATCTTCGGTAATTCTGTTTCTGACCACGACAAGTACACTCACTACGAGAATCAGGCTGGTATTGCCAGCGGTGAACTCGCATTCTTCCTGAACGAAAAGCAGAACGGTCTGAATCGCTTCTTCCAAGTGATTGGCACAGACCCCGAACCCATGCCATTCGAAAAAGAAGGTGGCCTCATTTATTCTGCAGCCTCAAGTTTCCGCTGCGACGGAACACCTCTGGGTAGTGGTGGTTACACTAACGATCCTTCTGGCGAACCCGTTATTCCTCCTCATACATTCGAGGATGGCTGGTGCACAGTCTGCGGGCAGTTTGATGAAAACTTTGTCACTCCCGTCGATGGTTGGTTCGAAATAAAAGACGGCGCTGAGCTCGCATGGTGGAGCGTCTATGCTTCACAGCATACCGATGCCTGCGCAAAGCTGACAGCTGACATTGACATGGAAGGCTGCATGGAGCGCTATACTCCTCCTGCAATCTACGTCGGCACATTTGACGGTCAGGGTCACACCATCAGCAACTTTGTTATCAACAACCCAGCCGTAAACAATATCGGTCTGATTGGTGCTGTCGGTGATGGCGCAGTTGTCAAGAACGTCATTCTCGACGAAAGTTGCTCTTTGTATGCTGCTAACTATGCCGGTGTAATTGGTACTACCAGTGGCAGTGGTACAATTAACGTCACGAATGTTGGTTTCGAAGGTGAGGTTGGTGTTGCAACTCGAAACGCAGCAGGTATCGTAGGTGTCTGCGCGGGCGGTTCAATGAACATGATAATCACCAACTGCTGGGTAACAGGTGTTATTACAAACGGTGTCGAGTCTGGCGCTATCTGCGGCTACTCGGGCAGCGGCTCTGTAGTTACCAATTGCTGGAGTACTTGCCAAATGTCATCTTCAGCTATCTACTCGAGCGACTCCTTCACCCGTGGCTCTGCAAAGGTTGTCAATTGCTACGAAGCAGACATCGAAGGCGTCGAGCAGAACAAGCAGCAGCACTACAATCCCACGGCAGCAGATCGCAAGACGATTACTCTGCCGCTTGAGGAGGTTGCCAATGGTACTCTCTGTTACAACCTGAACGGCAAGCAGTTCCGCGATCCATCATGGTATCAGACCATTGAGGATGATGCTCATCCTTATCCATTCGGTGAGCACGCTATCGTAATTTATGGTGCTGATCAGTACTTCTCTGTTCTTAATGATGCAGACCTTGAAAGCGTAATAGCTACAATTCATTCTTTCGAGCAAGAAGCTATTGGCGAGATTGTCGCTACTCAGTCTTTGCTTGACAAATTGAATGAAAAAGTTGAGGCTCTGACAGAAGTTGCTACAGTTGATGATTTCGCCGATGCCCTTGACTCTGTTTATGCTGCCAAGGATGCTGTTAAGGAGAATGCTGCAGTATATCAGACTTATATTGACAAGTGCGAAGAAATCAAGGCATTCCTCGCATCTAACGACACCTTCTCTGGTGCTCTGCGTGACGCTCTGGAATACTACCTCGCTGAGGAAAATTCTGACGAACCAAGCGAAGACAATCCTCTGGGTACTTACGAGTACATCATTGAAAAGCACACTGCTACTGCCGAGGAAATCGCAGCAGAAACAGAACGTGTTGACCAGTGGCTCCAGAAGGCTATCGCAAGCGACTATGCTCCCGGTTCTGACATCAGTAAGTTGATTCCTAACAGTGACTTCAGCCAGCAGAACGAAAAGTGGACTGGCGGCTTCGCTAACAGTTGGGGCACAACTACGGATGAAGCAGGCACAACTTTCAATGGCGTTGAGGCTTGGAACAAGACAGGTGATATGTATCAGACTGTTGAAGAAATGAAGCCCGGTTACTACCTCATTGGTACTCATGCTGCCTTCCGTCCTAGCAACAACCGTTACAGCGTTAACTACGCTTCAGGTATCTATGCAAATGGTATCTTCAACTACTTCCCCGCTGCTATCGAGGATCCTGTTAGTGTTGATGAGGCAGAAGACGGTGTGAACTGCAACTTGACAATCAAGAGTGCATTTGACCTTCCTGTTTATGAAGACGGCGTTTCCACAGAAGGTGATGACATGACAGGTTATGTTCCTCAGGGTGAAACCGGTATGGCTATTGCTGCAAAGGCAGGCCGTTATCAGGCTTACACCATCGCTTATGTAGGCGAAGATGGCAAGCTCACTATCGGTATCAAGAACCCAGGCACGAAGTACAGCAGTGACTGGACTGGCTGGAGTGCTCTCGAAGTGAAGTATTGTGGTGAAGATGAAGCACAGACGAATCCTGCTCTCGACAATGTTCTCGAGAACATGAGTGCCCGTGCTCAGACAATCATCGACAATGACTTGAACTGTGAAGACATATATTATAATGGAGAGAACGTAGCTAAAGGTCCTAACTTCCCCGCTGCTCTGAGAGATGCACTTCAAGCTGCTGTCGATCAGGTAGGGCAGGCTACGACCGTAGAAGACAAGGCTGCTCTTGTTAAGACATTCTCTGACCTCTTCCAGCAAGTCTACGAAGGTAAGCAAGCATACATTGAACTTATCAATTATGCAAACAAGCTCGACTTCTTAGATACAGGAAACCTTCCTTTGGTTGAGAAGGACGAAGAGAGTGGCGAATGGTTCGAGACAGGTGAGATGGTATTCAGCGAAGACGAAACAAATGCTGTCTTCGATGCTACTTCTGCTATAGTTGAAGCATACCTCAATGGTTCTTACAGCACGGAAGAAGCTCTGAATCCTAAGTCAAAGATGACTGAATCTGCAGCTGCAATTGCCAGCATTCTGCCTGAACAGGACGAGGAGGGCTACTACCTCATCGGTAACACTAAGGAGTTTGTTGTTTATCGTGCTATTGCCAGCGAAATGGATAAGTACGCCAAGGGCAAACTCACGGCTGATATTGACATGCAAGGCATCGGAATGCTGCCTATTGGCCATAACAGAGGCGAAAATGCTGAGCATATCTTTGCTGGTGTCCTCGACGGTCAGGGCCATGCGCTGAGCAATGTCTATATTGATGACGCAAGAATCCCATCTGGCGATTATGCAGAGCCTGCAACGCTCTTCTATGAGTTGCAGAATGCAACCGTCAAGAACTTTAAGTTGACAGGTGAGATGTACACCAGTCATCAGTTCTCAGGTCCTATTACCCGTTGGATGTCTGGCAAGTCAACCATCGACAATGTTGAGATTGATGTTGCCTTCCACCTTGCTCCCAATCTTGCCGGCGATACTTCTTCAGGTGGCGTGATTGGTCGCAACGGCAGTGCAAACAGCCTTATCAACAACTGTCTCGTCAAGACTCACCTGATTGGTGATGGTGCAGAAGATGGCGTAGGACCCTTCTGGTATGTTGGTGGTGTTGCTGGTTGGGCAGATGCTTCCCTGCAGATTAAGAACACGCTCATTCTCTCCGAATATGAGAATGTAGGTGCAGAAGGCGACAACTCTCGCACTACCAGCCGTGGTACAAAGGCTACTCTGACAAATGTCTTTGTTTCTCAGTTCTTCCGTGAAGCAGAAGGTACACTTGCTACTCCTGAACAGTTGGCAAGTGGTGAGATTACATGGAAGTTGAACGGCAGCACAGGTGACGATCCCGCATGGTTCCAGACGCTTGGCACAGAGCCAACTCCTCATCTGTTCGGAGGCGATGCTGTCTATTTGTATGCAGGTCAGTATACCAACGACAAGCCCAATCCTCAGCTCAATGCATTCGCATACAACCTCGATGCTAAGGTCAAAGGCGACAAAGTTGTTGTTAACTTCGACCTCAATGCAGAGGCAGAAAGTGCAGAAGTTCAGTTCTACAATGGAGAAGAATTGGTTTACACCGAGGCTATCTCTGAGGAACTTGCTTCTGGTGCACAGAGTGTATCTGTAGAGTCCAGCAAGCTTGGTGCTGATCCTACAACCCTGAACTTCAAGGTTGCCGTTACAGGTAAGGGTTCTCTTGATGTCCTCAGGATGGGTGCTTCCCTTAAGGTTTGGGGCCCCTATGGTATGGCAATCAACAACAATCCTGCAAGCAAGAACTTCGGTCAGGTTCTCATCGCAGAGTCTTATCCTCAAGAGATTGCAGAAGTTTACATCTCTCATGACAAGCCCGGTGCAATCTATGCGTTCGGTCCTGACTTCAAGCCCATCAACGCAGCCGATGGAACTCCCGGCTTCTATGGCGGTCTCCCAATTCGTGGTGAGGATCCTCTGTCAATTGTAGGTACCAGCTACAAGTTCGACCTGAAGGATCTCCGCTTCACTGATGACGGTCGTCTCTTCGTGGCTCGTGCAGCAGGTCTCACTCCAAGTTCTGTATATGAAATCAATCCTGAGGACCTCAATGAGCCTTGGAAGCCTGTCTTCACAGGTGGCGAGCTTGACGAAGCTACAGGTATCACCTATGTGGGTGACGACGAGCAGACTCGTATGGCTCTCAGCGTGGCATTCAATGGTGCAGGCGAAGACCTGAAGATGTATGTTCTGGGTGGTCAGCGCAGCGCAGGTGGTTTCTTCGCTACCGACTACAACTGCTCTGTCTACAACCTTGGCACAGCTAAGGAATGGACTGGTGCTCCTTCTGCCAACTTCGAGCCTCTCGATGGCGTATATACCATTTCGCCTGTCGATGTAGGTATTTACGAAGACGGTCAGGGCGGTCTCTGGTACATCCAGCGTCGCAGCGACGCATCTGCTGAGGTTCCAGCCATCAAGCACTTCGATGCAGAAGGCAACGAGGATTACAGCAACGTCAGCAGCACTACTGTTGGCGGCAGAATAGCTGTCACCACAAACGGCAACTATCTCGCTATCCCCACAGCAAACGGTACTGTTGTTCTGTACGAGACCAACTACGTTCCTATGGAGAATGGCAAGATCTTCCTCAACCCGAAGAAGACTATCAATGTTGGCGAGTCTCGCGTCACAGCTTTGGCATTCGACTATGCTGACAACCTCTATGTTGCTTCTGCTAGCACAGAGACCTTCAGCCGCTACACAATTCCGACTGAGAACAAGGTTGTCGTTACTCCTGGTAACGGTATTGGCCTCGCATCTGGTGATGTGAACTGTGACGGTGATGTATCTATTGCCGATGGTGTGGCTGTTCTGAATGCAATGGCAGGTCAGGAAGTTCCTGGCAATGCTGATGTGAATGGCGACGGCGAAGTATCTATTGCCGACTTCGTTGCAGTCCTGAACATCATGGCAGGTCAGTAAAGAACCGAAGAACCAGTGTCTGACTGGTTCAACAATCAAGCCCTCTGCGGAAAGTCCGCAGGGGGCTTTTTCTTATGCATGCAGGAGTGTTGGCAAACGACACACGTGATGATTGCAAACGTCACGTTTGATGTTTGCCTTTTTCACGTTTGACGTTGGGCAACTTCACGTGTGAACTTTTCGAATGTCGCTTGCCGCATTAAAAATTTCCCTCTTTTCCTTTTACTCCTTTAATATAATAAATAGGTATATTAATATAATATGTCAAAAAGAGATTCAGTTTCGCATTTCTTTTGAAAAAGGGTGTTTGAGGGAAAGAAAAATGCCGAAAAGCTTTGAAGTAACATGAAAAAAAGCTATATTTGCCAAACGATATGTATATTTTAACCCAAACAATACGCATATTTTAACTAAGAGGAACAAATATAATTAACCTTTATTTATTAACTTAAATTATCATTCTATGAGTAGAAAACTACTGAATCTGTGTCTGGCAGCGCTGCTGAGCGTTGTCTCCACAGCTGCGTGGGCTCTTTCCGAAGTGAATGGAGTTTACCAGATCGGTACTGCTGAAGACTTGATAGCCTTCGCAGAACTCGTAAATGGTGAGAATCCCTATGCCGATGCCGTGCTGACAGCCGACATCGACAAAGGCATGGATGCTACCATGATTGGCCGTGACGGCCAAGACTTCCAGGGAACATTCGACGGCCAGGGACACACCATCACCATCAACATGTTTGATACCGGTGG
Organism: uncultured Bacteroidales bacterium; assembly: GCA_902779315.1. Classification (GTDB taxonomy): domain Bacteria; phylum Bacteroidota; class Bacteroidia; order Bacteroidales; family Bacteroidaceae; genus Physcousia. Next base: position 25,651 of record CACZBC010000003.1, on the reverse strand, counting down.
AAACGGTACTGCACTCTTCCGTAATGTCGGAGCAAGTGCTCTTATCCAGAACCTGAAGGTTCAAGGTACCATCACCACCGGCTTTAAGTATGCCGCAGGTATCGCTGCATGGTCTCGCGGTACAGTTCGTGGCTGCTATGTTGATGTCAACGTTAAAAGCTCTGTGGCAGGCGATGCTACCCATGGTGGCGTCTTCGGCGTTGCCTATCAGGGCGCAATGGTCGAGAACACTCTCGCCAAGTTCACTATCAATGGTGCTACCTCCAACAACAATGGCGGTATCGTTGGTTGGTGTGACGGACGTACCAATGTCATCAACTGTCTCGTCATCAATGATGGCAGCGACTTCCAAATTGATGGCGGTAGCGGTACCATCGGACGTAATGATGGCAACATCCAGGTCGTCAACATGGAGAGCTACCAGCAGGATATCTATGGCAACCGTCCCAGTGGTGCAAGCACCAACAACTATGCTACCAATGCATGGGGCAACACAAAGTGCGTCACCATCGTTCCTTACGATGATCTCGCCGACGGTCGCATCTGCTATCAGCTGAACAACGACCAGAGCCACATCGCTTGGGTGCAGACTATTGGCACAGACCCGTTCCCCGTTCCCGCAGCATTCGGCAGCGGACAGGTTTATGCTTCTGACGTGACTGGTTGTGACGGCAAGAGCGAAGGAGAACTCACCTTCTCCAACAGCGGAACAGCACAAGCAGCTGCTCACCAGTACGACAAGTTCGGTATCTGCTCTGTCTGCGGTTGTTACAACATCAACGGCCTGCAGCGTGACAACACCGATGGCACTTTCCTCATCAGCACACCTGAGGACATCGACCTCTGCGAAGGTCTGAACCGTCTGCAGAACGGTGGTTGGTTCAACATCAAGATGGCCAACGACATCACCTATGTTGCTGAGCCCGGTCGCTACATCTTCAACACCGGCAACTGGTTCGATGGTAACTTCAATGGCGACGGCCATGCCCTCACCATCGAGATGACCGAGATGGGCAGCAACGCCTCTCTCTTCCCCAACTTCTCCGGTATCTTCGAGAACGTCATCATGCACGGCTCCATCAGCACCACCGGACAGTATGCCGGTTCCATCACCTCTCACTCACGTCGTGACCGTGTGAAGGTTCGCAATGTCTTCTCCGACATCGACATCAACACAAACTGTGCTGGTGACAACACCACTGGCGGCTTCTTCGGCGTAGTAGAGACAAAGACCATCGTTGACAATGCTATCTATGCAGGTAACATTAATGGTAATGGAGAATCAACAGAGTGCCTCGCAGGCTTCTCTGGTTGGTCTTCCGGTCAATCCTATTGGACCAACTGCGCATTCCTCGGAACGCTTAACGGCCAACTGGGCGACTCAAAGACCCTCTCCCGTAACCCTGGCAACATTACTTGCGAAAACGTCTACATCGCAAATTCCTATGGTTATGAGGACGAAGCAAAGGCAACACTTATCGAGGACCTTGGTGATATTGAAAGCGGTGCCTTGGCATACGCCCTCAATGGCAACGAAGGCGGTGTAGAACGCTTCTACCAATTGATTGGCACAGACCAGATGCCCATGCCTATCAAGAAGGATGGTGCCCTCGTCTATGCTTCTGCAGCAAGCTATCGCTGCGATGGAGCTCCTATAGGCGATGTAACCTACACGAACACTCCTAGCAGCAGCACATTGCCTCCTCACCAGTACGACGAAGGCTTCTGCTCTGTCTGCGGTGGTTTGCAGGAAGACTTCATGACTCCCGTCGACGGTTGGTACGAAATCAGCAACGGCGCAGAGCTCGTATGGTGGACCAACTATGCTGCCAAGCATCTTGACGCCAGCGCTAAGCTGACCGACGACATCGACATGGACGGCTACAGCGAGCGCTGGGCCAATGTAGGTACCGAAGGCGCTCCCTTCTATGGCAACTTCGACGGACAGTTCCACACCATCAGCAATCTCATCGTGGACCATCCCAGCGACAATGGCGTCGGTCTCGTGGCCGTAATGAACAGCCTGCCCAGCAAGGGCTTCGGCGGCATCAGCGATGCTGACGCACGCGCAGCAGAAGGTGTATATATTAAGAATGTAGTACTCGACGAAAGTTGCTCCCTCACCGGCCGCGGCTATGTTGGTTTGGTTGGTATGACAGCTCCTTGGGCTGGTCACGTCAACATTAAGGGCGTCATGATGTGCGGCGACGTGACGGCTAACGGTGGTCCCAACGCTTCTGGTGTGTTCGGTTGCGTCATGAGTTCTTCTTGTCACGTTACCATTGACAACTGCGGTATGGTCGGCAACGTTTACGGTCCGAAGGAGAATGGTTCGTTCTCTGGTTGGCTCGGTAGCTATGCAGACGTCACCAACTGCTTCGCTGTAGGTTCCGTAGAAGGCATCCAGGACGATGCACACTACTTTGCACGTCATGGTGACAGCGACCAAGTACACATCACCAACTGCTATGCCCTCTATGGCACACAGGTTCCCACCGTCAGCGAGGAAGACTTCGCAAGTGGTGCCCTTGCTTGGAGAGCTAATGGCGAACAGTTCCGCACAGGTTATTGGTATCAGGACATCGGTGACGACAGATATCCTTTCCCCGATCCCTCTCATGGTACCGTCATCTTTGCTGCAGAACAGTATTTCTCTATAGCTAACGAAGCTGAACTTGCATCGGTAGCAGATGCTATTCAGACATACGAAAACGAGAAGGTGGAAGGCGTTATTGCCACTCAGTCTGTGCTTGACGAATTCTTTGCTGCAAGCGAAGCACTGGGCGAAGCTGCCAACATTCTTGAATTCGCAGATGCCATTGATACACTCTACGTCAAGAAGGATGTACTTGAAAAGAATGCTGCTGTATATGCAACATATCAGGAAGAGTGCGCAAAGATTAAGGCTCGTCTCGAATCAGACGACAGCTTCTCTGGTGATTTGCGTACTGCTCTTGAGGCTTACCTCTCTGAGACAGAAGAACCAGACGAGGACAATCCTCTCGGTACATACGAGTACATCATCGACACCCACACAGCTACTGCCGAGGAAATCAAGGCCGAGACAGAGCGCGTGATTAAGTGGCTTGCTGATGCTATTGCTGAGGACTATGCTCCTGGTACCGATGTCAGCAGCTTGCTTGCTAATGCTGACTTCGTTCAGGGTCACAATGCTAAGTGGACTAATGGTTGGGCAACAGGAAACGGCACATCTATTAAGGACGAAGACGGCAAGACAGTTGTCGGCGTTGAGGCTTGGAACGTAACGGGTGACATGTATCAGACTGTTGAAGACATGAAGCCAGGTTACTACCTCATTGGCACACATGCAGCTTTCCGTCCTAGCAACAACCGCTACAGCACCAACTATTCTGCTGGTATCTATGCTAACGGCATATTCAACTACTTCCCCGCTGTTATTGAAGATCCTATTTCAGTAGATGACGCAGTTGACCAAGTTAACTGCAACCTGACTGGTGCAGGCGCTCATGACCTTGAAATCTATGATGATGGTGTCTCTACTAGCGATGAAAGTGGTGCAGTACTTACTGGCTACGTTGTTCATGGTGAGACTGGTATGGCAGCAGCTGCAAATGCAGGTCGCTATCCTGTTTACACCATTGCTTATGTAGGTGAAGACGGTAAGCTCACTGTCGGCATCAAGAACCCAGGCACCAAGTATAGCAACGACTGGACAGGTTGGAGTGCTATCAAGGTGACCTACTGTGGTGAGGACGCTGACGAAGCTCTCGATGTTGTGCTCCAGAACATGAATGCTCGTGCAGCAACCATCATGGAATATGCAATCAACGAAGAGAATGCTGCTGCTGGTCCTAACTTCCCCGAAGCACTGAGAGCAGAACTCGATGCAGCTATGGGTCAAGTTGACCAAGCTGCTTCCATTGAGGACAAGGCTGCTCTTGCAACCACGTTCTCCGACATCTTCCAGAACATCTATGCAGGCAAGCAGGCTTACATAGCTCTCTTCAACACTGCTAATGCTCTTGGAACCCTTGAAGGCGAGAATCTGCCTTTGGTAGAAAAGGACGAAGAGAGTGGCGAATGGGTTGAGAAGGACGAATATGTCTTCTCAAACGAAGAAATGACAAATCTCTATAATACATCAGAAGAACTCCTCAACGGATACTTCGACGGTGTTTATAGCACAGAAGAGGCACAGAATGCAGTAGCTAAGAGCGAAACTGACTTCGCCGGACTCATGCCTTTGAAGGATAAGGACGGCTTCTACCTCATCGGTACTGTCAAGGAACTCGTTGCTTTCCGTGCAATTTCCACAAGCAGCGATTATACAATTAAGGGTAAGGTTACAGCCGACATTGATATGACAGGTGTAGGCATGCAACCCATCAACCGCAGCGACTACAGCTATCGCGGTACGTTCGACGGTCAGGGTCATGCTATTACCAATGTTTATATTAATTTCGACTCAGAACGTTGCGGCTTCTTCAACACCATCGATGGTGCAACAGTCAAGAACCTGATACTGACTGGTGAGTTCCACACTGGCAGCAAGTACATGGGTGGCCTCACAGGTTACACTTACAACTCAAGGATTGAGAATTGTGATGTCAACGTTCAGCTGGTTTCTACTGTTGACGGTGATGGCACACATGGTGGCCTGATTGGTTTGAACGATGGTAGCGGTACTGTTGTCAACAACTGTATCGTCAGGTCAACTCTCCTTGGTGAAACTACCAACTCTTGCGGTAATGTCTGCGGTTGGGCAAGTGCTACGATGACTGTCCAGAACACCTTGATTCTCTCTCAGAATCACACAGTCAGCACAGAAAGCAGCAACACAGTAAGCCGTAACCCGGACAACTGCACTGTAAGCAATGTATATGTTGTTAAGCAGTTCGGTACTTCAAGTGGTACAACTGTCACTGAGGATCAGTTGGCAAGTGGCGAGATCACTTACAAGCTGAATGGTAGCAAGAGCGAGAACGTTGCATGGTTCCAGACCATTGGCACTGACGCAACTCCTCACTTGTTCGGTGGCGACATCGTTTACCTCTATGGTGGTCAGTACATCAACGAGAAGCCCAATCCTCAACTCAATGCATTTGCATACAACCTGGTTGCTAACGCAGGTGGCGACAATGTTGTCGTAAGCTTCACGCTTAATGCAGAGGCAGAAGGTGCAGAGATTCGCTTCTTCAATGGTGAAGATTTGGTTTACACCGAGACTATCTCTGATGAACTCACAGCAGGTGTACATAAGGTAACTATTCCTGCAAGCAAGTTCAGTGTTAATCCTACTTCTTTGAATTACGAAGTAGCTGTGAATGGTAAGGGTACTCTCGACGTTGTCAAGGTAGGTGACAGCTACAAGTTCACCTCTCCTTATGGTCTGGCTGTTAACAACAACCCGGCAAGCAAGGGCTTCGGTCAGGTTCTCATCACCGAAACTCGTCCTGGAGACGATCACAGCGGCATGTTCTCTGCTGACGCTCCTGGTGCTCTCTTCGCATTCGACGCTGGCTTCAAGCCCGTAGGTTCTTACTATGGTGGTCTTGACGTTGTTGGCGGTACTCCTCTCGTAATTGGAGGCGACTACAAGTTCGACTTGAAGGACATCCGCTTCTCTAAGGATGGACGTCTCTTCATTGGTCGTGCTTCTGGTACAAGCAACAGTTCTGTATGGGAGATCAATCCCGATAACCTCGAGGAAGCTTGGAAGCCTGTCTTCACAGGTGGCGAGCTTGACGAAGCAACTGGTATCACTTATGTAGGTGACGATGAACAGAGCCGTATGGCAGTCGGTCTCGCTGTTGAAGGTGAGGGCGATGCTCTGAAGCTGTATGTTCTTGGTGGTCAGCGCAGCAATGGTGAGTACAACACCACCGACTACAACTGTGCTTTCTACAACCTCGGTACTGCTAAGGAATGGTCTACTGCTCCTTCTGGCTATGTAGCTGCCCTTGATGGTGTTTACACTATTGCTCCGGGTCATGTTGGTATCCACGAGGATGGTCAGGGTGGTCTGTGGTACGTTCAGTATCGCTCTGCTCCAACTGAGTTGCTGCCCTCTATCAAGCACTTCGACGCAGAAGGCAACGAGGACTACAGCAACACCACAACCTCTACCAACAGCGGTAAGATGGCTGTGACATCCGACGGCAAGTACATTGCTCTCCCACAAGGAAGCGGTAAGGTTGTCATTTACGAAACCAACTATGTTCCTATGGCTAACGGCAAGATCTATCTTGATCCGAAGTACAACATCTCTGTCAGCGAGGGCAACATCACAGGCCTTGCATTCGACTATGCGAACAACCTGTATGCTGCATCCAGCAGTTCGAAGACGTTGAGCCGTTATGCTATCCCAAGTTGGCACGAAGGTGCTGTCGTTACTCCTGGTAACGGTATCACTCTCGGACTGATTGGTGATGTGAATGCTGATGGTGCCGTATCTATCGCCGATGGTGTAGCAGTTCTGAATGCAATGGCAGGTCAGGAAGTTCCTGGCGATGCTGATGTGAACGGTGACGGCCAAGTTTCTATTGCCGACTTCGTTGCAGTCCTGAACATCATGGCAGGTCAGTAAAAACCGAAGAACCAGTCTGACTGGTTAACAAATCAAGCCCTCTGCGGAAAGTCCGCAGGGGGCTTTTTCTTATGCATGCAGGGATGATTGCAAACGACACACGTGACAATTGCAAACGACACACGTGAAGATTGCAAACATCAAACGTGAAGTTGGGCAACTTCACGTGCCTAGTTGGCGAACTAGCTGTAGGTTGTTTTTGGGGACTCGATTAGAGGCGCGATTTCAGATACTCGTCAAGTGTGATTCCCTCCACTTTGAGGAAGCAGGCACGAACGGTCTGTATGGTGCCGAAACCTGCAGAAAGTGTGTCGCTCAGCGTGTTGACTTCGCCACGACTGACCATCCTTTTCAGTTCCGCAACACGGAAACTGCTGATGTAGTCGTGCACATTGTTGAAGCCCTGACTGCGTACACTCTGAAGGACGAGATGCCGATTGTAGCCCACTTCCTGGCAAAGACGGTCTCTGCCGAAAGTGCTTTCTTTCCACTCGTTCTTGTGATTCTGCATCCAGAAGTTGATGCGTTGGAAGCGATGGAGGTTCGCCTCGTTGAAGTCATCCTGTTCTGCATCCTTATTCTCCTCGGCAGGAATCTCCGCCACCTCGCTGATGATGGGTCGCGGCAACTGTAAAGCCAGCGTCTCGAGCGTTCTGAACATGAGGTAGAGGTTCAATATGGTGAAGAGAATAATGTAGATGGCCAGCAAAGTCAGGTTGTAGAAGATGGCGACGTAGGTGTAGAAGACCACCGAAAGTCCCATTGCAACGCAGTATCCCAACAAGTAGCCTGGCACGTTTGCATGCCTTGCCATACGACGAGGAAGCATGAAGATGTTCACGATATAGTAGATGCTCAGACCCAGGGCACACAGTCGCAACAGGATGTCGCTGCTCAGAATGTTTCCGATCAGGTCTTTTGCCGTGTAGATGTAGACAATCCGACTGCCCATCAGAGCTGCTCCGATGTAGATGGCAAGCAACACCAGAATCGGCCTTGCATAACGCCACATTCGTTCCCATTGCAGGAAACCAGGCATAGAAATATTCAGCGGATAGATGCTTTGAAGGTAGCATGCACAGAGCAACGCCAGCAACATTGCAGGGTGCAGGATGCCAGGCTCGCCTTCTGCAATATCCTGACTGAAGAAAGACGCCACAAGTGTTGTTCCGAAGAAAATGCCGTTCACCCAAGCCAAACACAGGTACTGCACTCTGTGTCGTGCAAAAAGTCCCATCACGCAGGTAATGACAAAATGAACAATGGCTGACCCTCCAAGGGTCATGAAAATTACACTTTCGTTCATGTCGCTAGTTTTTTTCGTTTGCAAAGTTAGAGGTTTTAAATAAAACTGCAATTCTTTCCCACTTTTTTATTATGGAAAAACGCACACATTATTATAAATAATAGTATATTTGTACGCATAGTATAATTAAACAAACAATCTTAACACACACATTTTATGAAAAAAACTACTTCTTTTTCCCTGCTCACAATGCTTTTCCTCCTATTGTTCACAGGTGGTTCTAGCAATGTTTGGGCAGAAGATATTTGGGTGAAAACGGATCCCACAGCATTGCAAACGGGTGATGTCGTTGCAATTGCAGACCTGACCAGAGGGCTTGTGATGCCTAATGACAAAGGTACTGCCTCTGCTCCTAACGCAGTTGCCATCAGCTTTAACGATGAAAAAACGGAGATTTCAGTTACGGTTGAGGCTGCATGGCAATGGGTTGTGACGGTAGACGGAACAGGCGCTGATGCCACATTCCAGTTTAATGTAGCAGGCACAGAGAACTATCTTTATTGTACAAACGCCAATAATGGCGTGCGGGTTGGCACGAACGAGAACAATGTCTTCAAAATGGAGAGTGAGTTTTTGTTCAATGTCGGACAAAGTCGTTACATAGGTCCTTACAATACGCAGGACTGGCGTTGCTACACCTCCATTAACAACAACATCCAAGGCACTGTTATTGCTTTCTTCAAGAAGACAGAGAATGCTTCTGCTGTGGAAAGGCCTGTCATTTCTCCTGCAGGAGGTGTCTTCTCTGAGGCACAGACTGTAACGCTGACTTCGGAAGGCAATACCATCTACTACACCCTTGACGGTACAGATCCCACAAACGCCAGCACGCTGTACGAGGCTCCCTTCACCGTATCTTCCAGCTGCATAGTCAAGGCAGTTGCATACGACAGTTCGAACAAGGCCAGCAGTGTCGCTTCTGCAGATTTCAAGATTCTTGAGCCCATCACAACTATCGCAGAACTCTGCGCAGCTGCAACGGAAACGGATGAACCCGCTATTGTTCAGTTCAACAATTGGGTTTGCTCTGGCGTTGCGGGCGGTAATGCCTACTTCACAGACGGCACTCATGGCATCCTCCTCTATCAGAATGGACATAACTTTGTGCTGGGTGACAAACTCTCGGGCATAGCCACAATAACTCTGACCACCTACAACGAAACTCCTGAAATAAAGGGTCTCACAAAGACGACTGAGGGCGTGACTGTTGAAGCAGGAGGCGAAATCACTCCTATTCCCGTAGTTGTTTCAGACCTGCAAAAGAACATGCAGGGTTGCGTCATCAGCCTTGAAGGCGTGACTTATGATGCTGCAGCCAATGCTTTCATTGATGACGATGACAACAAGATAGTTCCTTATAATAGGTTCATCACTTTGCCCACACTTCTGGACGGCAAGACATACAACGTGACTGGCGTGGCTATTTGGTTCAAGAACAACCAGGTATGGGAAATCGCACCTCGCTCTGAGGAAGAGTTTGTGCTGGTAACTTCGCAGGTTAAGCCAGAGTCTTCATGGAACGTCGAAGAACTCATCGTTGATGTCAACGACGAGGTGAATGCAGTCTTCACAACCAACTCCGATGGTGCCGTTACCTATACGAGTTCCAACGAAGAGGTTGCCACAATTGACGAGGCAGGCAACATCGCTCTCGTAAGCAACGGTACTGCCGTCATCACTGCTACTGTGGCAGAGACAGAGACGTATCTGGCTGACAGCAAGAGCATTACGATTGTCGTCACGAAGGACGGTTATGCAGATGTGACATTTGCCTTCAACGATGCAGATCTTGTGGGTCAAGGTGCAACAGATGTGGGTGCACCTGTCACAGCGACTCGCCTTGGCATCCTTACTCTCTATATGAACAGAGCATATGACAGGGATGGAAACGACCACATCAAAGTTTATGGAAGCAGTACTGACGAGGATAAAGGTCCTAGCAAGATAGAGTTGTCAGTCACTGAAGGCTATGTTATCACCAAGGTCGTCCTCACAGCAACCAATGCCGACTACATCAAGTCTTGGAAGGAGGAGTTTGCTAACGAGGTGATTGTCAACGAAGCAACTGCTACTTGGGAAGGTGACAGGGCCAAGGTTACCCTGACGAATCAGGCAACTTCTCAGGCTCGCATCACCACCATCGCTGTCACTTATGTGGATATCAACAAGGCTGATGCAATCAGCAAGCCAACTTCTGTTGAAAGCGAAGGCTTTATCTACAACCTTGCTGGCCAGCGTTTGAGCAAGATGCAGAAGGGCATCAACATCGTTGGCGGCAAGAAAGTCCTTAAGTAAACTTAGGAAAGCGTACCAAAAGAGAAGTCCCATCCGAGTTTTTCGGGTGGGACTTCTTTTGTTTCAGGGCAGTTAGTAGAGCCTCAGGAACTCGTAGGTATTGCCGACGAGGGCAAGGTATCGCTCGAAATCCTCAAGGCTGATGACGACAGTTCCCCTGCAATCGTTGGGATGGAAGGACAACGTCTTGCAGCCCGGATCCGGATAGTTGCTGTCGTCAAGCAGGCCAGCATCGAGGAAGAGGTGTACATGATGCTCCCTGTCGTTGATGAGTCCGAAGGGAGAGACGCTGCCAGGTTCGAGCCCAAGGTACTTCATCATGCGTTCTGGAGAAGCGAACGAGAGCTTTCCACACGAGGGTTTCCCTTGCGCTTGAAGTGCTGCTTTGAGTCGAGCCTCAAGGTCGTGAATGTCCAGATCATGGTCACAATGGAAGCAGATGAGGTAGTGCTGGTTGCCTTTATGGTTTCGCATGAAGATGTTCTTGCAGTGAACGGAACCGTCTTGACGCCACCAACGTTTCGCCTCTTCGATTGTCTTGCCCTCAGGATGCTCGTAACAAGAGAATGGTATGTTGTGTTCCCGAAGAAACGCGAGAACTTTTTCCTGCCTTTCTGACATTGTTTAATGTTTGTTTTCTGTGGCAAAGTTAAGCAAAATAATTGAGTGCAGGAACATCCGTGGGCAATTATTTTACGGTTCGCAAACAATTAGTGCTGAAAAGACAGAAAGGCGTGTTTTCAAACGAGGCTAGTGTCGTTGCCAAACGTATAGTGCCACGATTGCAATCGTATAGTGTGACGTTCGCCATTATATAGTGTGACGTTTGGCATCATAACGTGCCACGTTTCAGGTCGCGACTCAGAACCTCCAGCCGAGCTTTGCGTAGTGTGCGATTCCGAACCTGCCTTTGTCGATCCTGGCAGTACTGTATTCCAAGTCGTAACCTACAAAAAGATGCTCCAGAAGCTGTACGCCTAGGCCCCACGAAAAAGCGAATCCATGTCCGGCTCTGGCAGTTCCAGGACCTATAGGAGTGGTGATGATGCCACAATCGTAACCCATAGCCAGGCTGCTGAATGCGCGAATCCGCTCGTCCCAGAATCGGGGAGAGAATCCTCGGACACCCGTCTTCAGGCCTATAGAAACGAGGTCGCAGTTCCAAGGAGCAGAGAAATCGACACTGAAGATGTCCCACGCCAGATACTTCTGCACTTCCTTCTCCAAGACAAAGTTTGTGCCGAAGCCGCCTCTGGAATAGTGATAGGCCCCAACCTTCGTTTCCAGAAGGAAATGATAGCGTGGGTCGAATGGCATTTTGCCTGCCTCCGATTGAGCATTTGCCCCAATGCAAACACTCATCAAACATATTGCGAAGAACAATTTGAAGTGCTTCATAAGTCTGGTTCTATTGATTGTAACGGACTGAAGGCGAGTCTGTTATGCTTTTCAGCAAGCACATGCAACCTTCCGAAACGTCTCGCCAAGTCGCTTCGAAATCGCCTGTGTACCAAGGGTCGGATACCTCTCCTCTTCTGTTCGTAAAGTCCAGGAGCAGATGAATCTTTTCATCCGGATCGCCTCCGCAGATGGCCTTCATGTTTCGGATGTTCCAGGAGTCCATTCCAACAAGCAGGTCGAAACGGTCGTAGTCGTGCCTCGTCATCTGCCTTGCTGTTTTGCCTTTGCACGAGATATTGTGTTCTGCAAGCTTCCTTCGAGCAGGGGGATACACTTCGTTCCCAATCTCTTCGGTCGATGTGGCAGCCGACTCGATGTGGAAGTCCCCGTCCCGTCCAGCTTTGTGAACAAGGTCCTTCATCACAAACTCTGCCATCGGGCTGCGGCAAATATTGCCATGACAAACGAAAAGAATCCTTACCATACCGAATTCATATTGTAAATGTGACGACTTTAAGCGCAAAGATATGAAAAAGATTAGAGATAAGAGTTCAGGGTTAAAAGTTTTTTCGTAACTTTGCACCAAACTAATCGAAACACTTTGCACAATGAAACATTCTCTGACGCTTACCTTGCTTTTGCTTCTCATCATGCCTCTTCATGCCGAGAACTGGATGAAACGTCTTCCCGATGATGCCTACGTTGCCAACCTTTCCATTCCTGGAAGCCACGACACAGGCACAGGCAACGGCTTCCCTGGCATTTCGGTTTCCATCTACGGACCTTTTGGGGACAAGTATGCACGCACTCAGGAAAAGAGTTTCGAAGAGCAATGGAACATAGGTGTCCGTGCCTTCGACATGCGTCCGGCTGTGAAGGACAACTACCTCAACGACAATCACGGCATCATGCCTACTAAGTTGCGGTTTGACGACGCACTCTATTTCCTGCGCGACAAGCTGATAGAGAATCCGTCGGAGTTCGCCATCATTCATCTTCTTCATGCCTCTGATGGCGACAATAACGCAAGCAATTATGGCGAGATGTTGCTCGAACTCTTGGGGCGTGACGACCTGAAAGACTTCTTCATCGACTTCAAGAAAGACCTTACAGTCAGGGAGATGCGCGGAAAGATACTGCTGCTCAGTCGTAACGAATACGCCAGCCAGCCCGTAGGAGGCTTTTTCAGGAACTGGACAGGGCAACTGGATTGGAATGCACAACGAAACGGACAAATCGTAGGAGCTGGTGGAACGACCTCATCACTCTATATGCAAGACTTCGCCGAAACTTTCAGGGAGGGTGACCTCGACCGCAAAGTGGCTGCAGTCCGGCAATTGCTTGACTTCAGCACAAAGCACAAGACAACTACTGCAGCCGACATCGTCTGGGTTTACAACTTTGCTTCTGCCTACTCGAAGACTTCCAGGCTTTACATTCCCTTTGTCGTAGATCAGGAAATATCTTCGAGTGACGGCTATCGCGACAATGCCGCCCACACCAATGCAGCCATCATCGACTACTTGAATGACCCTTCGAAAACGGTAGGGCCGACAGGCATCATCCTTGTCGACTATGTGGGTGTGAACTCGAGCAACGGCTATGAAACGCGAGGACAGGAACTTGTGGATGCTCTCATAGCCAACAACTTCCGCTATCTCAAAGACATGTATCAGGTAAGGGAGAGTGATGCGACCTATCGCAAACCACTCGACATGAGTGCTCGTATCGTGAATCCATGCTTCAATAGCAACATGCTCCAAGGTTGGTCTGGCATGGGTTTTGGAGTTGTGAACCCTAAAGAAAATGCCGAGCACTATAACCGCGATTTCAATACTTACCAGACGATAACCGACTTGCCGAATGGCGTATATGCCATCGGATGCAAGGCCTTCTATCGTGCTGGCGAGGCACAAGAATCGAGTGACCATTATCGTGCTCGCGACAGAGTTCTGCGTAATGCCTATCTTTATACCAGTGATGATTCCGTGACGCTCACATTTCCCATCGTTTCGCCATTTTCCAAGAACGTAACCAGAGCACGAGGTGTGGGCAGAGAAGCTTTTGCAAAGCATGGTACGGTGTCCTACTATATCCCTGACGACATGATTTCCGCCGAACATTATATGCATGTAGTGGGTGCTTACGACAACCTCATCTTTGCGGATGTCAATAATCACACCCTCACATTTGGTGTCAGAAAGGACAAGTCGGCAGGCATGGATTGGTGCGTTTTCGACGATTTCACGCTCACTTACTACGGCAATCAGACCACAGCATATCGGCAATGGCTTACGGAAATGAAGAAAAAGAAGCTCAGTTATCTCTCTATAACGGTCAGCAAGGGCTATCAAGATGCCTATAACTCGGCATTTAGTGCCACAGCCAGCAACAGAGCAGAAGCTATCGCGGCCATGCAAGCCATTGATGTTGCATGGGAAGAGATTGCCCTCAATGCAGAACTTTGGGCTGAATACAAACAAGTTGCTGCTGAGGCCGAGGCGATGCTTAACAGCGAATATTACAGCGAAGAAGCCAAAGCCTTTCTTCGAGATTACTATCAATCCGTATATCAGCGAAACTTGAATGCACTCGAACTTACCAACGAAGAACTTCCAGATGCTATCGACGAACTGCGTGAATACATGAATTTGGTAAATACCGGTGAATGGACAGGCATTTCTGAAGTGTCGGAATGGCTAGATTTCTCGATGAAATCGGCCAAAATCGTTACATTAGATGGCAAGAATGTCAAGAGCCTTCAGCAGCCTGGGTTATACATTATCCACAGTCAAAACGGTAAAGTTCACAAGGTCCTTCGCTAAATTTAAAAGGCCAAGTTGACGGACTTGGCCTTTTAAATCGAATAGGATATGCTGAAACCTACACTAGTTTAGCGTATTTCGATTTCATTCAACAGGCGGCACCTCGATTTGAGAGCCGTAGCGGTGGTACTCGTTCGAAATGGATTGCTCTTGAATATAACGTGCAAGTTCAATTCGGCCGTTGATGACTGGCGGCGCCTGCTCGATGTACTTGTCCACAGCGGCTGCTGCCTCGAAGACGACATCGGGAACAAAGGAGGAGATGGTGCGCACGCGTTCGTACTTCTTTATGCTTTTGCAGAATTCCTCCATGCTTTCCGTCTTGACTTGCGTACAGAGCGGACTGATGTCGGAGAGCAGGAAATTATCCTTATCCAACGAGATTGTGAGCGGTGTGTGAACTGTTTTGGCAGCAAGGCATACCATCTTGACTTTCTCCAACGACTCGTCGCCGAAGAGGCGGAGTACCATGCCGTCCTGCAGCGGGAGGTAGCGGAAGACGTTTTGCTCACCGCGGATTTCGGGGTGCAGATTGCGTGCATGGCGGAACTCTTTCTCGTACCACTGGCAGTATGACGTGCGGTAGTCGGTCGTGCTGCCTTTGTCGGTGATGTGCATGAACTGTGTGACGTAGTTCGGTCCGCCTGCTTTCAGGCCGGGCCCAAACGCGCTGAGCTTCATGCCGCCGAAAGGCTGACGGCCCACGATGGCACCCGTGATGCCACGATTGATGTAGAGATTGCCGGCCCGAACGTTGTTCTTCCAGTAACGTTGCTCTTCTTCATCGAGCGATTGTAGTCCGCTCGTCAGTCCGTAGTCAAGACCGTTGACCAGGCTAACAGCTTCCTCTAGTGTGTCGAAAGGAGCCACGGCCAGCAGCGGTGCGAAGAGCTCCGTTCGGAAAGTAAAGGAATTGGGCTTGACGTCCACTTTGATGGTAGGACGCAGGATGAAGTGGCCCTCATCGACATATTTCGGAGCGACGAGCCAACGCTCTCCCTCCTCAAGCGTGAAGGCGCGCTCCAACTTTTCGTTCTTGTTGGTAATCATGGGCCCGACGATATTGCCAGCATCCCATACGGGTCCGGTCTTCAGGCTGACAGCACAGTCCTTCAGCTTCTCGAAGAACTCTGGGCTGTCGTAAACAGAGCGTTCCACCAGCATGAGCGAACAAGCGGAGCATTTCTGTCCAGCGTTGCTGAAGGCCGAGCGGCATGCGTTCATGATGGCATGGTCGCGGTCGCACTTGGCCGTAACGATGATGACGTTCTTACCGCCCGTCTCGGCGCTCAGCGGCTTGCGTGGATTGGCATGAGCCAGCGCCTGTGCCGTGTCCGTGCCGCCAGTCAGGATGACGTGCTTCACGACGGGCGAGGACGTTAGCAGTCGCTTGCCATCGCTGTCTGGCACAGCAAGTTGGAGGGCCTCCTTGGGCACGCCGGCCTCGTAGAATGCCTTCACGAAGAGTTCTGCCACGGGAGCCGCCACGGTGGCCGGCTTCAGGATGCAGGTGTTGCCTGTCGCCAAAGCTGCCACGACGCCGCCTACAGGGATGGCACACGGGAAATTCCATGGGGATATGACAAGTACAGTGCCCTTGGCCTTCATCTCGATGTCGGGCAGGGCGGCAAACTTCTTGACCGTCGTCGTGTAGAAACGGCAGTAGTCAATCGCCTCGCTGACCTCCACGTCGGCTTCCTCGAACGTCTTGCCCGTCACGGCACACATGCAGCCGCACAAGTCGCCGCGCATCTGGCCGAGTACGTTGGCCACGCGGTACATGAGCATGTGGCGTTCCTCCACCGTCGTCTTGCGCCAGCCCGCAGGATCTGCCTCGGCGGTGGCCAGGATGGCTGACGTCTCGTCGGCCCCTATGATGGTAGCCTTCGGCTTTTGTGTCTGCCACTTCTCGAAGACCTTCTCCACCCAGCGCTGGTTGCACTCGCGGTCGAAGTCGGTATCCGGCTCGTTGTGCAGCTCGTCCTGAGGCTCCTGCCCCTCGTACGGCTTGTTGCGGTCCTGGGTGCGCGTTGGTGTGTGGTCCAGATGGTCTTTCATGTTGTACGCCTCAATGAACTGTTGCTGCAGTTCTTTCCACTCCTTCGTGTCGGGCTTCAGTGAGAAACTGTGCGTGAGGAAATTGTCGGGCGCCGTATTTTCGTCCATTCGGCGCACGAGATAGCTGATGGCGTTCAGGAAATTCTCTTTCGTTACCACGGGCGTGTAGAGGATGACGTGGTTGCCAAGCTTCTTCTGTGCGCGCCAGACATGGTTGGCCATGCCCTCCAGCATTTCGAAGCAGAAGCAGTCTTTCGGTGTCTGGTACATCTGCGTGAGCAGATAGGCGTAGGAGATCGTGAAGAGGTTATGCGATGCCATGCCGATGTGTAGCACGCGCGCATTTTCGGGTTTAAGTCCTCGCTCGATGAGATGCAGGTAGTTGGCATCGACCTCGGTCTTCGACTTGCGCACAGGATTGGGCCAGCCTCGCAGGTCGCTCACGATGTTCTCCATGTCGAGGTTACAGCCCTTCACGATGCGCATCTTGATGGGTGAGCCGCCTTCGGCCACGCGCTTGCGTGCGAACTCCAGCAGCTCCGTTTGGAAGCCCTCGGCATCAGGCAGGTAGGCTTGCACAACGATGCCTGCCTCGTAGTTTTTGAACTGGGGCAAGGAGAGCACGTCCTTGAACACGCGCATGGTTAGGTGAGCGTCCTTGTATTCCTCCATGTCCAGGTTGATGAACTTCGACTTTGTTACGCCGTTGACGTCTGTGTATGGGTTGTCGATGGCGGCCTGATAGAGGAGAGAGATGCGGCGGATGAGCTCCGGGTAGCACTCTTTATAGTTCAGCGCATGCGTCTGCGCGTAGATGCCCGAAATTTTGACGGAGATGTAGTTGATGTCAGGTTCCTTTATCGCATCGAGGTAGGAGTAGAAGCGCTTGTCGGCCTCAGCATCGCCCAGCACGACCTCGCCCAGGAGGTTCACGTTTTGCCCTATATCTTCCTTGAAACGTGTGGCCAGATGTTGAGTCAAGCTAGGGCGTGCAGCATTGATGATGACACGACTTGTATCGCGACGCAAGCGCCACTTGATGATGGGCACAGCAGCCCAGTTGAACAACGGCAGGTAGGCAAACTTCCGATACATCCAGAACAAAGCACGGTCTGTATTGTCAAGGAAACGAGGGATGCCGTACAAGTCAATAAGTTCCTTGACGCGTAACGCCAGCTTCTTATTGTCGCGTATCTGACTCGTTTCGTCGAGCATACGCACAATGAATTTCTTGTCCGTTGGGGTCGTCACCATTGTGCCGTACATGTGTTGCTCGCTCTTCTCGGTACTAGTCAGGCCCGAGTAGCTTTCGTCATAGAGTTTCCGCATCCACGCGAAAACCTCTTCAATAGTTGGTAAGTTTTGTGCAGCCATAAGGGAAAAGTTTTATAATAGTTGTTCTGTGAAGACAAAGATAGCAATAATATTAATCCAAAAAGAATTATTTGGAAGAAAAATGCACGAAAAGCTAAAACAATGATTAACTACACTCCTCTCTCTGCCCAATCACTGCGGTCGAGGCTGCGATAACCGATGGCTTCTGCAAGGTGTTGTTTCATAACCTTTTCGCTCCCATCTAAATCTGCTATGGTTCGAGCCACTTTTAGAATGCGGCTGTAGGCACGAGCGCTGAGTTTCAGACGTTCCATTGCCATACGAAGCATGTCGAGGCCATCATTGTCCGGTTCTGCAAACTTATGCAGCATTTTCTCGGTCATCTGAGCATTGCAGTGAATTCCTTTGTATGTTTGGAATCGCTCTTCCTGAATCTTGCGGGCCTTAATCACTCTTTCTCTGATTGCGGAACTTGGTTCGCCAGGTTGCATTTGACTGAGCAGAGCAAAAGGAACAGGCAAGACTTCGCAATGAATGTCAATCCTATCAAGCAAAGGTCCTGATATCTTGTTTAGATACTTCATGATTTGTCCGGGTGTGCAGCAGCAGTGCTTGTCCGGATGATTGTAGTAACCGCAAGGACATGGGTTCATGGAAGCAATGAACATGAACGAGCATGGATAGGTGATCGTGTACTTCGCTCGTGAGATATTTATGATGCGATCCTCGAGAGGCTGTCGCAAGACTTCGAGCACAGAGCGTTGAAATTCCGGCAATTCATCGCAAAAAAGCACCCCATTATGTGCCAAACTAATCTCGCCTGGTTGTGGATTGCTTCCACCTCCTACAAGTGCAACTTGTGAGATGGTGTGATGGGGAGAGCGGAATGGGCGTTGAGCGATGAGCGAACAATTGCTCTTTAACTTTCCGGCCACAGAGTGAATCTGCGTTGTTTCCAAACTTTCGCGGAGGGATAAAGGTGGAAGAATGCTGGGCAAACGTTTTGCCAACATGCTTTTACCGCTTCCCGGCGGGCCAATCATGATCAGATTGTGGCCACCTGCAGCCGCAATTTCGAGAGCTCGCTTCACTTGTTCTTGGCCTTTAACGTCGGCGAAATCGAACTCAAACTCACTCTGTCTGGCAAAGAACTCTGCTCTTGTGTCGATGACGGTAGGTTGCAGGGGTTCTAATCCATTCAAATGTCCGATGACTTGATTGATGTGACGAACGCCAAAAACGTTGAGGTTGTTTACTACAGCAGCCTCTCGCACGTTCTCTTCTGGCACAAAAAGTCCTTCGAACCCAAGTTCTCGTGCCTTGATGGAGATGGGTAAAGCGCCTTTGATGGACTGAATGGAGCCGTCAAGACTCAATTCGCCTACCATCATATAGCGATTCAGAACTTGTGTATCAATCTGGCCTTCTGTTGCCAAAATACCAATAGCCATTGGCAAATCGAAGCCCGAACCTTCTTTGCGAACGTCGGCAGGAGCCATATTTATGGTAATTGCGCGCGAAGGAAAGGTGTAGCCGCTGTTCTCTATGGCTGCCATGATTCGCTCATAGCTCTCTTTGACAGCACTATCGGGCAAACCCACAAGAACAAAGCGAATGCCTCGAGTGGCATTGACTTCTATTGTTACGGCCGATGCTTGCAAACCCTGAACGCTGGCACTGAATGTTTTTACTAACATGTTCGAAGTAGGAGTATTATGGAAGTTATTATGTTAAAGTCAAAGATGCTTGCATCGAATTAAGACATGGGAACCGTTGCTGAGTGTTGTTGCGAAGAGGTAGCGGTCGCCTCCTTCGCGCAGTTTGAGCCGTTTTCGCAGTTCTGCAACGGTAGAGGGGAAGTTTCGAATGGTCAGATTACATTGGCTGATGTCTGCCAACATCCTCTTCAAGTCCTTTTTCGAGAAGTTGCAATAGTCCTCTATTTGGAAGGTTCGACCTGGGAAATTCTCGATGAAATGGGCAGAAGTGAACAGATGACTGAAAGGATGAAGCTTTTTGACATTATAAGTTTCGCAAAGTGTGTTTTGTACTCCAGCCTTCAGAATAGATGCGTTTGGTTCGTATAGATAGTTTTCTGGAAGAGGTGAAATGGCCGGCTCTACATCTCGAATGGTTGTACTATAGGTTTGACTCTGTTCAGAGAGGTTTGCACAATGAAACGTAACAGCATCCTTTTGCTGAGAAAGAGCCAGCAGTATTTCCTTGCATTCGCCGCCAACACTTACAACATGCACCTCGCTTACTTTGGGAAGTCGGCGAAGTGCGTCTTGTATGTCGAGCATCGGCGAGAGTTTCACTAAAACGAAATGTGCATGACAGAGTAAAGCCTCTTGTAAGGTCTCTATGTTCGGAGAACAATCACTCAGTGCAACGACCTTCTTCCCCTCTGCATTTCTTCGGCTTGGATCAAGGTAAATGATATCAAAATGCCCCATTTCATCGATAAAATCTTCGCATGTCTTGTTGTGAATTTTCACGTTTGACAAGCCGAGAAGAGGGAAGTTGTGTTGGGCAATTTCACATAGGTGTTCATCTTTTTCCACATAGTCTGCCTCATCGAACAACTTTGCCAGATACGAGAAGTCAATGCCAAAGCCGCCCGTCAAATCTGCCATCTTTTTCCTTCCTTCTGGCATCAACCGTTTCACCAATTGTTGCTTGTAGAGTGCCGTCTGCTCGCTACTGCATTGTTCCAGCGAGAGTTTTACAGGATAAGTTATGCCTTCAATCTTTGACCATGAAGGCAGTTTCTGCTTTGCAACTTGCAGTCCTGCAATCTGTTGCAAGCAATAGTGGAGGTCTATGCCTGATGGGGTTTTGCTCAACGCCAAGGTACGAACGTCTGCATCTTTGTTTTGTGCTATGAAAGCTTCATTCGTCATATTGAATGGCAAATTGTTTCTTGAGCCAAAGCTGCATCTAGTATGAGCTGTTTTTGTAGTTCTTCGAGAGAGTCGAAGTGTCGTTCATCTCGTAATTTCTCGATGAAATCGATAGAAATTGAAGTTCCATACAGGTTGCCGTTGAAGTCGAAGATATGAACTTCAACGCTG
This sequence comes from uncultured Bacteroidales bacterium, assembly GCA_902779315.1. Taxonomy (GTDB): domain Bacteria; phylum Bacteroidota; class Bacteroidia; order Bacteroidales; family Bacteroidaceae; genus Physcousia. The sequence continues at coordinate 4,789 of CACZBC010000003.1, read as the reverse complement.
ATTTCTCCATTTTGTTCCACAGTTGGTCGATGTCCGATGCAAAGCATTCCACCTCTTTTTGAATGGTCTGGCATCGTAACCCAAACAGCATAAACGCCACAAGCGGGCATCAGCTTTTGTTCTGGTAAAGTGAGGTTTGCCGTTGGAAACCCTATTTGACGGCCGATTTGCTTGCCTTCAGTTACTTCTCCGGTTAGGAAATAAGGATACCCAAGCAGGTTGTTGGCTTTTTTGACGTCTCCCAGACTTATTAGGTTCCTTATCCGGCTACTGCTTACTTTCTCGCCTGCAAGTGCCTTTGCCAAGCAGACTTTAATGCCCGTTTCGTGTCCCCAAGTTACATATTCTTCAGGATTTCCGCCTCCATGCCCAAATCTGTGGTTGTAGCCCATCAACAATAGTTCTGCATTAAGCTTTTCCCGAAGGATGTTTTGCATAAACTCTTTGGCTGTCATTTCACTCAGCTCTTGTGTGAAAGGCAGCACAATGATTTTTCCGCTAAATGCTTTGGAGAGCAAGTCTAGCTTTTCCTCTTGCGTTGTTAGGAGTGAGGGGACAAAATTGGGCTGTACCACAGTTCTCGGATGACGGTCGAACGTCACCGCTGCAGCCGACAATCCGTTGGCAGTAGCCAGTTCTTCGAGTTGCTGAAGCAAGTAGCGATGCCCTTGATGGACGCCGTCGAAGAAGCCGATAGTAAGTGCAAAACCCTTCCTCATAACAAGATGCAAAAATAGTCAAAACTCTTTGCGATACCAAATTTTTCCTGCTTTCATTTGCATAATTCGCAGGAATTGTCTAATTTTGCACCCGATTAATGGTGAAAGCCAAAATCGTCGGACTTGTAGCTCAGTTGGTTAGAGCAACAGACTCATAATCTGGAGGTCCTAGGTTCAAGCCCTAGCTGGTCCACAAGAAACAGGGAGCACTTGCAAAGATTTTGCAGGTGCTTTACTTGTTTATTATAGGTAATTGGTGAGGTTAACGTGTCGAGTCGGTGAACTTAACGTGTTAACTTTTGCAACTTGGCCGAAGTCCTTTTGTAGCGCCTACGGGAATCGAACCCGTGTTCCATGCGTGAGAGGCATGTGTCCTAGCCGCTAGACGAAAGCGCCATCATTTTGTTTTTTGCGGAAGCTGGGGGATTCGAACCCCCGGTACGGTTACCCGCACGTCAGTTTAGCAAACTGGTGGTTTCAGCCACTCACCCAAACTTCCTTCCAGTATAAGAGCCTGAAGTGGCGTTGAAACCGCCTTCTTTCTCTTGTTGCGGATGCAAAGGTAGAGTTTTTTTATGAACTGAGCAAGCATTTCAGGATTTTTTTGTAACTTTGTGCAGAAAATCATGAGAAATGAGTCATAATATTACTCCTCAGCTTCCGAAGGGTTGCTTTCTTGTGCAACTTCCCAAGGTTTCTGACCAACGTGGAAGTTTGGCGTTTGGCGAGGCGGAGCACCATGTTCCCTTCCCCATAAAACGCGTCTTTTGGACTTACGAAATCCAGGACGGCAATATGCGTGGCGACCATGCTCACAGAAGTTGCAAGATGGTGCTCTTCCCGATAGGAGGAAGTTTCGACATCGAGCTTGATGACGGCGAAAATCGCGAGGTCTTGCATATGGACGACCCCAGTCTGGGTGTGTTCATTCCGCCTTTTGTGTGGTGCAAGTTGATGAATTTCAGCCCGAATGCGGCTTGTATCAGTTTGGCTTCGGAGGAATACAGACGCGAGGATTATATTTTAGATTACGAAGAATTCAAAAGTCTGCTCTAGTAGAATGACGATTATACCTTATTCCATAAACAGAAAGGAGACGTGGGATGCGTTTGTGGAGATGTCGAAGAATGGCACTTTCCTCCTGAAGCGCAATTTCATGGACTATCATTCCGACCGTTTTTTCGACTGTTCTCTGCTCATTTACTCTGGCATTTCGCCTGATGGGGAGTTCAAGGAGAAGAGCCTGACGACGAAGGACCTTGTTGCGGTCTTCCCTGCGAACTGGGACAAGGAACACCAGACTGTCTGTTCCCATCAGGGCCTGACTTACGGCGGACTGGTTGTCTTGCCGGAAGTGACGCAGAAGGAGGTGCTCGACATGATGCAAGCCATTCTGCTTTACTATCGCGACTATATGCAGGCCGAACGTCTCATATACAAGCCTATACCTTATATATATAGCAGCATCCCTTCTGGCGAAGACCTTTATGCGCTCTTCCGAGCCGGGGCCAGGCTGTCGCGAAGGCTTGTGAGCACTTGTGTGTCGATGCACAATCCGATGAAGATGGCCACACTTCGCATCCGTCAAGCCAGGAAGGCAGTTGATCATGGCTTCTACATCGACCGCATGACTGAGGGAGACACCCAGACTTTGCGAGAATATTGGGCTTTGCTGACGGATGTTTTGAAGAGGTATCACAATGCCCGGCCCACGCATACTTTGCAGGAAATGCAGTTGCTGATGAGTCAGTTCCCCAAGAACATCCGCCTCTATATCGTGCGTCGAGACAAGGAAATCGTGGCTGGAATCGTTGTCTTCGAGTGCCGAACTGTGGCTCATGTGCAATATATTGCGAGCGGAGAGGAAGGCAGAACCTACGGAGCGCTCGACCTCTTGTTCCGACATCTCATAAATGAGCGCTACAAGCAGTTTGAGTATGTCGACTTCGGCACCTCGAATGAGGACGAAGGCCGCTACCTGAACGAGGGTCTCATCCACCAGAAGGAGGGCTTCGGAGGCAGGGCCGTTTGCTATGATACCTACGAAGTAGACATCGCCAAGGCATTGACTTCCAATGAAGAAGGTGTGCAAAACGGAAACGGGGAAAAGTCTCCAGTCAAGTATCTCGACTTGAAACGACTCAATAATTCTTTCGAGCCAGAGTTGACGGCGGAAGTGTCGCGAGTCGTGCAAGGAGGCTGGTATTTGTTGGGACAGGAGAATGAGCGGTTCAGCAAGGCTTTTGCGGACTATTGCGGAGCCAAGTATTGTGTGCCGACAGGCAATTGTCTCGATGCCTTGACCATGATTCTTGCCGCCTACAAACGCATGCTTGGTTGGGGGGATGATGCGGAAGTCATTGTGCCGTCTAACACCTACATTGCCAGCATCTTAGCCATAAGCAGGGCAGGACTGCAGCCTGTTTTGTGCGAGCCGCGAATCGAAGATTATCTCATCAATCCCGAGAACATCGAAGGTCTCATTACAGAGCGGACCAGAGCCATCATGGTGGTGCACCTTTATGGTCGCGTCTGCGATATGCAACCCATTATGGAAGTGGCAAAACGGCATGGTGGATTGAAGGTCATCGAAGATGTCGCTCAGGCTCAAGGTGTTGTTTATCAAGGAGTTCGGGCTGGCCATCTTGGTGATGCATCAGGCTTCAGCTTCTATCCAGGCAAGAACCTCGGAGCCCTCGGAGATGCCGGTTGTGTCATTACGGACGATGAGGCTTTGGCCGATTATGTGCGAGCAATGGCGAACTATGGCAGCAAGGAGAAATACTTCAACGAGATGAAGGGCTTGAACAGCCGTATGGATGAGTTGCAAGCGGCAGTTTTGTGCTTGAAACTCAAACGATTGGATGCCGACAACGAAGTGCGTCGAAAGATAGCAAAGGCTTATAGCGAAGGCATTACGAATCCCCTGATTACCCTGCCTTCAGAGCCTTCCGACCCCTTGCAAAACGTTTGGCACGTCTATCCCATTCGCACTCTTGAGCGTGACCGCTTGCGCGAATATCTCTTGAGGGAAGGCATCGAAACGATGGTTCACTATCCTGTTCCGCCACATAAGCAGCAAGCTTATAGCGAATGGAACGACAGGACTTACTGCATCAGCGAACAAATTCATCGTGAAATCCTTTCGCTTCCCATCTCGCAGGTAATGAAGGAGGAAGAGGTGAAACGCGTCATCGAAACGCTCAACTCGTTCACCTTGTAAACGCTCCATGCTTCGTCCCAAAACGAGGCACGCCTAAATCGCCAACGTCACACTAGTAAATCGCCAACGTCACACTAGTAAATCGCAATCGTCACACTATACGATTGCCATCGTCGCTCGCTTTGTTTTTCAACAAGGGTGGGGAAAAATATTGAAGGGCACTGCCTCACGGCAACGCCCTTCGTTTTGGTTGGTTGGAAAAAGTCTAATTGAAATAATGGTTTGTGATTGATTTTAAGCCTCTGCGGGGGTTTCTGTTGCCTGTTCCTCAGCGGCTGGAGTAGCTTCTGCTTCTGCTTCAGGAGCGGCTGCAGCTTCTTCTGCTGCTTCCTCAGCCTTGGCTTCTGCCTCTGCTTCTGCCTTTGCGACAGCTTCAGCAGCTTTCTTGTCAGCTACTTTCTTCGCGATCTCTGCATTGGCCTTCTTCTCAGCCTCAAGCTTAGCAGCAGCTGCTGCCTTCTTGTCGGCCTCGTTCTTAGCCGTTACTTGACTCAAGCCCTTCTGCTTGTCAGCCTTCCATGCATCGAATTTTGCCTGGCAAGCTGCCTCGTCAAAAGCGCCCTTCTTGACGCCACCACGCAGGTGCTTCATGAGATAAACACCTTCGCCGGACAGGATGTTGCGAACCGTGTCAGTGGGCTGTGCGCCACACTCTACCCAGTACAGGGCACGATCGAATTTCAAATCTACAGTGGCAGGATTGGTGTTGGGATTGTACGTACCAATCTTCTCTGTAAACTTACCGTCTCGCGGTGCTCTTACATCAGCGATCACGATGCTGTAGAAAGCATAGCCTTTACGGCCGTGACGCTGCAATCTGATTTTTGTTGCCATAATTTAAATTAGA
>CACZBC010000002.1 GCA_902779315.1 uncultured Bacteroidales bacterium | reverse complement strand
AGCTCTGCTGGCTTAACTTCCTGCGCAAAGCGCATAACTCCCACTTTAACTCCTTATTTAACTCCCATTTTAATTCAAAATTCAAAATGCCATGAAAAAAGAAACTTGGAAATTCATCCTTCAGACGATAGTCGCCATTCTGACGGCTATTCTGACCACCTTGGGCGTCACCAGTTGCATGGGCGTCTGAACTAACGATTTCGACACACGCAATAATCCCCAGACACGCGATGCACGTGCTGGGGATTATTTACGAATTTGGACGGTCGTTTAATCTTCGTCTTCCCAAATGTCCCAAGTGTCGTCTTCCTTGGCGAGGGCAGAAGAACCGTCGATGGTGTCGTCGTAGATGGGAAGGCTCTCGGCCAGCATCTGCGCTGCTTGAGCCTCGTTGATTTCAATTGATGGCTTAATGTACTTCATTATTTCAAGACTTTTTTGTTTCCGACAATGTTAATGCCCTTCTGCATCTTCTGCAGGCGCTGGCCGGAGAGGTTGTAAATAGGCTCGTTAAGGTTAAGGTTATCGTTAAGGTTGATAATGCCTGTCGCTCCGCCTTCGCTGAGAACGAAGCCCTTGACGCCCGAAGCGCTTACGAGATAAGCCTTGCCTTCGGGAATGGCACTACCCTCTTCTGCACGATAGAATCCGACTGTCTCGTTGGCCTTGCCAAGCACATACTCGCTGCCGGTTGCGGTGAGGGCTGCTGTTGTGCCGAGCAACTCGTTCTCGCCCGTAATGGCAGGAGCGGATGCGGCGGGAGTGAAGCTGAAGTAGCCCTCAGCGCCCTTGAGCACGACGGCTGTCTGGGCGGGAATGGTGTTGGCCTGCTCGGTCAGGGAGAGCCAAGAACCGTTCTTCTTGCCTGTAAAGACAGTGACGTTGCTGGAGAGCGTGCCAGCCGTCTCGTCGTTGTAGATAGTGGCATAGCCGGCATCGGTCATCGGATAGACTGTACCATGCGTGTTGTCGAGTTCGGGATAAGCGTCCTCGCCGATGGTCTGGAAGAAGGCATCGCCCAGCTTGTAGGCAATCTCGCCACTGGCGCCCTGCTCTTCTGTTACGCCTTCGTAGCTGTTTGTCTGGTCGCCGCCCATGGGATAGGAGCAAGAGAGCTGAGGCAGTGTGGTGTAGCAGTTGATGAAGTGACCGCCCGCCGTCTCGGCAGCCATGGCGTCCTTCTGAGCATTAGTGGTCACAAATTCGAATGTGCCACGAGCATAGCAGTTCTGCATGATGGCACCATCGTGATGTTCGCCTGCCATAGCGCCGCAACGCAGACCAGCTGTGCTCTCGATGTGACCGTTCACAAGGCCGAGGTTGTAAATCTTGCCGCCACGGGTGCGGGAGAAGAGACCACCCTCGCAATCAGTCTTCACGTAGAGGTTGCTGATGACATGGTTGTTGCCGTAGAACGTGCCGCGGAAAGGCTTCTGCCAAGAGCCGTCGTTGTTCAGGCCGATGGGCTGGAAGGCTTCGTTGTACTCCATGTCGATGTCGGCAGTCAGGGAGCCGTTGGCAAACTGGTCGCCGCCATTGACGATCTGGGCGAAGCGAATCAGCTGGCCGAGGTTGGCGATGGTGTAGGCACCGAGTTCTGCATCGTAGTCCGGCTCCTCGTATTCGCCACAAAGCGTACAGATGCCGTTCTGGTAGTTGTGGGCGCAGACAGCCTCGTCGGTCTGAATGAGGCGGACCTTAGCGCCGGCGTCCGTTGTGCCGTCGCACGTGATGTGCAACATGTAGTCGCCGTCAACTTCTTCAACCTTAGCATAGGTGGCGTTCTTGCCGCTTATCTCGAAGAAGTGAGCGACACCGCCGTCGAAGCCTTCGTCCATGACAACAGTAGCGTTGTCGTCAGCATCGTACTCCGTCAACTTCACATTATCAATGTAAACCTCGTGGTTCAAGTGGTTGCTGGCATCGACGCGGATGCCCACCTTGCCGGGATTCAGCAGGGCCAGGTCGGTCATGTCGCACTGCACGAAGGTCTCAACCAACTGGTCGTCGATGTAGGTATAGACCACATTGCCTTCCACCTCAATCATTACGTGACGCTTCTCGCCCCAGAAATCGATAGCCTCGAAACCGGGATAGCGCGGACCACCGGCATGTGCCTTCCACGACTCGTTGCCGTTGTCGAGGTGATAGTAGGTGTTGACGCTAGTGTCGTTGTAGTAGTTGGGCGAAATCTGCCACATGTAGTTGCTGCCGCTTTCTGTCAGGCCGAAGATGAGGGAAGCGTAGCCGCTCTCGATGGTCATGTCGGCCTCGACGGTATAGTGCATGTCGATGGCATCCTTGAACATGTTGTTGGGGAAGTACTTCCTCTCGGAAAGGTCGCGGCCCTCGGTTGTGATGGCGCCATCGGCCCAGATGGGACTGTTCGTCCAGTCGCCATCCGTTGCCTCGAAATCCTCGAAGTAGAGCACGTCGCCCGTCTCGTTGGCAGTCACCTTGAAGTAGTCGTAGCTGGCCGACTCGTTGACGGTTAGGTCGTGGTCCTGGCGTGTACCCACCAAGCCGTAGCGGAAGTTGCCGTCGCGCTGGTCGATGAGGACGAAATCGGTGTCGGTAGCCTTGCGGAGATACGTGTCGGCATGCTGGCCGTCATTGCTGATGACAATCTTCGTGACGAACCAGTCGGAGGTGTTCAGCGTCACACCCTTGTCGGCTGTGTTGATCTCGGCAAGCAGAACGCCGCCCACCTTCCAGTCGTGCGGACGGAAGAGCGACTTTGTGCCGTCGGTGCCCACGTTGAACTGCCACATGCAGATTTGGCCGCCAAAGCCCTCGTAAGCACGGAAGGCAATGCCTGCGCCCAAAGCATTGATTTTGAACTTACTCTCGATGGTGTAGTTGTCAGTAAACCTGTAACTCCACGCCTGAATGCCACAAACCATGACGGCAAGCAGCATCACTAATAGTCTCTTAGTTTTCATTTTGTTGAATTGTTAAAACTTGATAGATTGGTTATATGTAATAATGTGTATGTATGGACTTATCGACGCGATATATACTTCTTCCCGCCATGAACGACTATGCCTTGGGCCAGTCTGCCGTTAATCATTTGACCGGAAAGGTTATAGACGGTCTCCTCATTTTTCACTTTTAACTTTTCACTTTTCACTTCACTGATTGCATCGGGTGTCTCTTGAAGCCAAGCCAAGATGTCGCGCGACATCTGCCCTGCTACCTTCAGCCTGCCCGACACGATGCTGCCCTCAGAAAAAGGATTGGAGGCAGAAAAGTCTTCCGAGAAGACCACGCTGCCTGCACCGCTTCCCGATTTCACCCTAATGCTCACATCGTCAAACCAGGCCACTTCGGTCTTGCCATAGGCATCGTCGTGGGCTTGGCGGAAACCTATCCTGCCAAAAGCAAAACTGCCACTCCGCTCATCAACAAGGACGTTGTCGATATACGTCTTGACATAAGCCTCATCCTCTATCTCTATTCTAATCTTGAAAGGATGGCCGGTTTGTATGTTGACCGTGCTGGGCAAGTCCACTTCTCCCAAGAGGGAGACGCTGCCGCCAAGCCAACGATGGGGACGCAAGCGCGGATGCTGCGGGTCGGAGGCATTGAACTGCCACATATAGTAGCTCTGCTGGTCTGTTATTGAGAAGCAAATGCCTGCCGACAATTGCTCGACCTCGGCCTGCATCTCTATTGTATATGAGAGTTTCTCGTCTGCCGGATCAACAGGTGAACCATTATTCAGCAATAGGGCATCATCGACGATAAAGACCGATTGGCTGGGACGCAACGTCAAACTAAAAGCTCCCCCATCGCTCTGGGGAAGGTCTGTCGTCTTGCCCGTATGGGGGTCGAGCAGGGTCAACTTCGAGGCCGTTGTCCTAACCTTTATGTTGTTCGTGGCGGAAGTGGCATCCACATTGCCGAAGAAGAAGACGTCGTGCCCGTCTATTACCTTATGTATATAGTTGAATGGATGTGTGCCACCCGAGAACAGCACATCGCGCTTTGGGAGGCATTCCTCCATCACCTCGCCCAACGTGCTGGCAGATGGGGCGGGCAGGAAATATGCCTTGTTTTCTGTGGCTTCGAGCATATGGGCGACGATGCTTTGCACCTCGGCATTACCCTCCGCACCGTCAGCAGCATACTGGGGGCGTTGCGTGGTGAAGATGACTTTGACGCCCTGCTCCCATGCCTCTTTAATCTTACGCATGTTGCTCAACGAGATAACCTTTACGCCAGGAAGAACAATGACAGAGAAGTGCTCGTGGTTGATGGCATTGTTCATGTTGAGCAACCCGTCAGCCACAGTGCAACGGTCATCGAGAACCTCGGGATGAAGGTAGGTGAAGTCGATGCCGAGGTCGTCGGTCAGGTAGTGCGAAATCTGCGGATAGTCCGTTCCCGGCACGTCAACGCCGCCTTCGTAGTAGCCCTTCGGCCCGTCGAAGTAATGACCTGCATATTGCGTCTGTATGGGATAGAGCACAGCCACATCTGCCACATGACGTCCCTCGCGAGCCAGCACATAGTTCAAGCGCGAAAGGAAGGCGTTGAAGCGAGGCAACTCGGTGTTGTACAATGGATTGCGCCATGAAAGTTCAGGCAGGAAGGTGACGTCACCATTATTGTACCAAACGGCATGAGGGATGAGGTGGTTGATGCCCTTCGTGTACTGCTCGATGGCCACTTGATAGAGCGTCTCGACCGAGATGTTGCCCATGGCACCATACGTCTCGGACATGACGAAGGTCTTGTCCCAATTGTTGGCCGACGAGGACACGACTTTATAGAAGTCTTCTGTGGGACGTCCGCCACCTATCTTGTCGATACCGGGCATCGCGAGATGTTTCCCCACAAGCATCAAGTCGCCCGACACGCTGGTCGGGTTCACGATTTCCTCTTGGTCCTGATGGCCAGTCGCCACGATGCCGTGTTCCGTTGCCCAATCGCTGATGGTCTTCATGAAACCCTCGCTATAGAGCGTGGAGTGCAGGCTGAAAAGGAGATTCCTTGCGTATGCTGTCTTATCTCCTATGTCGTACCAAAGGGCAGGATAGAGCGCTTCGGGCGAGAAGCCGTAACGCGCCTCGAACTGTTCGTTGAAATCGTTCGTCCACATACGTCCCTGCGCCCTGTACATCGTGGGCTCATCGAAGAAGGTGGAGACGATGGTCTGTCCGAAATCGTCGGCAAAGTGCTGGTAGTAAGCCTCGTGCGTGTCCTGGATAAACAAGCTGACGGCTTCGGAGGACAGATAGTCGACATTCGGGTCGCCGTCCTTGACGCACTGGCACACCATCACGTGCCATCCGGATTGCTTGGGGGCCGTCCATGTCACTTGGCCAGTCGCTTCGTCATAGCAGTCGCGAAGCGGAACAATCTCCTTGGTGTTGGCGTTCCAAGCCACAATCGACATGAGCTTTCCCTGAAGAGATATCTGGCGGTTGAAGGTAGCGCCACTGCCTACGCGGTACTCCGTTTTGTCGAGTCGCTTAATGGTGTGGTCTGGATGATTGTTCATGAAGGTAGTCACGCCCGAACCGTTGATGGCGCCCATGCTCCCACTAGGGAAACCGTACTCGTCATAAATGGACATGTGAGCGCCTAAAGCGCGAGCCTTGCTGACCGCCTCACCATAAAGCTGAAAGTAACTGTCGGAAAGGTAGCTCGGACGGAATCCTCCGCCAAAAGGCAAGATAGCACAGCCGCCGTAGCCATCGGTCTCGACCATCTGCCCAAGTTGCTGAACAAGAGGCGAACTTGCCACCTGCGTATTGTTCCAAAACCAAAGAGGAATGGGACGCCAAGACATAGAGGGCTTGGCGAACTCCTTCGTCTCGAGCGGAGGCGTTTCCTCACTCCATGTCTGACAACTTATGCACCACAAACAGCACAGAGAAACTGCGAAGCGCAGTAAGTTTCTTCCTTTGCATTTCATTTTACCACTATCTTTTTGCCTCCAGTGATAACAATGCCTCGAGCAGAGGAGTCATCAGGTAGGCGCATCCCATTCAAACTATAATATGCATCGGCATTTTTCCCAGAATTTAGATTCTGGCCTACATTTTTAATGCCGACAGGAACTTCGCTACTGACGGAAAAGAGATATGAGCCAGATCCAACTTTGAAAGTAGCATAACCATCGACAGTACCAATGTATTCAATACCTTCGACCTCTTCAGCAAACTCACCGCTCTCATACACATAAAGGCCATCTGATATAGGCAGACATACCGTTGCTGAGGTGTTAGCGGGGATAGTGACACGATAAGTCATCTCCTTCGAGCCGTCGCATTGCCATTCAGCCTTAATCTGACCATAATCGGAGGCAAAGTCCGCATCTACAGATGTGATGCGCTGTTGGCTATAGCGCAAAGTGGTACGTGTGTCGGGATAAGGCTGCAGGAAGAAGTGCTTGAAACCGGGCTGACTCTCATCGGGCACAATGCCTGCCATGTGGTGGAACATCCACTCAGCCACCACTCCGTAAGCATAGTGGTTGAATGAGTTCATGCTGACAGGGCCGTAGCCATTGGCAACAGTATAGGAGTTCCAACGCTCCCAAATGGTGGTCGCGCCTTGGTCGATGCTATAAAGCCACGAAGGATCATTGCGCTGGAGCAGCAAGGTATAGGCATCATCAATGAGACCGTTCTCGGTAAGTGTTTGGTTGAGAATAGCTGTACCGAGGAAGCCTGTATTGAGCTTATAGCTGTTGTTCACGATAGCACGATGCAAATAGCTTCGAGTGCGATTAATGGAAGTTTCATCGGGCAAAAGGTTATAGCGGAGTGCCATGAGGTAGCCGCATTGGGTGGCTTGAGTGGGCACCTTGGAGTTACTGAGGAAACGGCCCTGCCATTCAGCCTTGATGTTCTGGAGGAGCTCTTCGTACTGCTCGGCCTTCTGGCTGTAGGCATCGCCTTCTGTTTCAGAAAGAGCACGGCAAGTACGAGCCATGAGGTCGGCGGTATATGCGTAGTAGCAGACGCTAATGTAGCGGCCGTCGGTGGGAACGTAGGCCACCCAGTCACCATGAATAGGATCTGAACCGTTGTACTGATAGCCACCACCTGCTTTGGTGGTAAGGAACTGCATGTAGTGCTCGTTAGCCTCAAAGTTGTCGCGCAGGATATCCTTGTCGCCCGTCATCATATAAACATTCCAAGGAACGATGATAGCTGCTTCCGACCATCCTGTCGAAGCATATTCAACGCCCCAATGGTAAGGGGCAATGACTGAATATGCACCATCAGAACGCTGGGAATCGCGCACATCACGCAGCCACTTCTTGTAGAAATTGCGGGTGTCGCCATTATAGAGACCTGTCAACGAATAAACCTGCGTGTCAGCAGTCCAGCCCATACGCTCGTCGCGTTGCGGGCAGTCGGTAGGAACACTGACGAAGTTCGAGCGCTGTCCCCACATAACGTTGCTATAGAGCTTGTTGACATCCTCATGGCTGGTACGGAAGGAAGACTTCTCGTCGACGGCGCTGGTAACGGTCTCACCAATGACGTTCGTCAACTCAACATCGGCAGAAGTTGTTACCTCGATGTAGCGGAAGCCGAAATAAGTCGTAGTGGGATGGAAGGATTCACCTTCCTCAGCACCCTTGAGGGTGTAATAGAGTGTGGCCTCGGCAGAGCGAAGATTTTCTGTATAAACAGAACCGGCAGGACCATCGTCGCCACGACCGCGGTCACCCGTTGTATTAGGCATCTCACCGAAACGGAAGCGCAACTTGGTTCCATTAATGCCCTTGGCCGTGAAGCTCACCCAACCAGAAGCGTTCTGTCCGAGATCGATGACAGCGGTCTGACCGGCTTTTAGTATGAAGTTGTTCTGGCCGTTTAATTCTTCTACGACATTAATCGCGCCGAAGGTCTTTCCATTAGGTTTCGTGCCTTCGTATATCTGGATGGTCTGGGGATAGCGACGCAAAGCCTCAACTGCCATGATGGCCGGTCCTTCGAAGGCAAGTATCTCGCCTTTGAAGTCGTTGCTCTCGGCCGTAGCAAACCATTGGCTATCGTCGTAATCGGGTGTGAACTGTCCGTTCTCGAGACGAGCATCGTAGGTCTCGCCATTATAGATATCGCCTTTGCGCAGCGGACCATTGGTATTGCTGAGCCACGTGAGATCAGTAGGAATAACCTTGGTCGAGCCATCCTCCATTTCTATCTTGAGCAGAGCACGGAAAGCATTGGGCTTGTTGCCGTACATGCCATGCACGATACCGCCGTTCCACCAACCGCTTGACACTTCGGCGCCGATAGCATTCTTACCTTCACGCAACAAAGCCGTGACGTCGTGCGTGGTGTAGAAGACAGTCTTCTTCATTTCCGTTGCACCGGGCTTGAGCTCGTCATAGAGGGTGTTGCCGTCCTCGTCGGTCTGGCCTACGCGTTCGCCATTGATGAAGACGTTATAAACACCCAATCCTGTAGCATAGAGACGAGCGCGACGAACGTTGCTGCCAAGTTCGAAAGTTTTACGGAACATAGGCACACCAGCGGTGATGCTGCCGTCTTGTTGCATGAGTCGCTTGCTGCCGCCAACGGCTGCTTCCATGTAACATTGGCGGCTGCCATTATAGTCGCGAATATCAGTTGCATTGAATGCATTGCCTGCACCCTCGAAGTCCTCGCTGAAGGTCACGGTTCCGTTGCCCTCTTCATCATAAACGATTTGCTTTATATTGTCGAAATATGCCTTCTCGCGTTCGTTGCCGGTAGCGCTGACACGTACGCCAAGGTCGCCAACAGCCAGCACGCCTTGGGTGTCCTGATAGGTATCGACCAAGACATCATCTATATATGTACGCACGAAGGGCGTTTCGCATTCCAGGACAATATGATGCTGCTTGCCCAAAATGTCGGTCTTGCTAAAAGCCGTAATAGGTGTGTCGTTATAGGTCAGGTTTCCGTTGTTATAGACGTGACGGCGTACGACAGGCTGACTGACGTCGAGTGTATTGATAGCCCACATCATATATGTGTTGCTGGAGGTTGCACTGAAGCAGATGCTGGCGTTGTCGTTGACTAGAGTAAAGTCGTACTCCACATCGAAACGGACGGGCTTTGCCACCTTCTGCTGCCAAGCATAAGTGGCGGGGCCTGAAACGTAAAACTGTCCGTTTTGAAGGGTGCCGCTAGAGAACATACACGAGCTTCCGTCGAAATGTTCCTCGAGGAGTACTTTGTCGCCCGTCTTCACGATGAAATCGTCAAAATAGGCCTGCTCGGGCTGGTTGCCATTGTCGTAGTCCTCGCGGAAACCGAAGTCGCCATATGTAAAGTCACCCGTGCGGGTGTCAATAAGCGTTCCGTCGATGTAGGTGCGAGCCGTATTGGCACCCGTCACCTTAACAGTGAGGGTATGCTGCTCTCCGTTTTGGATACTGACACGCGTAATGGCTGCTTCCGAGAGGAGGGAAGGATTGCCTCCACTCCAGCGATGTGGACGGAAGCGAACACTTCCATTGGTATTGACTTGCCACATATAATAGTTGCTATGGTCAGAAGCAGCAAAGATGAGTCCTGCTGCAAGTTGCTTCACATTGAACTTAACCTCCACCTCATAATCTGTGATGGGACCTTCTGTCTCCGAGCCGGCCTCGTTGGTGCTTGCCTTAATCCAATGCGTTCCGTTCCAAGCATTTGCGGTCATAAGACCTGTTTCGAAGTACGCTTTCTCTGTACTGGTTGCCGATTCGCCTTTATTGTCAGTTACGGTGACACGCCAATAATAACGTGTCTCGGCAGAAGGCGTGAAACCACTAGCCTCAACGAACACGCTTTTGTCAGAATCGATAGTTCCCGATTCCCATACGACATTGCCAAAACTGGCGTCACTGGCAATCTGTACATTGTAGCTTGTCTGCATCACACCACGCAACTCACTCTGCAATTGCCAAGAGAAATGGACATTGCTCTTGTCTATGCCGACTGGATTGTGATAGTCCTCGGTACGAAGTCCCGTAACATCGAGAGCAAAAGCCGATGATACCGTCATACACACAAGAAAAGAAAAAAGCAGATTCTTCATGTTTTTATAACTTTTATGTTTATATTTGACAAAATAAGGAAGCTAATTTGGGGCAAAGTTAGGTATATTATACAATATTTTGAATAACTTTATGATTTTTAGATATAACAATTTGATATTCGTAAAGAAATTGCTATCTTTGCAGCATGGCAACGATAAAATACCTTCTTACTCACGACTCCGATTCCCGATGGGGCATCACTGTCAACACTATCGGGATGCAGAACGTGGCAGCCGGCAGCACCTATCCCACAAGCGACCACCCCGGGGACTATCTCTTTTCGCCCCAAAAAGGGCGAGTACTCCGAGAGGCTCAGATAGTATATATCACGAAAGGCAGCGGTTGGTTTGAATCAGTTCATCAACCTCGCACACAACTTCGTGCAGGCGATGCAGTCGTGCTCTATCCTTATGAATGGCACAACTATGCTCCTGATTCCGAGATTGGATGGGCTGAGGCTTGGATAGGTTTCGCCGGGGAAGTTGCCAACACCTTGCTTCAAAAATTCTTTCCCGACAAGTCGCATCCCATCTTTCATGTGGGAATGACCGACATCCTTTTTTACGCTTTCGAACAAGCATACGATGCAGCAGAAAAAATGCTCCCCGCTTATCAACAACAGTTGATAGGATACGTGGGGCTCATCATCACCACCGTTTATTCGCGAAGCTTGCAACTGCCCTACATCGGCAACCCAGACATGAATGGCATCAATGTCGCCATAAAGTATATGAGGCAACACCTGAACGAAGGCATACGTATGGAGAATGTTGCTGCCGAAGCCGGGATGGGTTATTCAAAGTTCCGCAAAATCTTCAAGGAATACACAGGCTTTGCTCCAGCCCAATACTTTCTTCATCTCAAAATGGAACGCGCCAAGGACTACCTGCTCAACACCGACCTCTCATGCAAAGAGATATCCTACCGCCTCGGCTTCGATTCCGCACCATATTTCAACAAGATGTTCCGCCTTTATGAAGGGCTCACACCAATGGAGTTCCGTTCTTCGGAGGGATAATTCGATAAGAGTCTGGCCATCCTTTTCAACTAGGTTAAGGTCGTTAGCAAACGACACACGTGATGATTGCGAATGTCACACGTGAAGATTGCAAACGTCACACGTGATGTTTGACAATTAGGCACAGCTAACAAAAATAGCTGCCATAAGAGGTCGGGATTTAACACGAACACTCATGGCAGCTATTCATCTATGAAGCAGTTAGAGAGTCAGGGAGTTGCGACGTTAAAACCTGCCGCCACGGCCGCCGCCTCCGCCGCCCCAGCCTCCGCCGAAGCCGCCACCAAAACCACCGCCACCAAAACCTGCCTGGCGTGCTTCCTTGTTGCCCATGAGATTGAAGCGATAGATGAAGTGCACCATCACATAGCTGTGAATGGCATTCGTCCAGGTATCGCTGCGATTCGTGGCACTGTAGTTGCGGCTGATGCTCGAGCGCTCACGCAAGATGTCGTACCATTGCACACTCACCGTAGCATTCTTCGACTTGAGGAAGTTCTGGCTGAGTTGTGCATTCCAAATGAGCTCGTTGGTGTTCATGCTTGTATCATCATAACCACGACGACTCTGCTGCGAAATGTCGCTGCTGAACTGCATATCCCAAGGCATATTAATGAAAACATTGCCACCGTAGTTGTAGAACCATGTATCGCGATTGCCCTGCTTCTGCATATCGTTGCGGGCGTGCTGATAGTTCATGCCGGCGTTGACTCCGATCTCAAGGAGGTCGTTACGGAAGTTGAGCCGCAAATTGTCACCAACACTCGTGCTGCGTGTATTGGACTTCTTCAGGAGATTGTTTTCATCCATGTATCGGAACAGACCGCTCATGTCGACAGTAGGCGTTAGGTACTGTGCAGCACCTTCATCGAGGTCGGTACTGATATAGCCCACATTGTTGCTGTGGTTGAGGTTGAGGTTCACATTGAGGTTGAAGTACTTCTTCGCTCCCAAAGCTGTGTTGAAGCCCATCCATGTGCCTGCGTTCCACCCGCCGTCAATATTCATGGGACGGCTGTAGCTGATGCCCGATGCAGTGTCGTAGATGGTGGCGTTGCTAATGGAACGGCGGTTCATATTAGCGTTGGCATTGATGTTCCAACCCATCTGTTTTTCAGGGATGTAGTCGTTGTAGTCGACATTGAAGCGGTCGTTCCACGAGCTCTTCAAGCCTGCATTACCCGTGCTGATGTAGAGCGGATTGCTGTTGTCCATCACCTCGATGAGGTTGGTCATCGACGGCTGCGACATATTGCCGTTGTAGCGGACACGCAACTGGCTAGTGTTCGAAATCTTCCATCGCAGATTGAAGCGCGGCGCCCAGTTCTGGATGTGACGAACGGTATCAATCTTGATACCACGTTTCTCGTACCGCATATCTGTGCGTTGGGGCTCCCAGTTCAAGCCCATATTGAGGTTCAACTCCTGGCCGTTCTCGTACTTGCCGCTGTAGCGCAGCATGAGGTTGATCCTCTGATTGAACTCCTTGTAGGTGGCATACTGGCTGTTCATGGCATCGCGCGTGAGTTGCGTAAAGTCGATACCATAGTTGATGAAGTCCATGCCATTATAGGTGCCGTTGTAGAGGTCGGTAGCGGTAACGTCGGTGAGGCCCCTTTCCTCCAATGCCTTTTCCAGTTGGTCATAGACCATCATCTCGCGATTACTGTCCTGGAAGCGGTACTGCCCTTGATAACTGAGTTGAACGACAGTTCCCTTCAGGATGGGTTCGGTATAGCTGATGCGTCCTTGGGCACTATAGTTCTTGGAGGGCGACGAGGTGTTCTGGTAGTCGGCATTCAATTCGCCACCACGCTGATAGTATTTGACAACAGAACGGCTGAATGACTCGTTATCGCTTTCGCTGTACGAACCTTCCACATTGAGAGTAAGGTTACGTCCAGGCACTACAAGACGACGGTTGACCTGCAACTCGCCATTAACATTGTTGTTGTGACTGTTTCCACTGTTCAGGCGTTCGTTGCCGTTGACACGAATGCCGTCTGGGTCTGCCATTGCCTTGTACTGCTCAACAGGGTCAGTCAGGCCAGCATCAAAAGGACTCTTATTGAAGGTGACGCTATGACTGTCCGAAAAACTGTCTCCATTGGAATGGCTAAAGTTCGGACGGAACAAAATATTGGTCATGCTGTCAGGAAACCACTCAAGACGGAAATTGGCATTAATGTTCTGGTTCCAGTTGGTGCCGTGGTTCTTGGAGTTGGAGAACTGACTCGTACCCGTGGGCAGGAACATCTCGCTATTGGTTCGGCTCTCCGAATAGCTGTCGCTGCTGCTATAGCGAACGTTGCCACCCATCTTCAAAAGGCCTGCTGTATATTCAGGTTTGCCGTTTTCCCAAGCAAATGTCACACCGCCCATCGTGCTGGTAGTGATGCCGTTTCCGCCACCACCCCAACGACCGCCAAAGTCGTTGACGTTGTTTCGACTGCCAATAACTGACAGGAACTTGTTGTCCATAAAGCGATTGACGTTGACCCTGCCCGAGTAGCGGTCTTCCGTGCCGTAGGCTCCGTCGAAGTTGCCTACCCATCCGTCCTTCATGCCCTTCTTGACAGAAAGGTCGAGAACCGTCTCCTCTTCGCCATCATCAATACCCGTAATGCGCGAATAGTCACTCTTCTTGTCGTACGACTTCAGCTTCTTGATAAGTTTGGAGGGCAAGTTCTTCAACGCCATCTTAGTGTCGTTCTGGAAAAATTCCTTACCGTCGACCATTATCTTGGAAATATTCTTGCCATTAATCTTGATGTTACCCGATTCATCGATTTCCGCTCCAGGCAATTTCTTGACGAGGTCTTCGAGAGCAGAACCTTCAGGCAAACGGAACGCATCCGCATTAAAGACGAACGTGTCAGCACTCATCTCCACTTGTGCCAACTTGGCTGTCACCTCCGCCTCTTTCAACATCTTGCTGTTCTCTTGCAAGGTTATCTCGCCAAGGTTGACACTATTATTCTGTTTAGGCAATGTGATATTGCGATAATAGGTTTGGAAACCGATGAAACTGATGCGCAGAATGTAGTTGCCTGCCTTGACTGCCGGAAGTTTGAACTTGCCATCGAGGTCTGAAGAAACACCTGCTGCCTGAGCGCTATCCTTGGGCTGAAGCAGCACGACAGAAGCACCCGGCATGGGTTCGTTCAAAGAGCCATCCACGACAGATCCGCTCACGGTAACCTTTTGTGCCATTGCAAAATAAGAGCTAAGGCATAATATGAGGAGAGAAATGAAACGTTTCACAAATTAGGGATTTGGGGTTAAAGTTATATTTATTTCGTCGTTTTCTTTGACTCGATTAATGTATAAAGGTTTATTTAGGAGCCAAAATTAACTCTTTTGCCTTGAGGTTGTTGCGAGACAGATGTCCCATCCCATACAAGATTGCCATTTACCCATGTCTTTTCAACTTGCCATCTGAGCTTTCTTCCCTCTAAAGGACTCCAACCGCAGCGGCTCTCTATGCAGTCCTTCGTCACCTCCCAGGGATTTTGGCGCACCAAAACAAGGTCTGCCCAATAGCCCTCGCGGACAAAACCGCGCTTCTCGATGCCATAGAGACGGGCTGGATTATGGCACATCAGTTCGACAAGTCGTTCAATGCTAAGCACGCCGTCTGTCGTCAAACCCAACATGGAAGGCAAAGAGAACTGCACCATAGGCATTCCGCTCATCGCCTTACAACAACCGCCTTCTTTCTCGCTTAGCAGATGCGGAGCATGATCCGTGCCAATAGTACGGATGCGCCCATCTGTAAGGGCTTTGCGAAGGGCCTCTCTATCAGCGAGCGTCTTGATGGCAGGATTGCACTTAATGCGAGTGCCAAGCATCTCGTAATCCTCATCCGTGAAAAGAAGATGTGGCACACAAACCTCTGCAGTAATACGCTCATCATCGGGCTCAAAGAGTTCCAATTCCTTGGCCGTCGTAATGTGGGCGACGTGCAGTCGGGCTCCTTCTTCTTTTGCAAGACGGACCGCCAGTTCTGTGCTTTGATAGCAGGCTTCATGATCGCGGATAATGGGATGGTAACGGACATCAGGATCTTCACCATATTGCCTTTTAACTTCCGCCATATTGGCATTGATGCGAGCCGTGTCCTCGCAATGTGTCATAATGAGCGAAGGCGAGGAACGGAATATCTGTCGAAGTGACGCTTCTTTATCGACAAGCATTCCACCTGTACTACTACCCATAAAGAGTTTAATGCCAGGACAAGTAGTTGTGTCAAGCTGCTCGATTTCCTCGATGTTATCATTCGTGGCACCAAGATAGAAACCATAATTCACATGACACTGATGTTCAGCAAGTGCATAACGCTCTTTCAGAAGTTTGAGTGTCGTTGTCTGCGGGATGACATTTGGCATATCGAACACCGTCGTAACTCCACCTCTTGCAGCAGCTCTAGTCTCACTCTCCATCGTAGCCTTATGCGTAAGGCCTGGCTCACGCATGTGAACATGACCGTCGATAACACCTGGGAGCAGGAACATTCCTGTAGCATCAAGCGCCACATCATCTCCACTTCCCTTCGAATGAGGATGGCAATTTATCTCAACGATTCGGCCATCATTAATAGAGACAGATGCTTGGTAACACCTACCTTCATTGACGATTGTTGCATTCTTTATGGTGAAACGGCCTTCTGTCATGCGTTTTATTCTCCAAGTATCTTTTCGAAAGCCTGTATCAACACATTGGCCATTATCTGCATGCCATCGTCATTGGGATGTAAAGCTGTGTCGTAACTCCAGTTGTCGAGTTGGCGCTGACCACCACATTCAGCGAAGAAGTCGGCCACGGGGAACGACTCGTAAGCTGCTATCTGACGTATAACATTTGCATACTCCTCAAGGTAGATACCATTCAGAGGGTCGTACCAATGGTCAGGCAGGTAGCCGTTGAAACCATAAGCTTTTCGCGGAGTACAAAGGATGACGCGAGCTTTTTTGTTACGCGAGAAGATACGGTCAATGACTTGCCTATAGATAGCGGCAAAGGTGCCATTTTTAGTGTTGTTAATATAGTCATCAATGGTACCTACAGGCGTAGAATGCCCCCAATCGTTGATACCGTGCTCTATGGTATAGTAGTCAGCAAGGACAACTGACGAGATGGCTGAAGAAAGGGTACCGCCATTGACTGCCTTGTTGCTGAAATTCTTGAAGGCAATTTTCTCCATAACGCGTGTCTGATAGCCTTTAGTAAGGGGATAAGAGGCTGTATTCTCGTTGAGCCATGAGATGGATGTTCCCAACGAGCACCATCGCCCATTAACTACGCGAGGCTCAGGAGCAACTGCTTGCGCAGGATCCGGGCTAAACACGATGCTGTCCACATCTACAATGTTATATCCGTGGTCTTTATCTTTCTCGTAGACCGTGAAACTCTGCGCCATAGCTACAGAGGCTACAGCGCAGAGGATAATAGCTGAAAATGTCTGTTTCATTGCTTATTTAACAAGAACCTTTTTCCCATTAATAATATTGATGCCTTTTTGCATCTTGTTAAGACGCTGACCAGCAAGGTTGTAAATAGCTACAGGCTGAGTGGTCTCGGATGCCTCCACTTCATTGATGCCTGTATAAGTACCATCTTCATTGCGGACGACAATTCCATGACTCTCATTGAGAACCGGGAATTTATCTTCGCCAATGTTCTGATACCAATAGATATTACTTTGGTTGCCATTAAGCTTGTAGCAAACCTCGCCATTCTGGAATTGCTCAAGAGTCATTTGTGTGCCTTGAACTGTTCCAACTGCATTGAGATAGTAGCAGTTGTTGAGTTGTACTGTACCACGGCAGAATGTGTAGCAGTAATCAGTGCCAGTACCCTCGGTAAGTTCACAAGCAGTATAACAATTGTTGAGTGTAGAAGAACCACTTCCTGAGTATGCGACGAAGCCGCAATACATCGAACTGCCTGGATTACCCATCGAACCAAGAGTAGCACAGTTGTTGAAAGTAGTCTCGCCCTCCATACGTCCGAACATACCGCCATCGCCTGTCACACCACTGTGTTCGCCTATGATATCGACATCCGTGATGACACTTTCCACGAGAACCGTATTGCTTGCCCAGCCTACAAGTGCGCCAAAGTGGATCGTTGTCACGATGGCATCGCCTTTAACACGCAGATTGCGAATAGTGCCGCCGTCTACATAACGGAAAAGTCCACAATAATTATCGTTGACTTCGTAGCTGTAAGTAACAGTATGTCCTTGACCATCAAAGATACCGCCGAACTGCGAATCTGACGTGCCAATCATGAGGTTAGGATTGTCGGCTTCATTCAAGTCAATGTCCGTAAGCAACTTAGCATTGATCTTTGTGCTGCCTCCATTGACCATGGCTGCAAATACGATGTAATCGTCAAGGTCGCGAAGCAGATAGTAACCATCCTCTTCATCAGGGAAGAAATCAATGTAATCATAGATGTTGATGGCAAGTATCTCCTCTGTTGACATGGTACCGTCAACGTATCCACTAATGAGAGTAGAATACAGGTCTTCCATCTTATCGAATTCATCCTCGGTGAGAATCTCGGCGAACGCACTCTCCAGTTTGCTCACCTCTTCAGCCATATCCATAAGCTTAACATAAGCCTGCTTGCTCTCATAGATTTGCAGGAAAAGTTCTGAGAACTTCTCGATGAGTTGATACTTAGCTTCTGGTTCAGTTGTAGTAGCTACAGCATCAAGTGTCTGACGAAGTTCGTCCTTAAGTGCTTGGCTATAGTTGGGATAAATGGGATAGTCATCGTCTATAGCAATAGCCTGTTCATATGTATCAAGAATGGTGCGAGCACGAGCCGATTGTGATTCCAAAACACGGTCGAGGCTCTCGCCTGCTTCATCCATCTCTCCAAAATAACGTACCTTAATGTTGCCGAAACCGAGCCAGTCACGAGATAGTCCTGTTCCTGGCTGGCGAACGCCAATAGTCAGTTGGCCATCTGTAACGTTGCAAAGCACGTAGTTGGGATAACGACCTGCCTGGAAGGCATTGCAGCAGCTGACGATGCCCTGCATAGTGTAGCCGATGACATTCTCGTCTTCATCCACGATTGGGAAGTCGGCAACAGGACCGTTGATGTTGCAATTCTCACCATCAATGGCGTCATCCACACTAATCATGTCTTCGATGTTAGCCTGGAAGAAGTTGTGTATGTTGTTCGCATATAGCGTTGCAGCATAATTGACATTGTAGAATTCATTGTAAGGAGTCGGGCGAAATGCACCATTTATCTGCAACTCATAGATGCCATTCGGCAAATTTGTTATTGTTTGGTACATATCCATCGTCGCAGCAAGGCACTCACCTGCATACAGGGGACTTGTTTCCGACGTACCCCATCCTGTAGGAACTTGGCCTTCCCATCCGTTAAAATGGTCGCTCAGGTCGGCATTGGTGAAGAGCATGGTTATCTCGGTTCCTATAGGTGTGGTATAAGTAATGGCCTCAACCAGTTTCTCTTCGACGAAGGCAGTCTCGGCAATGATCTCTTCTTCAGTAAGTGTGCAGTTGTCAAGGATATAAACAGCAGATCCATTCGGATAGTCTTCACTTGGTGCATCAAACTCGGTAAGGTAGCTTGCCAAAGCCTGACTCTTTATATTATCCAATTCGGGATGTTCTTCCAGATATGTCTTTGTCTCTTCCACCTTAGCGATGTATGCAGCGTAGGCATTTGCACAACTTTGGATAGACTGACGTTGCTCTTCAAGTTCATTGTAACCTGCCATGAAAGTATCAATGTCATCTGAAGAGCTCAAAGTGTTGAGAGCTTCAAGATAAGAGTCAACAAGGCTCTTCTGGAGTTTGGTTTCCTCAAGACGCTCGGTCTCTTCTTGAATAACACGAGTAACGAATTCATTGAGGCTAGCATTGTCTGTGACATTCATGAAGACACTGCCAGCACCATAAACTCTCAGGTGACTTGGGTCTGGCACAGGCATATCGTCCTCGCCAAGGGCCTGGTACCAGCCGATTTCGCTCTGGTCGCCATTGAGCAGATAGCAGAGTTCGCCGCTTGCAAGTTGTTCCTCTGTTATCTGAGCTTGATGTATATTGTTGCCCGTCAACACCTTTCCAATTGCATTGAGATAGTAGCTATTGTTGATGGTGACTGTGCCGCTTTGGTGTGTCAAGGTGAAGCAGTTGCCCGTGCCTGTGCCTTCGGTGAGCTTGCATGTTGAGTAGCAGTTGTTGAGCGTTGTCTTGCTCTCGCCGCTCGACCATCCGGAGAAGGGGCTGTACATCGAACTACCCTCGAAGCCCATTTCGCCGAGGGTGGCGCAGTTGTTGAAGGTGATGTCGGCATAGTTGGCGCCAATCATGCCAGCGTCGCCGGTCACTTGGTTCATTGCGCCGGTGATGTTTACGTCAGTGATGACGTTTTCCACGAGTATCGTGCCATTGCCGCGTCCGATGAGTGCGCCGTAGTGAATCTGTGTCACGTAAACGCTGCCTTCTACGCGAAGATTGCGAATTGTTGCATCCTTAACGAAAGCAAAGAGACCGCGCCACTTTTCTGTTACTTCATCATAATCATAGTGAATGGTGTGGTAGCCACCATCGAAGATACCTGTGAACGGCCTGTTTTCCGTGCCTAACATCAGACTTGGATCAACACCATCGTTCAAATCGATGTCGTCGGTCAAAAGCACTTTCAGCTGAGCATCACTTTCCTGGATCTTCAGGTAAAGCCAATACATCTGCTCTGCATTACCAATGAGGTAGAAGCCATCTGCGTTTTGAGTGACTGCATTGGGGTCTGTCATACCACAAACTGTGCAGATTCCATCCATACCATACTGGTGGTCAGGCTTCACAGGATAACTCTCAGTATTAGAATATGTGAGAGGACTACCTTCCAACTCAGCGCCGTCACAACGGACAGTACCCGATGCATAGACACGCTTGCCTTCGGGGTTGGGAACGGGGAAAGGTTCGGTGCCATCAAGGTTTTGCGTCCAAGCGATGTCGCTCTGGTCGCTGTTGAGTTTGTAGCAGAGTGCACCGTTTGCAAGCTGCTCTTCTGTAATCTGTGTGCCCTGTGCCTTGTCGATGAAGTTGAGATAGTAACAGTTGTTGAAGACGCATGGGCCTCCGGCGTGCGAGAGTGTGGCGCTGTTGCCGTCAATGCCCGTACCTTCCTTGAACTCGCAGGTGGCATAACAGTTGTTGAGCGTTGTCTTGCTGCTGCCGTTCGACCATCCGGAGTAAGGACTGTACATCGAGCTGCCAGGATAACCTAAAGGACCGAGTACGGCGCAGTTGTTGAAAGTAATGTCTGCGTAGTTAGCTCCCAGCATACCAGCGTCGCCGGTCACACCGCTGCGCTGTCCGGTGATGTCCACGTTGGTCACGACGTTCTCAACGAGCACCGTGCCGTAAGCCACGCCGATGAGTGCGCCGTAGTGGATGTTGGTCGACACAGCACTTCCCTCTACACGAAGGTTGCGGATGGTTGCGCCATCGACGGCACGGAAGAGTCCGCGCCATTTCTCGGAGACTAATGCATAGTGGTAGGTGATGGTGTGTCCCTGTCCGTCGAAGGTGCCCGTGAAGGGCTGGCTTTCCGTGCCAAGCATCAGGTCGGGATAATCGCTATCTGCCAAGTTGATGTCGGCCGTCAGGACGCCATCCGTGGCTACGCCGTCCTGAATGATCTGCGCGAAGTCATACAGGTCCTGAGCTGTGGCAATTTCCATCACGTCTTCTGCCGCCCTTAGGCTTCCTGCCGCTGCCAATAGGAGCAGGATAATCGGAAGTAATCGTTTTTTCATAATAATCGTTATTTTAGTTGTGTTGAACTTGGTCGCTCTTATTCTTATACGCTGCAAAAATACGATTTTCCACGACAAGATACAAATTATTTATGCTCTTTTTATTGTTTGATATTGCTTTTTCGCTCACTTTTTCGTACCTTTGCACGCAAATTAATAGTCCGTAATAGTCCGACAAGGGCAAAAGCACTTACACATTATATTATATGCAGCAACAGAAAATCATCATCTTGGACTTCGGTTCGCAAACCACTCAGTTGATTGCACGCCGTTTGCGCGAGCTCGACACTTTCTGCGAGATACTGCCTTACAACAAGTTCCCGGTATCGGATCCCGATGTTATCGGCGTCATTCTGGCAGGCAGTCCTTACAGCGTCTATGATCCTGAAGCGTTCCGCGTTGACCTGAACCAATTCAGGGGACGCATGCCTATTCTGGGCATTTGCTATGGTGCGCAGTTTATGAGCCATACTCTTGGAGGCAAAGTGGAGCCTGCAGGAAGTCGCGAATATGGTCGCGCGAATCTCTCTACAATCGACTTCGACAATCCGCTCTTCAAGGGCTTTGACGAGAACAGTCAGGTGTGGATGAGTCATGGCGATACCATCACGGCTCTGCCTCAAGGCTTCCATGCAATCGCAAGCACGGAGAAAGTGAAATATGCCGCGTATGCTGCTGATAATGAGCCCATTTGGGGCGTTCAGTTCCATCCCGAAGTATTCCACACCTTGCAGGGAACTCAACTGTTGAAGAACTTTGTGGTTGACATTTGCGGCAGTCGTCAAGACTGGTCTGCAGCGAATTTCGTGGAAACGACCGTTGCCGAATTGAAAGCTCAGATTGGGAACGACCGTGTCATCCTTGGCCTTTCAGGAGGCGTAGACAGTAGTGTGGCAGCCGTTTTGCTCAATCGCGCTATCGGAGATCGACTGACCTGCATCTTCGTGGACCACGGAATGCTTCGAAAGAACGAATTCCAGAATGTCATGAAGGACTACGAATGTCTGGGCCTGAACGTTATCGGAGTGGATGCAAGCGCTCGTTTCTTCGCCGACCTCGACGGAGTGACTGAGCCGGAGAAGAAGCGCAAAATCATAGGTCGCGACTTCATAGAAGTCTTCAATGCCGAAGCAAAGAAGATTACGGATGCTAAGTGGTTGGCTCAAGGCACGATTTATCCTGACCGAATTGAAAGCCTGAACATTACGGGAAAGGTCATCAAGAGTCATCACAACGTAGGCGGTCTCCCAGAAGAAATGCACCTTTCTCTGTGCGAGCCTCTGAAGTGGCTCTTCAAGGACGAAGTGCGTCGAGTGGGCCGACAGTTGGGCATTCCAGAGCATCTCATAGGTCGTCATCCTTTCCCAGGGCCAGGTCTGGCAGTCCGAATCCTTGGAGCAATCACGCCAGAAAAGGTTCGCATCTTGCAAGATGCCGACGATATTTTCATCCAGGGACTGCGTGACTGGGGACTCTACGACCAGATCTGGCAGGCTGGAGCTATCCTGCTCTCCGATGTTCGAAGTGTCGGCGTGATGGGCGACGAACGCACCTACGAGAATCCCGTTGCATTAAGGGCTGTGACCAGTACAGACGCGATGACAGCAGACTGGGCTCACCTACCCTACGAATTCATGGCAAAAGTCTCGAACGACATCATTAATAAGGTTAAAGGAGTCAATCGCGTTTGTTACGACATCTCGTCGAAACCACCATCGACAATCGAGTGGGAATAAAACATCACACGTGATGATCGCAAACGACACACGTGAAGATCGCAAACGTCACACGTGACAATCGACAACGTCACACGTGATGTTTGAAGACACAATATTGAACAAACGAAAAATAGCCATATCGTTATGATTGGGAACAAAGTTTCAAAACTGATGGCGGCAACTCTGACTGTCGCATTCACGCTGCTCACCTCTTGCAGCAACTCTAAAAAAGGGGCGGAAGAAGATATCCAGTATGTTAAGACTGCACTTGCTGAACGAATTAGCGACGCAGCCGAACTGAGCTATCCTGGCAAGACAAAGAGTTCGGAGGAAGTGAACGTGGCCTTTCGCGTGAGCGGCCCCATCCAACGCATCTATGTAAAGGAAGGGCAATATGTCAAGAAAGGACAAATCATCGCACAGATGGATCCTCGCGACTATCAAGTGCAGCTCTCCGCCACGCAAGCAGAGTACGAACAAATCAAGGCTGATGCCGAGAGAGTTATAGCTCTCTATGAAGAGAACGGCACTACTGCCTCGAACTACGACCGTGCTCGCTACGGTCTGCAACAAATCACGGAGAAGCTGGCACATCACAAGAACCAACTTGCCGACACGCGACTTTATGCTCCCATCAGCGGCTACATACAGAACAAGATGCACGAGTCTGGAGAGACCGTCAGCGCAGGAATGCCCATCGTCTCTATGTTTAATGCTGGCGATGTGGAAATTGAGGTGTTCGTTCCTGCAAGCGATTATGCCCGTCAGGGTGACCTGCTCAGCGCAACTTGCTCATTCGACGTGACACCTGGCAAGGAGTATCCCCTTGAAATCGTTCGCGTCAATAAAGAGGCAAATGCCACACAGCTCTATGCGGCACGACTGCGCATCAAAGGCGGCTACGACCATCAGAAGATAACGCCAGGCATGTCCACAATGGTCTATGTTTCCTATTATGCACCTAACGAAGTGGACGGCGTGATAGTACCCACCACTGCAATCGACAGGAAAGACGGGCAGACATCTGTCTTTGTGTTCGACCCCAACACAGGCACCGTCAAACGCCGTTCCGTCGAAGTAGGCCGCATCGACTTGGATGGCAACATACAAGTCTTGAAAGGACTTAAGCCGCAAGAGAAGGTCGTTTCCGCTGGTGTGCGCTTCCTTACAGACGGCCAGCGTGTGAAGGAAATGGGAAAGACATCAAAGGCTAACGTAGGAGGACTCCTGTAAGTAGAAGGTTATGGAACTTGACTTTTCCCGTTGGGGACTGAGCAATCGCAAGCTCGTCTCTTTCTTTGTAGCAATCCTGGTGGTGGGAGGCATCGTCAGCTACGACATCATGCCGAAGCTGGAAGACCCTGCCATCAAGGTGAAGCAGGCAATGGTAATAACCACCTACCCTGGCGCATCAGCGCACGAGGTGGAACTTGAAGTGACCGACAAACTCGAGAAAGCCATTCACGAGATGTCCGGCATCGACAACGTACAGAGCCAATCGATGAACGACCTGAGCCTCATCACCGTTGAACTTGAGACAACAGTTAAGGATGAAGACGTCGAACAACATTGGGACATCCTTCGTCGCAAAGTTAGCAACGCAGCGTCTTCACTTCCTGGCACAGCATCCACACCGCAAGTACGTGATGATTTCGGCGACGTGTTTGGCATGTTCTATGCTCTCACAGCCGACGGGCTGACCGACCGAGAAATGTCAGACTATGCAGAACTCGTGAAGCGTAATGTAGCTGATATCGAAGGCGTGTCGAGAGTCGAGATATATGGTCAACGCCAAGAGTGCATATACATCGAGATGCGCCAGGACAAGATGGCTAATCTCGGCGTGATGCCTATCGAAGTTATCCAGACGCTCAACAACCAGAACCGCACCACTTACTCCGGTTACTACGACAACGGCACACATCGTGTCCGCGTCACCGTCGATGACCGCTTCAAGAAAGTGGAAGACATCGCGAACATGATTATACAGGGGCACGATGACGAACAGCTGCGCATCAGCGACGTTGCACGCGTCTATAAAGGCTATGCCGACCCAACTCGCAACGAGATGAAGCGTGACGGACAGCATGCCCTCGGCATCTCGATTGCAGGTGTGGCAGACAAGGACATCATCAAGGTTGGCAAGCAGGTCGAGAAGACAATTGCCGAGCTCAGCAAAACCATGCCGCTAGGCGTGAAGTTCGAGAAGATATTCAACCAGCCCGAACGCGTCGAGTCTGCCCTCAACACGTTCCTCGTCAACTTGCTCGAGTCTGTGCTCATCGTCGTCGTTGTGCTCATCTTCACCATGGGCTTCAAGTCCGGCCTTATCATCGGCCTCAGCCTCCTTACCATTGTGTTCGGCTCGTTGCTCGTGCTTAAAGGCTTTGATGGTACATTGCAACGCGTGAGTCTTGCTGCTTTCATCCTTGCGATGGGTATGCTGGTGGACAACGCCATCGTCATTGTTGACGGTATCCTTGTTGACCTCAAGCAAGGAAAACCACGCGATGAAGCACTCACCGCAATCGGACGTCGCACGGCAATGCCGCTGCTTGGCGCCACACTCATTGCCATCCTCGCCTTCTGGCCCATCTTCCTCAGCCCAGACACGGCCGGTGTTTATGTGCGTGACCTCTTTATCGTCATTGCTGTCTCACTCATGCTGTCATGGGTGCTTGCCCTCGTTCATGTGCCTGTCATGGCCGATCGTATGCTCAAGGCACCGGAAAAGACCGATGGAGGCGATGACGACCTGTACAAGGGATGGAGCTATACTGTGCTTGAAAAGATCATGAATTTCGGTCTCCGCTTCCGCGTCATCATGATTGCTGCGGCAATAGGTCTCGTACTCCTGAGCGTATGGAGCTACAGGTTCCTCAATCAAGCCTTCTTCCCCGACATGGAGTACGACCAACTTTACATGGAGTACAAACTGCCTGAAGGCACCAACCACACGCAAGTGGCGCAGGACTTGGCAGAGATAAACGAATATCTGAAGACGCGAAAGGAAGTGACGCACATCACGACCGCAATCGGCGGCACGCCAAGTCGCTACAATCTGGTGCGAAGCGTTGCCACGCCGTCGCTCTCGTACGGCGAGCTTATCATTGACTTCGAGACACCCAAAGCGTTGGTTGAGAACATCGATGACATCCAAAAGGAACTGAACAAGCGCTATCCGGATGCTTATATCAAGTTGAAACGCTACAACTTGATGTTCAAGAAATATCCCATCGAAATATGCTTCAGCGGTCCAGACCCGTCGGTGCTGCATAGACTTGCAGACTCGGCAATGGCTGTTATCGCGGCTTCGGACAAGGTCTATTTGCCTACATCCGACTGGGAGCCGCAAGTGCCGGTACTTTCCGTCAATTACGACCAACCCTCAGCCCGTACGACGGCACTCAGCCGTAGCGACGTGGCAACATCCATCCTAGCATATACCAGCGGCATTCCCATCGCCACTTTCTATGATGGCATACACAACGAAAGCATCGTATTGAAATGTACCGATGCACAAGGTAACGACTTGGACCGCATCGACAATGTGCCGGTGTTCGGCATCATGCCCAATTTCAACAACCTGCTCAACCGCTCTACCCTGCAGAAGCTATTATCGGGAGCTATCGACAAAGACAACATCATCGAGATGATTACGCAAACCACGCCGCTCAAGCAGGTGGCAAAGGCTGTTGAGTTGAAGTGGGAAGAACCTGTCGTGATGCGTTACGACGGCCAACGTCAGCAACGCGTGCAGTGCTCGCCTCGTCCAGGAGTAGGCACCGAAGCGGCTCGTGCCTCAATAGCCAAGCAGATTGAGAAGATAAAACTGCCCACAGGCTACTCGCTATCATGGCAAGGCGAGAAGATGGCGAGCGACCGCTCCATGAAGTACCTCTTCAATGGCTTCCCCCTTGCCATCATCCTTATCATCATGATACTCATCATGCTCTTTAAGGACTACAAGAAGCCTGCCATCATCTTCTGCTGCATCCCGCTCATCTTTGTGGGTGTGATACCAGCCGTGCTGATAACGGGCAAGCCCTTTGGCTTCGTTGCCATCGTTGGCGTGCTCGGTCTTATAGGCATGATGATTAAGAACGGTATCGTGCTCATGGATGAAATCAACCTGCAGATAAGCGAGGGCATAGAACCCCAAGCCGCGTTGGTTAACAGTTCGAAGAGCCGATTACGCCCCGTGATGATGGCATCGCTCACAACCATTCTCGGCATGATACCGCTCATCCCTGATGCCATGTTCGGCAGTCTGGCCGTCACCATCATGGGCGGTCTGTTTGTGGGAACACTCATCACCCTCATATTCATCCCGATTTTATACGCCATGTTCTTCAAGATAAAGTAAGAAAAAGTAAACATGAGAACCTATATCTATAATGTATTCATGTTGATGTTGTGCATTGTGGCAATACCTTATGCCGACCTGAATGCACAGGAAACAACACGTGAAATCACGCTCAGCCAAGCGCGAGAGTTGGCTTTGGAACACAACAAGGACATTGCCAAAGCGAAACTGACACTCGAGCAGACACGCAACGACGCCAAGGCTTACAAGACAAACTACTACCCACGCGTCAGCCTCATGGCTGCCGACCTGTACTCCACCAACAAAGGCGACTTTACCCTTGCAGGCGGACATCTGCCCATCTATACGCTGAACCCTGCTACAGGCACATACGTTCCCAACATTTCGGTGGCTGACGACGGAAGTTATACGCTCAACCAATATGCCGACTTCCCTTCACAGAAGATAGACTACAAGTTGGGCAACATCTTCCTGGGCAGTCTCTCACTCACCCAGCCTCTCTACATGGGCGGCAAGATAACGACGGCCTATCGCATGGCAACACGCGGAGCAGAAATGGCAAGCGAGAACATTCGCCTCACTGAAAGTCAAGTCATCCTGAATACTGACGAAGCTTACATGCAAGCTATTCGGGCACGGCAACTTACTGATGTTGCCCGCTCATACAAGCAACTGCTCGATGAACTGCTGAAGAATGTGGAGAGTGCTGTCCGTCATGGAATGAAGACGCGCAACGACCAGATGAAGGTTCAGGTGAAACTCAACGAAGCAGAACTTGCCATCCAGCGTGCCGACAATGCCACAAGGCTGAGCACGATGAACCTTTGCCACGTCATAGGACTGCCCTTGAACACGCCTTTGCAGCTCGACGCGAACCAGTTTGACGGCAGTCAGGGGTCAACAATCAACAGTCAATTGACATCCGTGGAAGCCCGTCCGGAAGTTGCCATACTGCAGGCCAAGACAGACATTGCTGCCCAGCAAATAAAACTTACCCGCAGCGACTATATGCCCCAACTGGCGATGTTTGCCGGCGTGACATACATAAATGGTGTAAAAGTTGCAGGAAGCAAGCTGATCAACAATGGTTCTGCAGCCGTTGGAGCGACACTCAAAGTGCCCATCCTGACTTTTGGGGAACGCACTTACAAGGCTCGCTCTGCAAAGGCTCGCTATCAGATAGCTCAGACAGAGCAGGAGGACCTTACCGAACAGATGCAGCTTGAACTGGCTCAGGCCGCAAACAATTTCGACGAGGCACAGACAGAAGTCAACATTACGCAGCGAAGCTTGGAGCAGGCCGAAGAGAACATGCGGCTCGCTCGCCAGCAATACGATGCTGGAATGGAGCCCCTCTCGCAGTTGCTCGACGCACAAGCAATGTGGCAACAAGCTTCGGCCGACCTCGTTAATGCCAAGTGTCAGCTTCAGGTCGCACAAACGAAACTCCTCAAAGCGCAAGGTAATTTGAAGTAACGCAACATTCCTGCATAAAACATGGCGTGCCTGGTTCGAAAACTAGGCACGTGATGTTTGCAAACGACACACGTGATGTTTGCGATTTACTAGTGTGAAGTTTGCCGATTTCACGTGTGAAGTTTCGAAAGATAACTGGCCTCGTAAATGTCAACAACCGTTCGAAGTCGTTAAAAATACTAAAAGTATTTGGTTATCTGCAGAAATTGTCGTACCTTTGCACGCGGAAACGTAGAAAACGCCTTTACCGTAAAGGATAACACGCGACTAAACGAAACGCTACGAAATGGAAAGAACCCTGGTGTTGCTCAAGCCAAGTACTGTAATGAGAGGCCTGATAGGTGAAGTCACCAGCCGCTTCGAAAAGAAGGGATTGCGCATCGTCGGCATGAAAATGCTGCAACTCAATGACGAGATACTCAACGAGCACTATGCTCACCTAGTCGGCAAACCATTCTTTCCTGCCCTGAAGGCATCCATGATGCGGACACCCGTCATCGCCATGTGCCTTGAAGGAACAGACGCCATCGAAGTGGTTCGTTTCATCACGGGCTATACCAACGGACGAAAGGCTGAACCCGGAACCATCCGCGGCGACTACTGCATGAGCAATCAGCAGAACATCGTACACGCTTCCGACTCACCCACATCGGCAGCCATCGAGCTGAAACGCTTCTTCAAACCCGAAGAGTTGTTCGACATGGGTGACCTTAACATGGACCGACTCTACGCAACAGACCTGTCCTAATACCATTATACAAAAAGAAAACCAACCACCTGAATGATGAAGATAATAACCACCCTTTCCCTGCTCTTCGCAATCTGCACTAGCAGCTTAGCACAAGACCGACTCGCCGATATCGCACCCATCGACCGAAAGATGCGTGCCATCGACAGCATCGCGCTGGTCCGCCTCAACGAGCAGGAATCGTTGGCAGACATGCAGAACCCCGCTGCATCACTCTATCCCAATTGGAATAACGACTATACACGTTCGTATGGTGTAGCACTCCCCAAGGAATACAGAATTGACCTCCGCAACTTCCACATGCCTTGCGACAGCCGAATGGTAACCAGCCACTACGGCTATCGTCGCTCTTTCCGCCGTCAACACTACGGAACAGACATTAAGGTCTTCGTGGGAGACACCATTCGCGCAGCCTTCTCGGGCAAAGTGCGCGTCGTAGCTTTCGAGCGCGGTGGTTATGGCAACTACGTCATCATCCGTCACTCGAACGGACTCGAGACAGTTTACGGCCACATGAGTCGCCATCTTTGCAAGCCCGACCAGGTTGTCAGGGCAGG
The DNA here is from genome assembly GCA_902779315.1 of uncultured Bacteroidales bacterium. Taxonomy (GTDB): domain Bacteria; phylum Bacteroidota; class Bacteroidia; order Bacteroidales; family Bacteroidaceae; genus Physcousia. The sequence continues at coordinate 98,491 of CACZBC010000002.1, read as the reverse complement.
CGACGTCATCGGTCTTGGCGGCAATACAGGACGTTCCACAGGTTCACACCTCCACTTCGAGACACGTTTCCTCGGCCAGTTCATCGATCCTGAACGTCTCTTCGACTTCGATGCACAAGACGTCAAGGGCGACTTCTACCTTTTCCATTCAAGTGGTCGAGGCACAATGTTGGCAGCTACCGATAACGTTGTAGGCGGTGAAGAGGAAATGGACGAAGAAGCTGCAAACGCACTTCTCGCAAAGGAAGCTGAAAGCGAAGCATTCCAACAGAAGAAAATTCAGCAAATGCGAAACAAGCCTCGCACACGCATACATAAAGTCAAATCAGGCGAAACGCTTTCTTCCATCGCACGAAAATGCGGAACAAGCGTAGACCGCCTATGCCGCATAAACAACATAAAGCGCAACACAGTCCTGCGTCCAGGACAGATATTACGCTATAGCTAAAAGATTTAAAGCTTTCTCGACACGCTCCTCCAAAGGGAGCGTGCTTTCTATCCAGTGGATTGTAAACCCGCGACGTTCCATTCCGCGGAACCATGTCATTTGTCTCTTGGCAAACTGATGAATGGCAATCTCCAACTTTTCCACCATCTCATCGTACGAAAGCCTGCCCAAACAATAAAGGGTCAGGTATTTGTATTCCAATCCATAATATATGAGATCTTCGGCAGGAACAAGTTCCAAAAGCCGACGCACCTCCCCAACCATATCCTCCTGTTCAAGTCTATGGCGTAACCTCTCGCTAATGCGCTTTCTGCGTAACTCGCGATCTATGCTGACACCCAAGATAATACTGTCTATCGCAGGGAAGTCTCGCGTCAAAGTTCCGTGTTCACGATAATAAGCTTGAATTTCGATGGCACGAATGGCACGCTTCGGAGTGTCGAGGTCTGTCACGTTGTGCAACGTCTTATATCTCTCAAGAATCCTTTTAAGCTCCTGCAACGAGCAGTCCTTCAACTGCTCACGCAATTCAGGATTCTCGGGTACAGCCTCCATCTTGTAGCCCTTAAGAACAGACTCTATATAGAGTCCCGTCCCACCACACAGGATTGGTTGGCAATTGCGGGAAAGGATATCGTCGTATGCAACACGGAAATCTTGCTGAAAGCGAAAGAGATTGTACTTCTCGCCTGCTTCACAAATGTCAATAAGGTGGTAAGGGATTGCTTTCCCCTCTACAATATAGTCGGCCAAGTCCTTCCCTGTACCGATATCCATGCCACGATATACCTGCCTGCTATCGCCGCTGATAATCTCCGCATTACCTATTCGTGCAGCAAGATGAGCAGCAAGAACAGTCTTTCCTGAAGCAGTAGGACCAAGTATTGTTATAAGCTTACCAATCATATTTGATAAACGTTTCCCCACCACTTACCATAAGAAGCAAGCCGTGGGGAAACGTATTGAGAGCAACAAAAGCTAATTACTGTTCTTCTTCACCCCAGAAGTCCCAGTCCTTGTCCTCCTTTGTGAGAACATCCTTATCGGGATCAGCATCCTCGTTAATAATGCTGACAGCCATCATATTCTGCACTTCTGCTTCGTTGACCTGCAGCGCAGGCACCATATATATCTTCTTCATATTACTTGAGAATCTTTTTGCCGTTAATAATGTTAATGCCCTTCTGAACCTTGTTCAGGCGCTGACCTGCAAGGTTGTAAATAACACTGTTCTGGTCATTATGTTCCTTCATGTTTGCAATACCTGTGGCATCTTCGTCGAAGAAGAAAGCCTTGATGCTGGAAGAAGCAGTCAGATAGCAACGATTAGCACCGACTGTGGGCTGACTGCCTGCTGCAACTTGATAGAAACCGACCTTCTCATTAAGGTTCTGCAGAACGTAGCTACCCACAGGAGCTGTGGTTTCTTCAAACACACCAGTCAGCAGGCCTGCAACAGGTGTGCCGTCTTCAGCAACACCGAAAGTCTCCACTGCTTCCAAACCAGCCTCCGCATAGAGCACAACAGGAGTGTTGGCAGGAATCGTATTGGCAACTTCAGTAAGAGTAAGCTTACCATTAGTTGCTACAGAAGGAACCGTGTATGCCTGAACGTCAGCAGGAACTTCCACTGCATAAGGAGCGCAGAAGGTACCGTACTTGGCTTCAGCATTAACAGCCATAGTAGCACGAGCATAGCCAAGGTGAACCTCAACTGGATAGCCGACAACGTCTGCAATGTCAATAAAGATATAGACAATGATATGGTCTTCGCCGATGAACTTGCCACTTAGGTCAAGGGGAACACTGCCGCCACACATCTTGTTAATCATTGAAGCAGCCCACTGTCCTTCGTATGCAGGGGCATCGCCATCAACAATCTCAATACCATCGTTAAAAGTGAAACTACCATCTTTAGCAACCTCTATGTTGTTAACTGCAATGTTGCCGATGGGCATTGCTTCTTCGCCTATGGCAAGCACGAAATTCTTGAGCACGAAGTTGATGTTGCCATTATCAAGTGTCTCTACAACCACGTCGGCCACTTGCTTGCCTGCAGTATTCATGCCCATTGTCACATACAAGTCCTCGGAATATGTCTTGGAGGAAACCACCTCAGGACCTGGCTCTGAAGCTTTGAACTGAATGGTGTAAGTGTGATAATTGGATGCATTCTCACTTATGTCTTCGCCCTTGATGGTGATGGTGAGCAATTGCGTGTCCTCGTTCATACTCTTTTCAATGGTAGCGCCATGACCATTGGATGTGATGTCGAGTTTTTCTGCATCATAGAACTCATCAATTGTTGCAGTGCCGTCCGTAAAGGTGACAGCAGTTCCGTTGTATGAGCAAGAAGCAAGTTCGGAGTAATAGAGGAACTTCACATCATCCACCGTCAGTGTATTGTTTTTTTTATGGTTCGAGCGGTCTGTGAAGTAATCCATCGCACCGAAGACGACATTAATCATCGTGGGCTTGTCTGTTGCATTGTGATAAGTGAACTCGTATGTTGCCTTAGTCCAATCACTCTTCTCTTCGGTAAGTCTTATAATATGCTCTTCACCTGTCATCAGAGAAGCGATAAGGCTGAAATCTTCATAGGTTGGCTTGTTGCTGTCGCCCGTCGGCAAGGAATAGGACATGCCCAAGATGTTGCGGTCCCGATTTATCATTTCGACTTTTTTGGGATTGCTGCTACTGATACTTACAGGAACATTCGTCTGCGTGGTTTTACCCTTCCACATATATGCCACGACAGATGCAGGCTGGCTGTTATCGGCAGCAGTCCGCTTGTAGTAGAACTCTATGGCATCTGGAGTGCGAGTGAATGATGCGCCGCCGAAGGAACCACCATCGGAATTGCCACCGGATGTGTTTGCTGTGTTCCAGGAAGTGCCTAAAGTAACATAACCAGGAATGACATTACCCGCATACTCCACATTCTGCAATTTGCAGGAATGACCATTCGTGACACCAGTACGGTCAGTATCTGCCGTACCCACTACGGTTGAACCAATCCAAGCAATAAAATTATAGCCTGCAACATTAGCCACGCACCATCCATTTGGTGTAGTACCAACATTCGTCGAACTACCTCCTGTATAAGGCTGTATGCTTGACCATGTTCCGTCGAAGCCGGGGTTTGTCAACTGATACTGTGCCTGTGCGCTCAATGCAAAAGCGACAAGGCCTAATGTAAATAACTTCTTCATCTTTTTTATTATCTTGTATTCTTGATTATTCTATACTTTATATTTATTGTCCTGCCATGATGTTGAGGACTGCTACGAAGTCGGCTATGGTAATATCACCGTCGTTGTTCACATCTGCATTGCCTGGAACTTCCTGACCAGCCATTGCGTTCAGGACGGCAACACCATCTGCGATGGTTACGTCCCCATCGGCATTCACATCACCTGTCTTGAGGGAATTGAAGTCGTCTGTGCCGAGTTGAACGGAAATGATTTGACCTATCATTGCCTGCATGTCAATGTTGATGGTGACATAGAGTTTCTCCTCGGTCATCTTGCCGACAAGTTTAAGGGGTATCTCGCCAAGCATCGGGCCCATCCACAAATCGACGCCTTCCTTGTCGCCTGCTGCGATAGCGAGAGGACCATCGTAGTTAATGTGCATCAGGCCATCCTCCTCTTTTGTAACAACGAGGGTGTCAAGAACGATATTACCGACACCCATCTGCTCTTCACCTACAGCCAGGATGAAGTTATTAAGCACAAAGTTGATAGTGCCATCGCCGTTATCAACAACTGTGATGCCTGTGTTCTGAGGCTCTGTGCTTTCTCCGTTGATGGTGACAACAAGAGGTTCCGTATATATCTTTTCCCGAGAGAGATCGTTTGCACCAAGCTTGACATAGATGATTTGTCCCAACATAGCCTGCATGTCAATATCGATAGTGACATAAAGATTGTCGTCGGTCATCTTGCCTTGAAGCACAAGAGGTATGTCGCCAAGCATCGGGCCCATCCAGGTATCGATACCTTCCTTGTTGCCTTCTGCGATGGCGAGGGTGCCGTCGTAGCTGAAATACTTCAGGCCAAAGATGCTTTCCTTTGTCTCGAGATTGTTGAGAACAATGTTACCAACGCCCATCTGCTCTTCACCTACAGCCAGGATGAAGTTGTTGAGCACGAAGTTGATGGTGCCGTTACCGTTGTCAACGACTGTGATACTGGCATCTTGAGGTTCTGTACTTTCTCCGTTGATGGTTACAACAAGAGGTTCGGTGTAAATTTTCTCGCTTTGTGCCATACCGCAAAGGCAGAAAAGAGCACAAAGAACAGTGAGTAGAAATTTCTTCATTTATTTATGTTTTTAGATATGAGTGGTTGCGTTTTTCTCATTTTCGGGCGCAAAGGTACGACATTTTTGCAAAACAGAAACGATAAATAAGGTATAATGTGCCATTTTACCGACTTTTTTACATTTCCGACATATAATATGGTTACTAATGTAACCATCATTCAAATGACTTGTCTCTTATATAGGAGAAAAGCATCACACGTTAAGTTTGCAAATGACACACTAGATGATTGCAAACGTCACACTAGTAAATCGCAAACGACACACTAGTAAATTGCAAACGTCACACTAGTAAATTGCAAACGTCACACTAGTAAATCGCAAACATCACACTAGTAAATCGCAAACATCACACTAGATGTTTGCAATCGTCACACGCCTGGTTTGTCTGGCACCTACATAAAAAGAACCGCCGAAGGAAAACTTCGGCAGCTCTTCGTATTTGCAAACGCTATGATGTGGCGTTTATTCCTGAGGGATGGGAAGGAACCAATGTGACTTATCCTGCAGCCAACTGCGGAGTCGCTCATCGACTTCGCCAGTGTGACGCTTAGCCACACGCTCTGCGAGATAGTCAGGCTTGCCACGACGCAGAGCCACACGGCAGAGGTCGCTGAAGCGTGTGCCCTCGAATGCAAGTTCAAGGCCCATCTCGTCAATAATGAGGTCCTCAACGGCATTCTGCACATCCTCATCGATGTTGCCACTGTAGATTTCCTCTGCTGTCACTTCCCTGCCAGTTGCTTCCTTAATCTTCTTCTGAACCATATTTACATAGCCATAGGAAGAACGGCCATACTGTATGGGATCATCGTAGCGGATGAAACCGCAACCACGCTGGTGCACACCAATGGTGTACATCCTGTCAGCACTGGTAGAACTTGGGATGCGCGTGCGTCCAAAAGACAGGTTGAAGAGTTTTCCTTGCTCTTTGGTGAGGACTACCTGAGTCTGACTCTGTCCTCTCAGATAAGGCTGGCCCTTGAAGTTGAGGAAAGGAGTCGTAGCTGCACGTTCCACCTCACGACGGTCGAGATAGTAGCAAGCGATTGTTGCCCAATATGGGATGGCAGGAATGTTCTTGAATGACTCGGCACTTGCAGGCATCCAGCGAATGGCAGACGGGTCAATTGTACGTCTCTGAGGCTCCGGCAGGGGCTCTTCGGTCTCCAGAGAGGCCTGATATTCCTGCATGGCAGTCTGATACTCCTGCTCGAAGTAGTCTAACAACCAAGCAACAAACTCGTCGAGATGATGAATCTGGTTGTCGGTGTCCCATCCTTCAGGCAGATAGCTTTGCTTTTCCAGCTGGCCTCCCTTATCTTTGTCATAATAACAGAGCAAGGAGTCTTCTTCCTTGACGGGATACTCGAAAATATCAGCATTCAGTTGTTGCATTATAGCAAACTTCTTGTGGAAGTCCTTTTCCTCGTCGGTAAGTCCTTCAATCTGATCGTATTGTGCTTCAATCTGCTTGTACTGAATACCGGGTTCTGTTGGGAACCACTCAGGATTCTCGCAAAGACCAGTCTTCAGGACAGCAAACGCATAGCTTGGGAAACCAGCACGGTTCAATGCCTCAGCAAAGCGAAGCCATACGGTACTCTTGCGATAAACAACAGGATAGGTTGTAGAGAAACCTCTGCCAGGATTCTGCTTGGCCACCATCTTGCCATAATATTCATCATCGCCAACATGGAAAGTCCACTGACGACCGTCTTTGTCATAGATCCATGCACGACGTGCATCACCCACGCCAGGCAGTTCCTGCAACGATTCGAACAGGAAGATGTTGTTGGTGGTGGTACCCACATAAATCTCAAACTTCTGGCTGTCGCAAAGCGCCTCATAGCCCTTGCTGGGAATCAACTCTCGCTCGTAGTTGAGACTCAAGCTGACACTGGCACTGGCATTCTCATTGTTGTTGGTACGCAACTGAGCCTCGAAGCCAAACAGACGATTGATGTCGGTCAGCACCTTACCTTCGAGTTTACCCTTATTGCTAGGGATGCAGGTAATGGCCTCAGTCGATCTGCTGACAGCTTCCTTCTCTGTATAAGGAATATTCGTGGCATCGTATGCGTAGACAGGATAGTCCTTCGTGTCATCCAAAAGACCCCAACTAGCACATTTGTCCACAGACAAAGGACCGCAGTACTTTGAATTGATGTAGTTGTAGTAGTGCTGAGCAGCATCCATATACTTGCCACTCAAGAGATAGAGGTCGCCCAGAACAATCGACGTGGGGAACATGCACTTGCTGCTATGGCAAACAAAATGAGTATTGCCAGAGCTTACGTCACCATAATTGTTATATTCGGGCAAGCCAAGCTCTTCCTCAATCAACTCCATTGCCTCGAGGTCCGGACCAAGTTCATCTGCCAATACTTGGGCGTTAACCAATGTGGGATTGGCCTTTGAGGTAAAGTTGTCGATATCATCAGTAGTGAGCATCGGCTCCTTATAGAAGGGAACCTTATTCTCGCCATATGCATAAAGCAACTGCATGTAAACCCAAGCACGGATAGCCTGCACCTGAGCATACTCCTTGAGCATATACTTCTTGTTCGTTCCAGTAGTACGAAGCGTATCGCACATGGCAATATAGGCGTTACAACTATTGATGATGTGATAGTAGTCGGCTATCTTCAAGTAAGCGCATGCACCATCTTTCCACTTCTCGGGATCAGATACTTCGCCAAAATTAACAATGGCAGCAATGGTATCGCTGATATAACCAGACGCATCTACCAAGTCGCCACGACACTCATTCAAGATGACATAACGCTCGGCAATGTTCTGCAGAGACTTGAGGATACCCCAATAAGAATACAAGGTATCTTCTGCCACAGCATATGAATGACGTTCGCTGTTGGGAGAGAGCATGTCCTGACAGGAAGTGGAGAACATACCCAGCATCATGCTCAACAACAACATGCTTATAATTGATTTCCTTTTCATCTTAGTCAATTCTTAAATATGAACTATGAATTTTGAACTATGTACTATATTATAGGTTAATCGATACACCGAAATTGACGCTACGACCACTGGGAATAAGGCCCGTGTCAATTCCCTGATAGAGACTGCTGTTGCGGCAACTCATTTCAGGATCGGTGCCCAGATACTTGGTGAGAGTGAAGAGGTTGTTAGCCTCGCCCCATACCTTCACGCCAAGCAACCAGCTGTTGCTGTAAGGAATCTTATAGGTCAGACGCACATTCTTGAGCTTCAGGAAGCTCCCGTCTTCAATCCAACGGTCACTCATACGCTCGTTGTTGCGCCAATCCTCACTGTCTGTGTAACAAGCCTTAGGCATATCGGTTTTCTGGCCTTCGTACGTCCAACGACGCAGAGCAGCAGTGGTTTGGTTGTAAGTGGTATTCAAACCTTCAAGCTCGCTACGCTGGTAGTTGTAGATGTCGTTGCCAAGGCTGTACTTGAAGTTAACATCAAGACGGAGGTCTTTCCAAGTAAGGCTGGTATAGATATTACCATAGATGTCAGGATTGGGATTGCCAAGGACAACCTTATCGGCATTGTCTATGACACCATCGCCATTCTGGTCAACAAAGCGAACATCACCTGCCTTGAAGTCATAATATCTCTTGGATTCTTCCTTAAGGCCAGTAGGATACTTGAGGTAGCCAAGGGCACCTGCCTTCTTTGCTTCTTCGTCGCTGGCCAAAATACCATCTGTCTTCCAACCATAGAAGCTACCCACAGCATAACCAACAGCTGTAAGCACATTGTCCTCGCCATAGATGCTGGAAGTGTATCCGTGAATGTTCTGCACATTTCCGCCATTGACATCGGTCAACTTCATGTAGTTGCTGCTGCTTTCTGGCAATGCAGTAATCTCGTTGTTGTAATGGCCCATGGTTGCACCAAGTTCCCACTTCCAATCTTTCTTGTTGATGATTGCAGCATTAACATTCAATTCAACACCACGATTGGTGAGGGCACCTTCGTTAGTCCAGTACTTCTTCATACCAGACATATAATGAAGCTCCTTAAGGGTCAGCAAGTCGCTGGTCTTGTTCCAGAAGAAGTCAAGTCCGGCTGTGATGCGGTTCTTGAAGAACACACCTTGCAAAGCCAGGTTCCATCTTGTCGTGGTTTCCCACTGGATAGTACTGTTCTCAATATTGTTGAGGTAAAGGCCTACCGTGTTGTTGGTAACCTTCATGCTCTCCCAATAAGTGCGGGCTGCGTAGTAGTCGAGGTCGTCATTACCACTCTGGTCAAAGCCTGCAGTCAACTTGAGGTAGTTGACCATGCCGTTGGTATAGGGGAACCACTTTTCATTGGTAATAAGCCAACCCAACTGCAAAGAGGGGAAGATACCCCAGCTGACACCACCCAACTGGATGCCTGCCTTCGTATTCTTACCGAAGCGGCTGCTCGACTGCATACTCAAAGTGAAATCTGCGAAGTAGCGGTTTGCGTAGTTATAGTTAGCATCGAGATAGAGAGCCATGTCAATCCAGTTGTCATTGGTACCACCATAGTTGAGGTACGGCATGTTTTTGTTCATGACAGGCAACTTATCGTTCTCGTTGTTGTAACCACGCATGTAGTTGTAGCTGTAAGAGTAGTTGTTGTAACGCCATCCGCCAAAGACATTGATGGTGTGAGCGCCATAGATGTTACGCCAATCAAGACGCAAATCATTCTGCAGAGTCGTCTCTTTGGAGAAGAGAGTCTTCTGTACAGCATTGATGTCACCCAGATCCTTCAGGAAGTAATTGGTCGTACCGTTGACGGGAAGGAAGTACTTCTCACTGTTACGTGTCATCAGGAAGTTGAAACGGTCACTGATGCTGAATGTCTTTGTCACCTGATACTTAGGACTTACATTCAAGTCAATCTGTGTGCTTTGAGCATAGTTCTTATTCTCGCCAGGACCATTCTGAAGAATCCAATAGGGATTGCGAAGAGCTTCGTTGATACCCTTGTCACCAAGAGTGAGGGGGAAGCGGAAAGGATTGTTCACCCAATTGGTGCCATTGTTCGTGCTGGCATACTTACCTGCATACTCCGAAGACAACATCAAGCGGTCACTGGAATATTGAGCAGTGGATGTCTCATCATAATAGTAGGCATAAGGACTGATAAATGGAGCCTGAATGAGGCCTAACACATTTGTCGAACCTATGTTCTGCATAGAATAGTCCTCGCTCCAACCATTGTCGAAGATATCATAGCTGACCTGGTTGTAAGCAATGTCAAGTCCTGTGCGAACTTTATCGAAAACCTGAATGTCCGTATTAAAGCGGAGGTTTAGGCGATTGAAGTCCGTGCCCTTGCCTGTTGACTTACCGCTGGTATAACCCAGAGAAAGGGCATACATACCAATTTCATCACCACCTTCGACGTTAATCTTGTAGTTCTGAGTCATGGCATTGCGATACATATCCTTCTGCCAGTCCGTATTGTTGTTGAAGACCTTACGGTAGTAGTTCGATGGGCTCTTGTCCAAGAAAGCATATCTGCTAAGGCTGCTTGCAGACATATTCTTGATGGTGCTGACCATGTCACTCAGATAAGAACTGTACTGATCACCACTAAGTACACTAAGTTTCTTGGGAACAAACTCTGCGCCACCATAAATGCGCACGCCAATCTTCGTTGCCATGCTCTTTCCACGCTTGGTATTAATGATAATGACACCATTACCACCCTTGGCACCATAGAGTGCAGTTCCGTTCTTAATGACCTGAACGCTCTCGATATTATCAGGGTCAATGCCAGCAAGGAGGTTGTTGTAGAAACCTTCGTGCATAGTCACACGATCATACTGCGGATCGATCATATTGCCGTCCAAAATGATGAGAGGCTGTGCATTGGCATTGATAGAGTTCACACCACGAATGGTCATATAAGAACCTATGCCGGGAATGCCGTTACGTAAGATTGTACGTACGTCTCCAGCCAATTGGCGCTCAATGTCCTGATCGATAGAAACGCCACTGGTCTCATTTATCAAGGCAGTCTTCTGTGAGATAATGGTCGTTCCGTCGGTAAAGGAACTGTTGAAGTTATCGACTATCAGGTTGGCATCTGCCTTCCCGTCTTTAACTGCCACCTGCAAAGGATTGTATCCTTCTGCATATACATACACAGCATCCGAGAAGACTGGGATAGACAGCTTGTAGCTACCATCCTCTTCGGTAAGGGTAGAATATCTCTCCAGACCAAGTGCCTGAATGCGGACACCACCCATGGGTTCACCTGTCGCGTCGTCAATCACAACGCCGGTTACTTCCTTCATCTCGTATACCTTTTCATTCTGAGGTCTGGCAGCTTTCTTTACAACTACCTCCCCATCTTCTTCACTCTCATCCTGTGCATAGACATTCGTCGTGCAGAGACAGGAAAGAGCCATGAAGCATAGACTTATACCCAAAGTCCTATGCAAGAACGTATTATTGAATGTCTTTTTCATAATTCTGCTATCGTATTACTATGGGACAAGCTAATTTTTTCTCTTAAGAATGATCTTATCAATCACAAGGTCATAAACGAAACCGTTCTTGTTGGCATCATTCTTACTGGTAACACCTTCAATATACAGTGTCGGATAAGAGTAACGCAAATTCTTATATGAATAGGGGAACTCAAAGTCCTCATATAAGGTTAATGTGTCTACTCGCAATCCGTTATAATCAATACCAGTAGTTGCTGTCAAGGCCTGATTCTTGTCCTTGCTTCCTCCATTATTATATGTAAGAGTAGCCTTGATCTTGTACTTGTTGACACTAGCAAGTGCTTTCACATAGTTTGTATCGATTTCATTAGTACGTACAAACATTGTGTCTGTAATGTCAAACTCATTTACAATCGTATCAAGTTTATAGAACTCTTCCTCAATTTCCGTAGCGCTGGCAATATCCAGGTACCAGTGTGGAACAGCAACAATCTGTATATCATACTTGCCACTCATGACCTGAGCATAGGGAACATATGCACTGGGGCTGTTGCCCTGAAGTATGATATCCACTTTAGGACCAGAAGTTGGGCCAGAAGCATCGAAATGGAAGAAGTTGTCGTTGCTGACTTCACCATATATGCTGGTAATAGCCTTGAACGCCTCGTTAGAGAATGAATATCTCATGGAACTTGGACCAACCTTGTACCTGCTGCTTTCTGTATTATAGAACTGGCTACCACCTTCAATCTCTACATTAACATCGGGTGTATAGTATTCTGATGGGAAATTCCAGGATGAAACCTCATAAGCAAGACCGTTACTCATCTCCAATGGTTCAGCATCACCGAAAAGCGTGGCCTTATCCCAATCGCCAACATTGCGGAGGGTATCGCCAAAGGTATTAAGCAGATACTCTGCCCTTGCGCCCCTGTCCGTCTTGAATTCATCAAGAGTCCACATGATCTGGTCATTGATCTTCGGCTGTTTGTGAATATTGAAGACAAGAGGCGAAATCATATCCATCTCTGTACTCATCTTCTGCAGAGAATCGACATCAGCTACATCAAGGTATGCTGTGGTGTTCATATTACCCTTATTCTTGTCTTCGTATTTGGGAGCATATATATGAGCTTCCTTCAGCTTCTCATAGGTAGCATCCCAAGCAGCATCGGTAGGCATAATCATGATGAAGACGGAGTCCTCGTTGTTGATTCGTGCACCAAAACCATATTCCGGCATTAACCACTTCTCTCGACCTTCTTCTGGTAAATAGAACTTACCGTCAAACAGACGATTGGAAGTGTGGTATACACTGTCAACATACGTGGGGTTACCATTTTCATCAGGCAAACCTTCAATACTTGCGTTAACATTGAAATAAGTAGTGTCCTTACCTACAACATATTTGCCGAACTTTGTCTGAGGCTCCTTGAATTTAAGAGACTCGTAGAAGTTGTAACGGAATGGAGCGATACCCTTGAGAACGTGCATCACACCATTGACTGCAGGGATGTTGTACTTATCTCCAAGAGGAAGTCCCTCTAATGTCCTTTTTGATTTATCGAACTCCAGGTTCTTACCGTTGATCATCTTCACCGTATCAACACCCGGTTCAGAGATGTTGTGACGCCAAAGAGCAATATGGTTGCCTAAGAACTGTTGTTGAACATTGTAACCGTCCACAGGGTTTTCACTTAGACACATTTGCTTCCACTTCAGGTACTCTTGTTCAGTAAGCACGCTGTTATCGGGAACCCAAACGGTATTTACCTGTCCGCCACTAAGAACGTTCTCGTATGTGTAAGTGGGGACCGCATGCGTATTGTCCTTATAGTATTTGGCATGTCGCACAATGTCTGCGAAACGACTGTAGTCGGGATTCTCCTTAATCAGGTCCCACAGCGTCTGCGTTGCTTCGGTGCCCAACTCATTATTATAGTGGTCATCCCATGTATCGGTACAACCCGGCACAGCTATCAGGACCGTAGCCATTGCCATTGCACCGATGTATTTGTTTATTCTGTTATTAGCCATATTATGTATGTCTTTTATAACTGATATCTATTACTTCTCTCTATTAGTGCTATTAATGCTCGTACTTGGACTTGTTCCAAACAGGATTCTGTTCAATAGCACCGTTGCTGGCCTTTACCTCCAAGTAATAGATGGGGCAATACAGACCATATCGGTTCTTGAAACGGTTGGTCAAGGTTGTAGCATAGCTTGCATTTGAGCCTGATCCAAGGAATAACTCAACCATTGCACTCATACCACTTTGACCATTGGGAACACCAGGTTCGCGCGGGTCGTCGGGATCTGTCTTAACATAAGAACTACGTTCCGCCATACGAACCAAGTCGAACCAACGTTTACCTTCACCGATAAGCTCAATCTGACGTTCGTTCATAACGTAAACGATACTTTCGGTTAAGGTGACACCATTCTTCGCTTTCTTGCTAGCAGCTGTGGTGTTGCCTATAGTTCCTTCTGTCATAGCATCAGTGTTGGGAACCTTGGAAGAACTCCTGAAGTTGCAATATGAACGACGATGAATGGCATTACATATTGCTTTCACTGTCTTTGCATTTGAGTTGCCCAAGCAAGCAAGTGCCTCAGCCTTGATGAGCATAACATCGGTCATACGGTAGATGATCCAGTTGTTGTACGTAGTGGAAGTGTAATGAAGGCTCTTGATTTCACGGCTTGTTGTTGAACCGTCCATCTCCAAGTCATCAAAATGATACTTCATACAGTAGTAACCAGACTGAGCCTGTGCATTGGCAGTACCGCTACCTGTCACCACTCTGTTTTGACAACATACCCAAAGGCGTGAATCCCACATGCCACCATTGTCTCCAGTTCCGGAAATACCACCATTGTAAAGGGCATCCATAGCATCCTTGTTAACCATCAGGTGTGTTCCGTTACCAAATCCATAGAGAGAATTGACAACCGAGTTCGACAACCCGTCGGATACAGAATACTGCAACTCAAAGATGCTTTCACGACTGTTCTTGTTGTTAAAGATTGCACGTTGAGCTTCCAACTTCGGTGTTGTTGCCTGAGCAGCTCCTTCGAAGTTGTTCTTAATCATCTCGCAGTTAGTGAGACCATAACTGAAGGTTTCTTCTGCAGTTGTTTCAGGCCCTGCACTTGACCTTTCCTCTGCATTCTGATTGGCAAGATACTGAAGGCTTAAATCAGCATACTCGACAGCCTTGTTGTAGTCGTCATCAACATTATGACTGATTTCTTCGCCATTAACAATGTCTACGCCTTTCTTACCATGACGGCCTTCATGCAAAGAGCCGCGCCACAGGTACATATCGGCCAACATTGCATAGATTGCGCAGTTGGTAATCATTCCCTTACTGTCTTCTTTTCTGGTGAAACGATTACGTGCCTTACCTTTCACTCTTTCGCAGTCAGCGATAATAGAATCGAGGACTACAAGTTGATTAGTAAGGGGGAACAATTCTACTTCGGAGTCCTTGTTAATCACCTTTGTGGTATAAGGCACATCCTTGAAAGCACGAATCAGATAGAAGTAGTTCAAGGCGCGGAGAGCAGTCATTTCTGCTTGCATCTGAATCCATTCGCCTGTAGTGAACTGCTTGTCCCTTGCAAGGACTTCTTCGCCATGCTGCAATACTTTGTTACAGTAGTTAATAGTAGTGTAAACACCGCCCCAGTCAAAAACATTCATGCTGGAGTCTGGCATACCATTTATAATCTCAATATACATGTCACGGTTCCCTTGGGAACTATGATCTACTGAATTAACCGCATAGGAATCTGAACGAAGGTCGCCCCACAACACAAACTTAGATACTGTCTGTGCCATCTGACGGTATGCACCATAACGCACGCCCTCCAAGTCGTTCTTGTCTTCCCAAAAATTCTCTTCTACGACACGGTCCTGAGGGTATATGGTCAACCAATCCGTGCAGGATGATGTACCAAGGGTTACAAGACCCATGAGGCAGACTGTATGATATATGTTCTTAAAACTTTTCATAGTCGTCACAATTTTAGAAACCAAGAGTTAAACTACACGTGAATGACTTCGAGCGGGGTGTACGGTTGTTGTCTCTCGCAACAGCAAATCCCTGGGGAGAAACGTCAGGATCGACACCAGTATACTTTGTCCAGCACCAGAGGTTGTCCAAAGATGCATACAACGTTAACTTGTTGATGCCATAAGGCTTAAGCTTCTTGGCATCGAAGTCATAGCTCAACTGAATATACTGCAAACGCAGATAATCACCATTTTCAACATAGCGGTCACTAGGCAATGAGTTGTAGCTCCTATAACCATTGACACTACTCAATGCGCGAGGAACAACGGTTTCATCACCGTTCTTACGCCAACGCCATGTGGTTGCGAAACTCTGGTTTTGGTTGTTCAACATACTCTCCAGATTCATTCGAGCCAAATTGACTATCTGGTTGCCAACACGGAAGTTAAAGCCTACGTTCATAGACAATCTGCCGTAGTAGAGATTGAAGCCGAAACCACCATTGCACTTAGGATTAGAGTTACCAAGGTAAACCATATCATAGCGGTCAATCTGACCATCATGGTTAATGTCCTCGTAGATGGCATCACCACCTTGGAACTGATAGCGATAACCTTCGTTATAACAGTAGTACATTGGCAAAGGAATACCCTTGGCGTCGGTCAACATATTGCCATCGGCATCGAATGCAATAGGACAAGTATGTATTTCTCCGCGACGCTCAGCTGCTGCTGCAGTGTTGATGGGATGGCCTTGTGCATCATAGCCAGTACCTGTTCCCCATTCAAGACCATGATCTTGGGCATATTGACGACCAACGCCATTCTCGTCAGCCTCTGCATAGCCATAGCTAGCAACTGAAGCATTGGTTATACCATTGTGGTCGTAGTCGTACTTGTATACACCAAGATAGTGGAGGCCGTAGATAGAACCGAGGGCATTGCCAATCTGTACACGCTGATTGTAATTCAAGTTGCCAGGCTGGTATGTCTCGGCACCATTCAGACTTTCAAGAATAAGAGGATTCATCTCCTCAACCTCATTGAAGTTCTGTGCGATATTACCACGTAATCTCATGGAGAACTTTCCATACTTGCATATACGAGAAGTGGAGAAGTTAAGCTCCCAACCCTTGTTGCGAAGAACACCTGCATTCACCTGATTCAATGAAGAGAAACCGTTTGCACTGGGGATGCGAAGATTGTTCATCAACAAATCAGTTGTCTTGTGGTCATAAAGTTCACCATCGATGGTAATCAAGTCTTTCAGGAAACCAACGTTAAAGCCGAGGTTCAACTTTCTGGTCTTTTCCCAACGCAGCTGCTCCAATGAAAGGTTTTCTGGAGTAATAACCTGGTGACCATTGTAATAGCCATTGGTGGCATACTTGTTATACTGGTTACTACCAGCGCCACCACCACCAGTGATACCCCAAGATCCACGAATTGCGAACATGCTCAACCAGTCCTTACTAAACTTCATGAAGTCCTCGTCGATGATGTTCCAACGAACACCAGCAGAGGGGAAGAAGCCATACTTGTGGCCACGACCGAAACTGGTGCTACCATCCCAACGGGCTGAAAGGTCGGCAGTATACTTACCCTTATAAGCATAGTGAACATTTCCGAAGAAACTATGGTTTCTCCCCTCACTTGAAGTGGATGATGCTGAGCGGAGCAGTGCCACAACAGTAGGATCAGTAATTCCGTTAGGAACATTCCACAGACCAAGTGCCTGAGAACTACTGCTACGAACTGCCATCTCAAATCGTGCCAAAGCACTCAGACTATGGTCAGTATTCTTGAATGCAGAATAGTATTTCAAGTCATGACGTGTGGTAAATTCCAACATCTTGTACTCATCATTGCTGACATTGTTACGTTCGTTGTCGGCGAGGCTGGACGCGTTGTCGCCACCCCAAACCCAATCCATGGTTCGGAGTTCACTGGGACAATACTGGTCGTTACTGTTGTTAGCGATGTTCAGCAAAACATCACCTACATAATTCAGTTTGTGCTTGTCGTCCTCTATGCCGAGCAACTTATACTCAACACTGAACTGAGGAGTCAAGTTGTATTGTTTCTGCTTCCACCATGCCTTCATTGCACGAGCAACAGGGTTACCATTCTTGAACATGTCATTAAGGTCGTATGATGTCATCATACCATTGTTCTCCTTACGCTCTGTACCACCTGTAGCAAAAGTAGCAGCCAAGGGCAACATGTTGAAGTAATTGTCAGTACGAACAGGATTTCCGTTTTCATCAAGTCTGTACTCATAAACACTCATGTTAGGCATGGCATTGTATGCACGAGCCAAAATGTCGTTACCGTAGTTCTTCTGGTTGGTTGTAAATGCCAAGTTAATGACACTCGAGAACTTGATACGGTCACTGACAAAATAGTCCAAAGTAGTTGCGGAAGTGAAACGGTTAAGTTTCTGTCCAATAATAGAACCTGTGCTCTTGTTGTAGTTAGCACTGATACGGAATTGCGCCTTTTCACCACCACCTGTAAGAGCCACCGTGAACGTATGCTCCTGACCGAACTGCTGTACCTTCTTCACCCAGTCAGTATTATGACTGTAGTGACTATATATATAAGGTAGTTCTTGGTTATAGTCCAATTCAGGAAGTGAGGTGTTTCTGTGATTGGGATTGTAGTATGCTTCCTTGAGCATCATTGTATATCCGTCACCATTCAGCATCTCGTAGCCTTCAGGCTGCCATGTTCCCTTGAATCTGTACTTAAAGTCTACACGTGTCTTACCACGAGAACCACGGCGCAATTTAATTTCAAGGACACCATTGGCACCTCTTGAACCCCATTTAGCGGTAGATGCAGCATCCTTCAGGACAGTGACAGACTCAATGTCTTCAGGGTTAACCTGCAGCAATGTCGAGAACTGCTCCTCGTTGTCCATGTTTGAAAAGTCGTATCTGGCTGCTTCTTCTTCAGAAATATCGAAGATGTGGTCATTGACGACAATCAAAGGCTGCGCATTACCATTAATAGTTGTAGTACCGCGCAGGCGCATGGTAGTACCGGAACCAAGGTTACCAGAGTTAGGCACAATGTCGAGACCGGCAATCTGGCCCTGCAAGGCCTGGCCGACATCCTCGAAACCAAGGCCTTCCAAGTCATCCATCTTAAAATTCTGTACTGCACCAGAATACTCGCGGGCAGGGATTTCAAGACCTGTGGTAGCTGCCAGTTTCTTACCTTCGACGGTAACCTCCGTCATTGTCTTCGTATTGTCTTGCAGAGTTACCTTGAATACACTCTTGCCACTTCCAATCTTTTGGCTCCATGCTTTGTAGCCGATGAAAGTAATCTGAAGTGTATTATTCGGATCTTTGATATTCATGGTAAAGTTACCATTCATATCAGTAACGGCCTGACTGACAATACGGTTATTCTTATCTATCTCTTTGACGTTGGCACCGATGATGACATCAATATCATCAGATACGGTACCAGAGATACGCCGTTGCTGTGCGTTTGCGGGTAACGCCATGATTGCGACTACCCAAAGCAGTAAAAGCTTAATTATTTTATTCTTCATAGTCGGATGATTTTATCGGATAGCGTATCTCTGTAAATATCTCTTAGCTTTTATGGTCGACTCCCATGTCTTGTCATGTCTTCCATCGATAACCTTTGTGTGATTCAGGTAACCATCGATAGAATGAATAACGGCAGCACTGGATGAGTTGATGGTGATACCCTTCATCTGCTGGTTGACAGGCGTTTTGTTGCAGGAGATGTCACGTGCTAAGACGTTCTTCTCTCCAACTGTCACAAAGGGATTGGCGCCCATGCTATTACCATTTTCTTTCCATGTCACATCATCACATACACGAAGGTCTGTTCCATCGCCATTTGCGACGCGGTCCACATGAATCTTACAGAAGAGCTCTAATTCCTTATCATAACTGGAGGTTACCATTTCGTTGGGTGCAAGGACTGTCTTATCAGCAAAGACAGAGTTGTCGGCGAAGTGATAACGAACAAAGTTAGTCAGATAAGTAATCTTGGCTGCAATACGCACGCTGTCTTCATAGGTCTGAAGTGAGTCTGTGTATTCGATGTCGCCATTGGGATCAAGTCTTGGCTCGCCCGTTTCTTCGTCAATGTAGGGTTTGCAGTGACTGCGGAAATCCTCGCGAATTTCTTCCCAGGTTGGCAGACCAGCTTCGATAGCCGCTAATACTGCTTCGTTGCTTGGAACAAAGACTGTATAACGGTAGTTGTTGAAGAACTGAACATTGTAGTCCAAACCATTGTCTGCTACAAAAATCTTATATTTCTTCAGAGCAGATTCTCTTTGTGTCTTAGAAAGACTACCATCTACCAGTCCACAACCGATAATTTCTGTTTCATAACCATCGGCAGTACAGAGATCATAGAACTGGCTGTATGGCGTTTCTGCTGCAGGATCGCCTTCCTGATACTTATACCAGTCAGCATCATTTGTGAAGATACTGTATACACTACGATAAGTGGGAACCAGCGGAGAATTGAGGACGTAGGTATGACCATTGTCCACATTACGAGTCTTTGTAAGCTTACAAGATGTGACACCAGGGTTATCGCTAACAACACCCAGACGTTCGTTCTCAAGTTGGAAGCCGCCCTTCACGGCAATAACGCTGTCATTGTCATCACGAACGACCTTAACGGCATTACCATTCTTAGAGAGGTAATACTCGTCCAGAGGTGTTGATGTATCAATGCCGTAGTATTTCTGGTCTTCACGTGTCATGGGATTGGTTCCGTCATGCACAATCGTGTGGCTCTCCAAGATGTCTTTCAGACGGTTCACTACCTCAGTATTATCATACTGGTTCGTACCTGGAATCATGTTACCAATAGTACCAAGTTCGTTTGTGCCCTTGTTGTAGGGGCAGTAGTAGTACCTGAATCTCAGTTTAACAGGGAAGGTTCCGCCTACGAAATAGAATTCGATAGCACGAGGTGTACGACTCTTCATGCTGGCGGGGTCATAATAGTAGAAGAGTGCGCTATCACTGGGCAACAGGAAGGTGAACTTACTCTGCATAGCCTTAAGGTAAGCGTAGTAGTTCAAATTCATGTAGTCGTCATAGATGGCAGACTTCATAATCTTATTTGTTTTACTAATGAACGCGGGCGCGGTAACAGATCTATAGTCTGCAGGGACACAAGTTCTGTCCATAACGTAGATCACGCCATTGTTTGCAACCAAACAAGTATCAAGCTGACCGATTGCCTCATCAACATTGTCGAACAACGGTTCCATTGCATCATCAGTAAGTTTGGACCACTTGCTGGGAACAGAGCCGACGAATGAGCGTTGCATAAAGTTATTGATCAGTTTGTCGAGAGTACCTACAGGAATGCAGTCTATTTGCCTATAAAGCTCGTCAATGTTCGTAGCTCTAGCATAAGGAATCTGCTCGGCAGTACCTTCATTAGCATAATATGTACGAATGAGGTCCTCACCTGCATTCTGGAAATAGTGCCACATCTGGTCGTCACTAGGAACGAAAATAGCTGCCATATCTTTGCGGACATCCATTTCGTCGTAATAACCATTCCATCCTGGATCATATTTAAGAGCAGGAATACGGTCAGGTGTGGAACCATCCTTATATGGGTTGTAGGTCTGGTAAGTACCCTTTGGACCTGGCTCGAACTTAGGTATTTCACCATCTTGACCTGCCCTTACATAATTAGCCTTTACAGAGAAGTTATTGTTAGAGAAATATCTCTTTGTAAAGATTGAGTCTGTAAAGTCGGGGTGAAGTACCTTATAAGCTTCGGTGATACGGTTGCAATAGAAAGGTGCACAGAAGCGATCGAGGATATGGCTGAAGATGTTAGTCTTACCATTGGTACGAATGACCTCTGCCATATTGGTGAGCGGGCAAAGCGGCTTTTCGGTAACATTCACATAGCCGTTTTCGCAGACACCATCCTTGTCCTTCAGGAGAGCATCATAAATATGTACATCGCTCGTATTTCTTTCGCGACCCATGAAATATGCGAAGTCCTCGTCTTTCACGGTATTTCTAGACATGTGCTCCGAGGTGAAATGCAGCATCATCGGCAATGTTGAGTCAATTGCCATATAAATGCCCTTTCCACCATTTTCCTCACGGAAACGCTCCCAATAGTCCTTGTCTGTAGCAGAGTAGCTAAAGGGCAGGTCTGCCGAAGCGACATAGGTGATAGAGTCAGTAGCTTCAACGTCGGTATAGCGACGCATGTATTCGCCACGAGTTGGAGAATTGGTTCCATCGGACTGGCTGCTTGCCAGATTCTCCATCACAATGGCATTGTTAAGCATGCTGGTGTGAATCAGCAACTTTTTCTGAGCCTGACTCAGATTCTCATAACTTGTGGCATAATGCCAAGGGTTGCTCTCTGGCAGATTGGCATTGGCAGCAAAAAACGCATCCCACGCAGAGTCATTTGCCACGAAGACTGTCTTCGAACCGGTTCGGCTCAACACGTCTGTCAATGGACGCATGCCTTCGGGATTAACATCCTTGTCTGCCAACAACTTCAGATAAGTTCTGAAATTGCCCTTCTGCTCCAGGCTTTCGTATATGCTTGAATTGAGCCAACTGGGCTTCTCATCGTCCAGTATAAACTCATCCTTACAAGCATACATCAGCCCGCAAAGTGTCAGCAGACATACCACCCGTGAGGAATGTCTGCTCCATTTGCTTAAACGGTTTGTCATACGCATTGTTTGTTTATATTTTAGTTTTTTAGTTGTTTTCAGTCTCTTTTTACGCTTTTGTGCGCACTCAACAGAGCAAATTTACATTTTTTTAAATGAATAACATCATATAGTATAAGGAAAGATCTCCATTTTAAGGTTATTTAACAAAAGATGGTTAAATTTATTCAATCATCAAGGCATTTTTGCGAGATTTTGCCTTCTTCTTACAGGAAAAACAGGAGTAAAAGATGAGTTGACTCAATTACCTTAATGAGATGACCTTTTTGCCTAGCTTCTCCAATTAAAAGGGTATATGGGAAGGTCTCATTCTTATTTTAACGAAATATTTTATGACATTTTCAGAATATATAAATAGCATTAAAACTAAACGAAATGAGGCGGAATTCTTCGTAGACAAGTATGTCTCCAACTCATTTTATAAAGCGCAAAAAATTCATCGCTTCATAAACAATTTGCCAGCTTGAATATAGAATCCATGTTTAGGAACTTGATGAATACGACGACCAAAAAGGTCATAGATTTCTCCTCTATCTTTATCATTTTCAAATATATTACTTATAGATGAAGCAATGTCTACATCCATCCATCCAGACCATTCGGAAGTGCCATCTTCGCACCTTGCCTGAACCCGATAATAACACATGTCAGACGCTATTGGCTCAACAATGTAAGAAGTTGAAGTCAAACCTTCGTAGGTAGTTGTTACACTACCATTTCCACTTATGTCCGAAATGTTTACATTATAAAGATAAAACCGCTTCATTCTTGCCGTCGATTCGAACTTGACTTTACAACCTGACGGAATGTCATCGAAAGCAAGAGTATAAGTATGGCGTTCGGAAGTAAGAGGAACAACTTCTGTCGCTAATGTTTGTTCGTCCTTGAGCACAGAAACAACAACACTACTACCATCGGTATCATAATACGCCGCATCAAAATCGACCATTAATGTTCCTGCACAGAACTCAATGACTGGCGTCATAATGTGACCGGCAATACTTTGAGAAGAGATGCGCACAGAAGCATCCATTGTTCCGTAGATGCCCGCTCCTGTCCAACCTGGAATTTGCGTATATGTGTCTATTACACTTCGACTTATCTGCGAACCCTTTCCTATATCAACAAAGTTAGAGAAGTCTTCACATAGGACTGATGAAGAGGAAGGCTCGTCGGTTATTGCCTCGACTTCAAGAGAATAACTGGTTGCTCCCTCAACTGGGAACCAATTGGCGGTAAAGGAGTTTGCAGTTATGTCTGTCGGATAAGCCACATCAGGCGTTGGAAGTGGGAAGTACTCGCCATAAGTGAAATTAATCTTCCCATCAGAAGTCTCTGATATGTCATGTATCAGGTTATGATGATTTTGAGTTCCATATCTTTCCGAGGTGAACCAAGTCAATTGTTGCACGGCATTTATGTTTTGCTTGCCAGGATAGGGATCACCCGCTTCATCGTCTGAAGATATCTGATACTGATAATAGCCTTCCTTATTTATGAGTTCTCCCACTTGACCATCAGCAGGCAGAAAGGTCATGCGTTGATGGTCCTTATCGGCGTTCACCTTATTATAGTTCCATGCATCTCGATTGTAATCAATATGCCACACCATGAGTCCATGCCCGCCATTACCTATTCCGAAAGTTATCTTCTGGCGGTTCTCCAGGATATAATATTCGTTGGGATTGCCCGTATTATTAATAATATATGCAACTCCTTCTTCATTAATGGCGGGCATTCCTTTTACTCTACAAGGTTCTGTCAAAGGGATGAGGTCTATCCATCCTGCCGACCAACGCTCATAAGCAGTATAGGGACTTGGTTGTTCGCCCAAATATTGCGGCCCGTTATAACTGCCTCCGTCGAGCACATCCCAGTTTTGGGCTGCTGTTCCTCCATTATATTCTGTGTCGTAAAAGTCAGGGAATCCGAGACAATGGCTAAACTCGTGGCAAGCTGTTCCTATTCCTTCGAAGGTTGTTTCGCTGGCAAGCTCGTTGGAGACAGCGTAAGTGTCGATATAGACACCATCCAAGAACTGGTATCCACTGCCGTTTCCATAGAATTGCGCGCTACTGAGACTCCACTCGTGAGGCCAGATATAACCTTGTGTATCATACTGCGTTACACCTGCATAGATGACATAAACTTGGTCTACTTCATTGTCACCATCCCAATCATAATCGGCATAATCGACTTGAGAATTAGCAAGCTTCAGAGCCTCGATTACCATTTCTGCAGCACGATCATCTAGTTGACTATTAGGACGAGAACCATAATATTCCTGAGTTTTTGTGAGTTCGAGAGGTCCGACAATGTCAAAGTCAATTGTAAGCAAACCGTAACTCTGGTCGATGAAATAGTCGCGAACGGAGCCAACATGAGCGTCGAGAGAGTAACCTTGCTGGTTGAAACGATTATTCCATTGTGTTACTGCATCGGATTTCATCTTCGTATCAGAGAATTCCACAAGCAGGACAAGTCCCTTTTTCGTCTGGGGTTGTGCATTCACGCGCCAAGGTCCTTGCCGATGACGAAGGATGTCGTTTGCATCACGCATCTTCTCAAGGCGAGCCAAACGACGTTCGTTGACGCCAGGAAGGCGATGGGTATGGTGATTGCCACGAATGGGATTCGTCCTTATCAAAGGCTGTGCTCCAACAAGGAGACAACACAAGAATGCAACGAAAAGTGTTATCAGGTTTCTATACATCTTATATAATAATAGTCGTTGCCCTAAAAAGGCGCATCTTTCACTTTATGCATGCAAATATATGGAATTATATTTGATTTTTATGTATATTCGTCGTAACTTTGCGCCCTGAATGGAGAAAAAAGAAAATACAGGCAAGGTTTTCCTCATTGCCGGCAGTGAGCCTTTGGGGAGTGCAGGTGTTCAAGCGGACATCAAGGCTATTACCCGTTGCGGAGGCTGGGCTGCAGCGGCACTGACATGTATTGTGGATGAGGATGTGAACCGGATTAAAAGCATCTATCACTTGCCGACCGAACTGATTGTCTCGCAAGCAGAATCATTCCTGAGTACTGTTGGAGCCGACTGTATCAAGACAGGAATACTGCCGACTGACGGGATTATCCTCGCTGTGGCTAGTGTTCTACGCCGATTTAACAGGCAACCCATTCTTATAGACCCTGTTATCGTAAACTTTGCAGGTGAGCAGTTGGTCAGCGACGAAGCAATTGCTGCCTATAAAAGCGAGTTGTTCCCACTCGCAACACTCATCACGCCAAACGTTCGCGAAGCCGAATTTCTTTTGGGACACAAAATAACTGACCCGGAAAACGACTTGAAAAAGCTCAGTCAATGGGGCTGTAGCGTATTGGTAAAAAGTGTTGAAGAGGGCAAATATCTGGTGGATTACCTCTACGACGCAGTCAACAAAACACTTACACCTCATCCCAAAAAGAAGCTCATACTCGACGACCGAAACGGAACTGGCGACACTTTGGCAAGTGCTATCGCTACACATTTGGCGAAAGGTGACGACCTCGCAACTGCTGTCGAACGTGCCGAAGCCTATATGAGTTACTTCCTCGCAGGTCCTCGATACTATATCAGCGCAAACCTCTAAAGGGATATCAATAAACATCACGTGTGAAGTTTGCGAACTTCACACGTGATGTTTGCAAAGTTGGCACGTGATGTTTGCCAACGTCACACTAGTTGTTTTTGAATGACCTTTACTTCTCCGTGTGTTCTTTGCTTTCCTGGCTTCCGTACTTACCGTAAATACCATAATGGCCATAACGTCCCTTGCCATAACCATACCTGCCGTATTTACCATATTTACCATACTTTCCGTAGCCATAATAGTAGCCATACTTCTTCTTTCGCATGTCAACGGCGTTGAGGACGAGGTTAATCTTAGGTAACTTATCCTCTGCCTTGAGGCTATTAATAAGGTCGAAATTGCCGCGAGGACTATAGTCGGCACGACATACGAAGAGACACATATCTGCAACACGACCGATGGAAAGAGTATCACTGACAAGTCCGATGGGAGGTGTGTCGAGCAGAATATAATCGTAATGCTCCTTAAGCAGTTCGATGGCACGATCGAGTTGGTCGCGAGAGATTAGCTCACTCGGGTTGGGAGGAATGATACCTGCGGGCAATACGTCAAGGTTCTTGTTGGTTACGCCATGAACAATCTGTCCCTCAAGCGCTTCGTATGAAGTGTCGCTACCTGACATGAAGGTCGTAATACCCTTCTTATCGGCAGGTATACCGAAGAGTTTGACCAAACGCGGCTTACGGATATCCAAGCCGACCACAATCACCTTCCTGTCCATCAAAGCCAAAGACATCGCGAGGTTTGTGCAGACAAACGTTTTTCCTTCGCCAGGAATACAACTTGTGCACAAGATAACCTTCTCGTCCGACTCGAGGATAAAGCGGAGATTGGTACGCAATCCGCGGAATGCCTCCTCCATAGAGTCGTTGGTATTCTCGCGGACAACGAGCGCTTTTTCGCCATCAACCGTCTTACCAGCAAGAGGAATATCCGCAAGAATGCTAATCTTCGTCAACTTCTCAACATCATCACGACCTTCGATACGATAGCGAAGCAGGTTCTTCAAGAAGAAGAATACGATGGGTAAGCCTAAGCCGATCAGCAAAGCAGCAAGCCAAATCATCTGATCCTTCGGAGAAACTTTACCTGCCAACAATGGGGGATCAATGAGACGAGCCTTGGCTGCTGTGCTGGCAAGGGAAATGTAGTTCTCTTCACGCTTCTGCAACAACATCAGATACAGGCTGGCCTTCAATTCTTGCTGACGGCTAATGTTCGTCAACGCACGCTCCTGAGTTGGCGTACTGCTTATGCGATTACTGAACATTCGATACTGACTGTCAGCTCCCGCTTTCTGCGTCATCACATCATTCTTAATGGCATCGAGATTCATCTTAATGGTCGGCCACAGATCTTCCAACTGGGCTGTCATGCGTTGTACGACGGCATTGTCCTCGCTGGAAGACTTAAGCAATCGATTCCTCTGCAAAACCGCTTCGTTATATTGAGCGATAGTGGAATTCAAACTGGCATTTGAAAGACCAAGATTAGCAGGAATAACCTGCATGGCATTGGCAGGATTGTTCATATAGTTGACCAGCGCATTGATAAGGTTCAACTGCGTTTCAAACTCAACTTGCTTCTTCTGGTACTCTGTTGTATTTGAGAGAGCTGTTGTTGCATCATTGCTAAGATTGATGAGTTCGTTGCTCTTCTTGTATTGTTCAAGCTCACCTTCCGTCACATCCAACTCGCCGCGAATGGCATCAATACGGTCCTTAATGAACTCTTCCGTCTTCATTGCCACCTCATTCTTGTCTTCGTTGGCATCATCATTATAGCTCTTGAGGAGTTCATTCAAATAATCACGTGAACGTCCAATCTGCGTATCGGTAAAAGAAATACGCGCCACAGTAGTGGACTTGCTTGTCGGACTAGCCGAAAGCTTGCCCCTATACTTACGCGCAGCTGTTTCTACAGGAAGAATAGTGGCATATAGCTTCTCGTCCTTCCACTTGGTACCAGGATTCTGCTGGAATATGATAACACCCATCGGAGTGTTGATGCTGCTGGGAAGCTTCTTGATATCATGATCAAAAGTGACAGGATCCTTCTGTCCAGCCATTCTCACTTTTCCCAACACATGCAGCCCCTTGTCGGCCTTTGTCATCTCTAATTCGATGGGAGTACGCAAAACCGCAAGTTGATGCTGAGGCATATCAACGATGATAGGGTTATTCTGATACTGCTCCAACTTGCGAACTTTGCCTTCGATAGCATAGCTGACATAGAGTTTCAGGGAGTTTACGACACGACTGTTGACATTGGTACTTGTCAATATCTCGAGCTCGTTGTCGAAACCATTACTGTTGGAGATGACACCCATCGGACCCAGATTCATTTTACCACTCTTATATGGTTGCTTATCTGTATCGTCTTTGATGAGTACTTTCATAGACGATGTATAAATAGGCTGTGTGTAGCGCAAATAGCAAAAGGCTATACCAAGAGCAATAATCGCGGACAAAACAATCCATTGCCAATGGAGAACTATGATGGTCCATATATCTGATAGACGGAATCCACCTGACTCTTCTTCTTTCTGTGCTTCTTCGTTTGCAATATATTCTGCCATATATCCTTGAAATTTGATTTATATCCTTTAATTGACAATCAGCGTGCAAAGATACACATTATTATATTAATATTAAAGAAATCGTCGGAAAAATTATCTTAACAAAAGATTTCTCTGCTACAATTGCCATATATCGCACAAAAAGTTGTAACTTTGCATACAAAGTATGCGCATATAAAACGCGTCTTTCTTCAAAACAATGTCTGAGGGAACATCAAAGATATCTACACGACGATCAAAGCGACATTGGCTTCGCGACAGTTTAACGCTTTTGGCAGAAGCATTCCTCTGGGCTGCTTGTGTCTACATCGTCTCATTACTGCAAGGCACTAGGACAGGAGCAGTTCCATTGTCCGCTTGGTTTACACATTTTGGTTGGGGCTTCGCATTCCTTTTTGTTGTAACACGTTTCATTCCCAATAATGCCTACAGCCAAACTGCACGTCGCGACGAAGTAGCTGCCCAAGCCATTAAGACAGCTCTGGCCGTCAGCATTCTCGCCTTTGCTGTTTTTGCAGAAAGGAGTTCTCTCCAAATCTTTTCCTGTCTTCTCTTCTTCGTGGCATTAACGGCAGAACGCCTCATCCTAAATAGTTGGTTCATTCACTATTCCATGCACCATAGTGAACGTGGAGTCCTTATATGTAATGAAGAAACTGTATGGCAACAACAAGCTCTGCAACAAAACACCTACGGATTGAAGTTGACTCGTATGACGGAACAAACGGCCCAACAGCTAGAAGAATATCTCACAGTTCACCCAGAAACAGAAAGCATCTACTGTACGCCTTCTGCCATACAAACAGCTGAACTAGAAGCGATTGCACATCTTTGTCAAGAGCAAGGCTTAGTGCTTCATCTTCTGCCTCAACCAGTCTTCACTTTGAACAAGGAAATGCAGAGCGAATGCCGTGGTGTCATTAATGTTCTTTCGCCTGCCAAGCTACCTCTCCAAAACATTTTCAATAAGGCTGTCAAGCGTTTGACCGACATCGTGTTGAGTCTTCTAATACTGCTTACCATCTTTCCTGTCTTTGCAGCTATCGCCTATATCTGCATCAAAAGGCAGAGTCGAGGGCCAGTCTTCACAATTAGACACGTATGTGGCATGAATGGTAAGACTTTCGAATGCCTGACTTTCCGCACTCGACACTACGAAGCGGCACCATCTTTCCTAGACGGCATTAATGATCCTGGCTATTTCCCCTTTGGAAAGTTCTTGGCTCATTCTCGAATGGAACTGCTGCCGCAATTCCTTTGTGTGCTTTGGGGCAACATGACAATTGTCGGTTCTCAGATGATGCGGCCAGAACATTACTCTGAATACCGCCAAAATTTGAAACGACTCTTTGCCTTGGACCATCACCTCAAGGCCGGCATCACAAACTACCGTTTCCCCTCACAAGCCAAAAGCAGTACATCGGCAGACGTTTGGTACTATCGAAACTGGAGTTTCTGGCTTGACCTTCGCATTATGTTCCAACGTCTTGGCACTCTCATAAACAATTCCAAAGCAAAATCCATCAATTACATATAACGTAAAAACCAACAAAACTCATGTCTATACTTAGCAGAATCTTCGGCAAAAGCAAAGATAAACAACAAATGACGGTTGGTGGTATGGAAGATTTCATGCTCCTTATCCGCGTCTATTACCAAGCGATGATGGCATCCCATCTTGGCATAAATAATCTTGGCGCTCTTCCTGACCTGCGAATCTTCAAGCAGACCTACCACGTTGCTACCGTCAATAACAAACTCGGCATTGCCGAAAAGAAGCATTGCCGCAAGCTTATACAAAGCATCTACAAAGTCAGCGACTCTTTCTTTACTGAAATCGACAGCAGCATCAAAAAGCATTGTCACAAAATCCAGGACGCCCAGAGCTACCTCATTCAGTTCCAAGGCTTTAGCCAAGACCTGATGATGCTGATGGGCAACCTGATGCAATGGAAGATGCGACTGCCCAGTTTCTTCCGAGGAGCACTTCGTGAAATGGTAGCAAAGCAGGTACATCAGATTTTCACCCAGAACGATTGGAAAGACGATGGCGTTCGCCGCACCTGTATTGCCATAAGAAAATACCAAAGCATGCTTGGCTATTCAGAACAATGGATAACCGAGTATGTACATACCATCGTGATGCTCGCAAAAAAGGAACCAAAGAAAAATAGTGAGCAATAAACTTGCATAAAGCAAAAAAAAGTATTATCTTTGCCCACAAATTGAGTATTTACGCTATGACTCAAGAACTAAAAAACCTTATCATCCAGTTAGAGACACGCGTCAGGCAACTCATTATGCAGCAAGAAGAACTGCGTGGTGAGCAGGATGAATTGCGTAGCTTACTCAAGAAAAAGGAAGAAGAAATAAACAAATTACAAGCGGAAAACGAAGAACTCAAACAACGATACAGCCGTCTGAAGATGGCAAAATACATTGATATGGCAGACAACGATGTCAAAGACATGCGTGGCCGTATCAGGACAATGGTGCGCGATATTGACCGGTGCATCTCTATGCTCAAAGTAACTCAGTAGTAAACAGATTATGGATGACACCCTTTCAATAACTCTCCGATTCGGTTCATGGACTCTACCCATGACCATCAAGCGTGACGAGGAATACATATATCGTCAGGCAGAAAAACTTATCAAGGAGAGATTCAACTTCTATACAAGCAGCTATCCCGGACAGAGTTCAGAAATGTATCTGTTGATGACGATTCTTGACATAGCCGTACAGAGCAAACGTCAAGAATCAACCAACGATGCAGAACCTGTTCTTGCTCTCCTCCGCCCACTGCTTTCAGAAGTCGAGGCCGCACTCGTCAAGAAATAAGAGTGAATGACCCCGAGTATAAACACATTTATATCTAACATTTATTATTCATGACAACAGACATCATAGTTGCCCTCTTAGTTGCAATCATCGCATTCTTTGCACTCGTGGCAATCTGGTATTTCATTGCGGTGCCTGCTAAGAGGAAAGCTCTTGCTAAAGAGGCTCGAGAAAATGCAGAGCAAGAGGCAGAAGTTATCAAACAAAAGAAACTGCTTGAAGTCAAGGAGAAATTCCTAAGCAAGCGTACCGAACTGGAAAAAGAGGTTCGCCAGCACAACCAGCAGATACAACAGTCTGAGAATCGCATCAAGCAGCGTGAAATGCAGCTTAACCAGAAGCAGGACGAACTGACACGACGCAAGCAGGAAGCCGATGCACAACGCCAACGCATGGAAACGCAACAGGCTTTGCTCGAAAAGAAGGAAGAAGAAGTCAATGCCCGTTTTACTGACCTCATTAATCAGGAAAGAACAAAACTTGAGGAAATTTCCGGCCTGAGCATTGAGGAGGCTCGCGAGCGTCTGGTCGAGTCTTTGAAGGACGAAGCAAAGACCAATGCTGCCGCTTATATCAATGAGATTATGGACGATGCACGCATGACAGCGACCAAAGAAGCCAAGCGCATCATCATCCAGACCATACAACGTGTAGCTACGGAAACAGCTGTGGAAAACTCCGTAACAGTATTCCATATTGACAATGACGAAGTGAAAGGACGCATCATCGGTCGTGAAGGGCGTAACATCCGTGCCCTCGAAGCCGCTACTGGTGTTGAGATTGTCGTCGATGACACTCCCGAAGCAATTGTCATAAGCGCCTTCGATCCCGTTCGTCGCGAGATATGTCGATTGGCCCTGCACCAGCTTGTATCCGACGGTCGCATACATCCTGCTCGCATTGAGGAGGTTGTGGCTAAGGTCAAGAAGCAGATTGAGGAGGAAATCCTCGAAACAGGCAAACGCACAACCATCGATTTGGGTGTTCATGGACTGCATCCTGAACTCATTCGCATCGTTGGTAAGATGAAATATCGCAGCAGTTACGGACAGAACCTCCTGCAGCACGCACGAGAAACTGCCAACCTTTGCGCTGTGATGGCAAGCGAGTTGGGACTCAATCCGAAGAAGGCAAAACGTGCAGGCTTGCTGCATGACATAGGCAAAGTGCCTGACGAAGAGCCGGAATTGCCACACGCTCTCTATGGTGCTAAGCTTGCTGAGAAATACAAGGAGAAGCCTGAAATATGCAACGCCATTGGCGCTCACCACGATGAAATGGAGATGACTACCTTGTTAGCTCCTATCGTACAGGTTTGCGATGCCATCAGTGGAGCCCGTCCAGGTGCTCGTCGCGAGATTGTGGAGGCTTACATCAAACGCCTCAAAGATTTGGAAGACATCGCAATGAGTCATCCTGGTGTCGTCAAGACCTACGCCATCCAAGCAGGTCGCGAACTGCGTGTCATCGTTGGTGCCGATAAGATTGACGACAAGCAAACAGAGCAATTGAGCACAGATATTGCCACAAAGATTCAGAACGAGATGACATATCCAGGTCAAGTCAAGATTACAGTCATCCGCGAGACACGCTCCATTGCTTACGCCAAATAAGGTACCTCTCCAACGACACACTAGTAAATCGCAATCGTCACACTAGTAAATTGCAAACATCACACTAGTAAATCGCGAACGACACACGTGATGTTTTAAACAAACATGGCGCACTCCAGAAATTGAAGTGCGCCATATCTTTGTCCGCTTCAAGGAGAGTATTACTCTTTCTTGCCGTTCATGGCCTCGTATATCTTTGCTGTAATCTCTTCACAAAGTTCTGGATTGTCTCGGAGAACACCCTTCGTCGCCTCTTTACCTTGCCCAAGTTTGGTGCCGTTGTAACTGTACCAGGAACCACTCTTCTCAAGTAGATTAAAGCTCACACCCAAGTCGACGACTTCTCCAACACGACTAATACCCTCGCCATACATGATTTCGAACTCTGCACGACGGAATGGAGGCGCCACTTTGTTCTTCACCACCTTGACTTTCACTTCGTTACCTATAACATTGTCACCATCCTTGATGGGAGACGACTTACGTATGTCGAGACGAACCGAAGCATAGAACTTCAACGCATTACCGCCTGTAGTTGTCTCAGGATTGCCGAACATGACGCCAATCTTTTCACGAAGTTGGTTAATGAAGATGCACGTAGTCTTTGTCTTATTGATAGTTGCGGTGAGTTTTCTCAAAGCCTGACTCATAAGACGTGCTTGCAGGCCGACCTTGTTTTCACCCATATCGCCCTCAATCTCTGCTTTTGGAGTCAGAGCAGCAACTGAGTCAATAACAATGATGTCTACCGCTGCACTACGAATGAGTTGGTCTGCGATGTCCAAAGCCTGCTCTCCATTGTCAGGTTGAGAGATAAGAAGATCCTCTACATTCACACCAAGGTTAGCAGCATAGAAGCGGTCGAATGCATGTTCTGCATCAATAAAAGCAGCTATGCCGCCTTGCTTCTGAACCTCAGCAATAGCATGGATGGCCAGAGTTGTTTTGCCTGAAGACTCCGGACCGTAAATCTCTATAATACGACCTTTAGGGTAACCACCTACGCCAAGTGCATAATCCAGCGCGATGGAACCAGAAGGAATGACTTCGATGTTGTCAATTCTTTCTTCACCAAGTCTCATGATAGAGCCTTTGCCAAAGTCTTTCTCTATCTTCTCCATTGCAGCCTTAAGCGCTTTCAACTTCTCTGATTGCTGGTCGGGAGCTTTACTCTCGTTTTCTTTTTTTGCCATAATCTGTATTTTAAATTAGTTATTAGAATTCTTCCCTTTCTTTTATTGGTTACTTCAGATTGCATTTAACCATCTTTCCATTGTAATCGACCGTCTGCTGACGACCGTCTGGAGTAATGATGGTGAACTTGCGTCCCTCTGTCATGCCGGGATAGGTGCCCTTACGCTCGCCGATTGTCAGCGTTCGAGAGCGTTCGTTCCAACTGATAGGAATGTTGGAATAGATGCCCTTCTCATAGTTGTAGCTGTCACCCTCGTCCTCATAAAGCGTGAAGGACGTATCGGCCCCAGGATAGACACGCAGTTCAAGATTGTCCCATTGCTTCTCTCCAACATGCTGCATGACAGGACCCAAAGGCACAATACTGCCGGCACGGACGAACATTGGCACGCGGTTTAGCGTCGTCTCCAACGTCACGTTCTGTCCGCCTGCATACCGCTTGCCCGTCCAAAAGTCGTACCAAACAGTTCCCTTCGGCAAGTATTTCTGCGTTGTCTTTGGAGCTGACCAGTCTACACTGTTCACATTACCGCGAACTACCTCTTCCTGAGTATATTGAGACTCAAGGATTGGAGCAGCCAAAATGCTTCGACCGAACATGAATTCGTCTGTCATGTCCCAAACATTGCGGTCCTTAGCGAAGTCGCTGAACAAGGGACGAAGGTAGCTTTCGCTGTTGCTAGTCACTTGCCAGGCTGTACTATATATATAAGGTAGCAGTCGATAACGCAGACGAATAGTTTCCTCTATCGCATCATAAACAGGCTCTCCTTTCTTACCGAACTGCCAAATTTCGCGTGGGGCATCAGCTCCATGACTGCGGAAGACTGGGCAGAAGAGTCCGTACTGCATCCATCTTACATAAAGTTCCTGAAACTGAGGGTTTCGTGGCGCTGAGGCTGGCCCTCGTGTATTATAAGCTCCACAGAAGAAGCCGCCAATGTCGGTATTGAAGTTGGGATTGCCTGTCAGCGAGAAACTCAGTCCTGCCGGCACTTGCTTGCGCAACATGTCCCAAGAGGAATTCACGTCGCCGCTCCACATATTAGAGCCGTAATGCTGCTGACCGGCAAAGCTACTTCGCGTCATAATGAAGACACGCTTCTCGGATTGGGTGCTGCGTTGTGCCTGATAGACGCCGCGAACAGTCTCCAAAGGGAAGGCGTTTCGCAGGGAACGCCATGTGCCGCCTTCTTGGCCCGCCTTATGAGCATAAGTAGCAGGGGAACCATCGAAGCAATCTGGGTCTGTAGAGTCCATCCACCAAGCATCCGTCCCATAGTCGAAAAGAGTTTTAAGGTGCTTCCAATAAATAGTCCTTGCCTCAGGGCTGAAGGCGTCATAAACACGCACGCCAGAGGGATAGTCCTTGCGTGGCGGCCAAAATGTAAGACCGCTCTGCGGCCAAGTCTCGAAGTCGAAGAGCAAACCCTTCTCGTCCAACTCGCGATAAGCCTTTGTCATCGGACCGAAACTTGCCCAAATACTTATCATGAAATGAGCGCCCAACTTGTGAACTTCATCTATCATTTGACGTCCGTTTGCAAACTCCTCGGCCAAAAAGTCCATAGCATTCCAGAGATAGTTGGAACCCCAATACTGCCAATCCTGAATGATGCCATCGAGAGGGACACCAAGTTTGCGGTACTGCTGCACAATGCCCAACGTCTCGTTCGCCGTCTTATAACGTTCTTTCGACTGCCAATATCCGTAAGTCCAAAGCGGGAACATGGGGACATCGCCCGTCAGATGACGTATCTGGGCAATCACGCCATCGGCAGAGCCGCCATACATAAAGTAGTAGTCGACGGCTTCGCCTGCTTCAGATGTCAAGGACATACCGTTCTCATCATCGTCGAACTGTGTTGGCGAATAGTTATCCCAATAGATACCCCACCCTTTTATGCTTTGGATGACGCTTTGGAAGTCTTCGGTGTTGGACTGCTCCATACGTTTGTGCTCTCCACGACGGTTCATCTTGCCGTTCTGAATGGTGCCCAATCCATAGATGGCCTCATCCTTGTCGAGCTTGAAGACTTGGCGAACTCTCTTTTCAACACCAGTCTCAACTGTCCAGGCCGCTTCCTTAAGCAACACTTTTCCGCCGCTTGTCAGGAAGGTCAGACATTTGGATGTCGGGTCTAGCTTAACCGTCAGTTCCTTGCTTTTCCATGTATTGCCGCTTTTATTGACAGCAACATCCTGCGGTTTTGCCGTCACGACAAGGCTCTTGGGACGTTCCCCGTTCGGCGATTTCACAATATGTACGATACTTGGTGTGAAGAACTCAACCTCGATTTCTTGTGACCAAAGGAGGGTTCCACATAGCAATGCAGCAAAAACAAGCAAGATGCGTTTCATAGGAATGGCAGTTAAGATGTCTTAAAGTTCAAGGTCGCCGTCGTGAATCTCATGCCAAGGAAGGCCTTGACTGTTAAGCTGTTCCATGAATGGATCTGGGTCAAACTCCTCGACATTATGCACGCCTGGCTTGCTCCAGAGTCCTTTGAGGAACATCATGGCACCTATCATGGCTGGCACACCAGTTGTGTAGCTGACGCCTTGCATGCCTGTCTCCTCGTAGGCAGCCTGATGCGAGCAGTTATTATATATATAATATGTGTGCTCCTGACCGCCTTTGAGGCCACGGATGCGACAGCCTATGCTTGTCTCACCATCGTAGTTCTCGCCGAGGTCTTGTGGGTTGGGCAGAACTGCTTTGAGGAATTGCAGGGGAACAATCTTGACAACTGTCTCGCCGCTACCGTCTGCTTTGGGTGCTTTATACTCCACTTCATCAATACGACTCATGCCGATGTTCTGAATGACATCAAGATAAGTGAGGTACTGCTGACCGAAAGTCATCCAGAAACGCGCCCTCTTGATGGTCGGATAGTTGATGACGAGGGACTCTATCTCTTCGTGATGGAGCAGATAACTCTCTTTTGGACCGATGCCGGGATAGGTCAGGGGCTTGTGAATCTCCATCGGTTCCGTCTCGATGTACTTGCCGTTCTCCCAATAGAGGCCTTTCTGCGTAATCTCGCGAATGTTGATTTCAGGGTTGAAGTTCGTGGCGAAAGCCTTGTGATGGTTGCCGGCGTTGCAATCCACGATGTCGAGATACTGGATTTCATCAAAGTGATGCTTGGCAGCATAAGCTGTGAAGATGCTTGTCACGCCTGGGTCGAAGCCACAACCCAGAATGGCGCAAAGCCCAGCCTTCTCAAAGCGTTCGCGATACGCCCATTGCCAAGAATACTCGAAGTGCGCTTCGTCCTTGGGTTCGTAGTTGGCTGTGTCGAGATAGTTGCAACCTGTCTGCAAGCAAGCCTCCATGATAGTGAGGTCTTGATAAGGCAGCGCGAGGTTCATCACGATGTCAGGCTTGTATTCGCTCAGCAGTTTGACGAGCTGCTCCACACTGTCTGCATCGACTTGGGCTGTCTTTACCTTCGAGCCATACTTCTTGTTAAGAACTTCTGCCAGAGCGATACATTTCTTCTCTGTACGGCTGGCAATCATTACTTCCTGGAATGTGTCAGGATTCTGGCACACCTTGTGAGCGGCAACGGTAGCTACGCCGCCAGCTCCGATAATCAGTACTCTTCCCATAGTTACATTATGTGTTAGTTTTGCTTGCAAAACTACAAAAAAAAGTCCAAAGCAGCAAGACTTTGGACCTTTTTCTTTATCTTTCTTTGATTATAGCTTTAGAAGCCACCACCAGGGCCGCCGAAACCGCCGCCACCGAAGCCGCCACCACGTTGGCCACCACCGAAGTTGCCACGATTGCCTTGGCCACGCTGCTGGTCGCGACCACCTTGTTGATTGCGCTGAGGAGTGAGCAATCTGAGCACTTGCTGAGGTGTGAGTGTCTTAGCGAACTCTTCGGCATACTTCTTCTGCACTTCCAGACGCTTCTGCATGGTAGCGATCTGCTGTTCCTGACGCTCGAAGTTCTGCTTGATTCTTGCCTGTGCATCTTCTGCGCTCAGTTCTTTACTGTCTTCGCCACGATTGCCTTGTTCAGTGCGTTGGCCCTGGAACTGGTTGGTTGCGAACATTTCCTTCTGATAGGCTGTGTAGGTCTCGATGAAGGTCTTCTTTGCATCGTCCTTCAGCTTGAAGTCACTTGCCATGCGATCGGCCACGCTCTTGATGCGTTCTGCCATTGCTGCTTCACGTTCTTCTGCGCTCATACGCTGCTGGGCACAGATTACAGTACTGCTCATGAGAGCCAGGACTGCCAGGATAATAGTCTTTTTCATCTCTGTTAATTTGGTTATGTTACTTATGTTCTTGTCACACCCTTTTGACCAAAGCAGGGGTCGAAAAGTTTAATCGGCAAAAACGAGCGTAACTTTTTTTAACTATCTGACTGTAATGTGGAAGCACCCTTGCTTGACTTCGTACTTGATGTAGCACAAGTCTTTCTCGCGGATGTCTCGCAAGACTTCGCTGAGCACCCATTTGAGTGTGTCGTTCTGGACGGCTCTGCGCTCGGGCTGACCTGGCGGAGAGACTGTGGAGTAGCGGTTGTAGCAGATGTCGAACGTTGTTCCGAAGCGATGGCAGCTCTCTGTGGAGGCGTTCCCATTACGCTGTGTCAGCCTGGCCACATCGTCTTCTGTCCTCAACACGCTCGAGACGATGATCTGGTGAAGGGGTATACCTTTTATATATAGACTGTCGAGATAGTTGCGCCCTATCATCGAAAGCAGATGGGCGGCTCGAGGCACGAGGTAGGGAATGCTGTGAGTCATGCCTTTGTCTATGCAGTAGAGGGGATTGGCCCCCACATAGACGAGTTCTTTCCTGCGGTGTTCCGCCTCTTTCCTGTCGCGAACAGGAGAGACGCCCCACTTCCTGGCAGCCACGATTTGCACGTCCTGAACATCAGGGAAGCAGGTTGTATACGAGGGTACACTGCGGACAGGATGCCACTTCACCCGCCCTTCTGGGTCTTGAGTCAGTTCAGGCAATTCAGGACCCTCAGGTTGCGTTTCAATCGTAACGTTTGACGATGGCAAATTAACAACGTTACGATTGGCTACGACTAACGTGTCGTTTGCCATCGTCACTGTAGTCGTTTTGGCCTCACTCTCGCCACCCGTCACTTCAGGGAATACCAGCCTGACTGCCCCAAGCAGCGCAACTGTGCCTCCGAAAGCGCCTAAAAATATCTTTTTCTTGAGTCTTCTCATTGCCGTTTTGACGTACAAAAGTACAACAAAAAAGTGAAAAGTGAAAAGTGAAAAGTGAAAAATATGAGAATTGACAAATAATTATGAATTATGCACTATGAACTATGAACTTTTTTATTACTTTTGCATTAAAATACTGGCGAATGATAGAAAAACATATCCTTATCGAGGACATCGATCCCCTGCTGCTTTATGGCGTGAACAACATCAACATGCAGATGCTCAAGGCACTTTATCCGAAGCTCCGCATCGTGGCTCGAGGCAATGTCATACATGTGATGGGCGACGAACTGGAGATGTGCGCCTTCGAGGAAATCGTGCTGAAACTGCAGAAACACATCAGCAAGTACAACAGTCTGACTGAGGAGGAACTGCTGCACATCACTCGAGGCGAACGCTCGGAGCGCGAGGGAGTGGAAGGCGTGATTGTCTATAGCGTGACAGGCAGGCCTATTTGTGCTCGCACGACCAATCAGCAGGCACTCGTCAAAGCCTATCAGGAAAACGACCTCGTCTTTGCTGTCGGACCCGCAGGCTCAGGCAAAACGTACACCAGCATTGCCCTAGCCGTCCGAGCTCTCAAGAATAAGGAGATCCGGCGAATCGTCCTTTCGCGTCCTGCAGTAGAGGCTGGCGAGAAGCTTGGCTTCCTTCCTGGCGACATGAAGGAGAAGATAGACCCCTATCTCCAGCCGCTTTATGATGCTTTGGAGGACATGATTCCCACTCAGAAACTGCGTGAGATGATGGAGCAGAACATCATTCAGATTGCACCCCTTGCCTTTATGCGAGGCCGCACGCTGAGCGACGCCGTCGTCATCCTCGACGAAGCCCAGAACACAACCTCTGCCCAGCTGAAAATGTTCCTTACCCGTATGGGCATGAACACCAAGATGATTGTGACGGGAGACACCACCCAGATTGACCTCCCACACAGCGTCCGCTCTGGTCTCATCGAGGCGCTCGGCCTCTTGAAAGACATCAAAGGCATCGGTTTCATCGAACTCACAAAGAAGGATATCGTCAGGCACAAACTGGTAACGCGCATCGTGGAAGCTTACGAATCACAACAAAAAATACAACAGAAAGAAGATGAAAGCATTGACAAGAACTGACTTCAACCTGCCTGGACAGGTGAGTGTGTATCACGGCAAAGTGCGTGATGTCTATAACATCAATGATGACCTCATGGTGATGGTGGCAACGGACCGCATCTCGGCCTTCGACGTCATCCTGCCAAAAGGCATTCCCTTCAAGGGACAGGTGCTCAACCAGATTGCCGCTTCGTTCCTCGACGCCACAGCCGACATCGTGCCCAACTGGAAACTCGCTACGCCTGACCCGATGGTGACTGTAGGCCTGAAGGCAGAAGGTTTCCGTGTGGAGATGATTATCCGCGGCTACCTGACTGGCTCAGCATGGCGCGAGTACAAAGCAGGCTGCCGTGAACTCTGCGGAGTGAAGCTTCCTGAAGGCATGAAGGAGAAC
Organism: uncultured Bacteroidales bacterium; assembly: GCA_902779315.1. GTDB lineage: Bacteria > Bacteroidota > Bacteroidia > Bacteroidales > Bacteroidaceae > Physcousia. The sequence goes on along the minus strand of CACZBC010000002.1, from coordinate 58,025 downwards.
CAGAAGTTCCCCGAACCCATCATCACGCCCACCACAAAGGCTGAGGAAGGACACGACGAGAACATTTCGGCAGAGGAAATCATCAAGCAAGGGCTGGTCAGCAAGGAAGACTGGGAGACGATGGTGAAGTACACGCGTGCCCTCTTCCAGCGTGGCACGGAGATTGCCGCAGCCAAGGGCCTCATCCTGGTCGACACGAAGTACGAGTTCGGCAAGCGCGACGGAAAGGTCATCCTCATTGACGAGATTCACACGCCTGACAGCAGTCGCTACTTCTATGCTGACGGTTACGAAGAAAAGTTCGCTAAGGGCGAGCCTCAGAAGCAGCTTTCAAAGGAGTTCGTTCGACAGTGGCTCATCGAACACAACTTCATGAATCAGCCTGGTCAAGTCATGCCTGAGATTACCGATGAATACGCCCAAAGCGTGGCTGACCGCTACATCGAACTCTACGAACACATCGTAGGCAAGAAGTTTGTGCCTGCCGATAGCGAAGGCGACATTGCCCGTCGCATCGAGAGGAATGTGACAGAATGGCTCAACAAGAGGTAAATAAGCAGGGTGTGCGGCAGATGTTTGACCGCATCGCACCGACCTACGACAAGCTGAACCACTTGATGTCGCTCGGCATAGACCGTCGTTGGCGACGCAAAGCCGTTGATGCTCTTGGCAAGTTCAACCCGCAGCAAATCCTCGACATCGCAACAGGGACGGGCGACTTCGCGTTGCTCATGGCCCGACGCATCAAGCCGCAGCACATCACGGGAGCAGACATCAGCGAAGGCATGATGGTTGTGGGGAGGGAAAAAGTGCTGAAGGAAGGAATGCAGGACACGATTTCCTTCGAGCATGAGGACTGCATGAGTCTCTCATTTCCAGACGGTTCGTTCGATGCTGTAACGTCTGCCTATGGCGTTCGCAACTTCCAGGACCTCGACAAGGGACTGAGGGAAATGCATCGCGTCTTGCGTCCTGGAGGGCACCTTCTCATCGTGGAACTCACGCCTCCGCCCAGTTTCCCAATGAAGCAACTGTTCTGGGTCTATGCCCACGTCGTGATGCCTTTGCTTGGACGGCTCATCAGCCACGACAACAGCGCCTACACCTATCTGCCTGCCTCGATGGAGGCCTTTCCGCAGCCAGAGCAAATGGAGGGCATCTTAAAGCGTGCAGGCTTCACAGAAGTCGTGTGGAAACGCTTCACTTTCGGCATCAGTACAATGTATTTGGCAAAGAAATGATTAAATACGGCCTCATAGGTTTTCCCTTGGGACACAGCTTCAGCAAGGGTTTCTTCACGGAGAAGTTCGCCCGTGAAGGCATCGACGCACAGTACCTCAACTTCGAGATACCCGATGCCACAATGCTCCTCGACGTACTTCGCGAGAATCCTGAGCTGCGAGGGCTGAATGTAACCTTGCCTCACAAACAGGCTGTCATCCCTCTTCTCGATGAGTTGAGCGACGAGGCACGCGAGATAGGAGCCGTCAACGTCATTCGCATTCGCGATGGCAAGCTGAAGGGCTTCAACAGCGACATCATCGGCTTCACGGAAAGCATCCGCCCTCTTTTGCAACCTTGGCACAAGAAAGCCCTCGTCCTGGGCACTGGCGGAGCAAGCAAAGCCATTTGTGTCGGCCTGAATCGCTTGGGAATCGAGTGGACTTATGTTTCACGCTCCCCTCGCGAGGGCATGTTAACCTACGAAGACATCACGGCTGAGACACTGCAGCAGTATACCGTCATCGTCAACTGCTCACCCGTCGGAATGTTCCCCAAGGTGGACCACGCCCCAGCCATTCCCTACGAACTGCTCAGCACGAAACACTTGCTCTTCGACCTCGTCTACAATCCCGAGGACACCCTCTTCATGCAGAAAGGCAGAGCACAGGGTGCCACGGTCAAAAACGGGCTGGAGATGCTTCACCTGCAAGCCGTTGCAAGCTGGGAATTCTGGCACAGTTGATTGGGAAACTTAACGTGTGACGATGGCAGTTTACTAGTGTCATGAGGGCGATTATCTAGTGTGATGTTTTTGTGATTTTCACGCGGAAAAAGTTGATTTTCGCGCAGAAAAAGTGCATTTTGCGCAGAGAAAAGTGTGATTTTCGACTATAAGGATGGTGTCTTTGACGGGGTGTGTGATAGGCAGAATGTTAAATGTTGCATAGTTGTGCAACAAAAAACACAGACTGTACCCCCCCGGAGTCTAGGGTCAATATTATCTAAAGATAATATTGAATAATAATTCTAGGGTATACTCCCTTTTAAATGTTGCGTATACATGCAACATTTTACATTTGTCCTGCTTTGTCCCACGCCAAAAGCGGAGGAGCCGTGAATGCGGGCTAGAAGGGATATCCGATGGCAAAGTGGTAGCCGAGTGACTTGCCGAAGCTGGGCATATTGTAGTAGCCTCGCTTCCCCGTATCGTAAGGTGCGTGAATGCCGATGCCAAGGTCGAAGCGGATGACGAGGAAATCGAGGTCGTAGCGGATGCCTACGCCTGTGCCAAGCGCAATCTGCTTGCCAAAGTCCTTGAACGTGAACTTACCGCCAGGCTGGTTCTCGCTGTCGCGCAAAAGCCACACATTGCCTGCATCGAGGAACGTCGCGCCCTGCAGTTTGCCGACGATGGGGAAGCGATACTCGGCGTTCACCTCAAGCTTGAAGTCACCCATCTGGTCGACATACGAGTATTGCGACTTCTCGGGATGATAAGCGCCGGGGCCTATCGTTCGCATTCCGAAAGCACGAATACTGTTGGCACCACCAACCGAGAAGAGCTCGCTATAAGGTGCCGCCTTCGCGTTGCCGTAGCTGTACACGATACCTCCGAAAGCACGCGTCGCAATGAGGCTTCGCTTCGTTAGGGGGAACTGACGGGTGTACTGCAAGGTCGTCTTCACAAACTGCGCATAAGGCACACCCAGGAGCTTCTTGCCCTCCTTGCTGTAGGAGTCTCCGCAAATGGCATAGATGCTCGAAACAAGCGCCGACGCCTCCTTGAACGAGACGGTAAGTGCTGAGGGATGCTTCGGCGTGCCTGCCCACGAGAAGGTGTACGACATGCTTGGCACGAACTGGTCGCGCATAGAAACATAGAGCGCAGGATTGGCTCCCACAATGGAGTCGAAGCGAGCCGTACTGTGCAACAGCTGGTCGTAGGTAATCGTCAAGGGTGAGAACTCGTGCTTGATGTTCCGTTTGTGCTGCAGGGTATAGTTCACGCCAGCACTCCAAGACACTCTGCCAAAGAAGCCGGCACGGTTCTGCCACCTTGCCTGCAAGTCGAAGGCCGTTGTGGAAACGAACTTGCGGCCAATTTTGCGCCCCAAACTGCCGAAGAAACGGAAACGGGGATAGGAAAGCGAACCGCTCAGGCCGTACTCGTAGGAATTGAGCAAGGAACGTTTGCCAGAGATGTTGGCTCCAGTCTGCCATTCGTACGAGCCCCACACCTTCAGCGTCAATGTCTCGGCTGCACGGAAAGCATTACGCTTCGAGAAAGAGAAGCTGGCACCCGGTCCTATCTGTCCTCCCGTCTTGCCCGTCAGGTTGCCTTGGAACTCGGCATCGTAAGGCTTGTCGAGCGTGGCATTGACAACAATGTCAAGGGTGTCGCCAGCCTCGACAGAATCGCGCGGCACATAGTTGATGCGCAGCGAAGAGAAGACATTGGTCGAAGCGAGTCCCTCCTGCATCAGTTCTCCCACACTCTGCTTGTAGAGGTCGCCCTTGCGGAAGAGCATCGAACGCCACACAGCCCGAGGTTTCAGCAAAGGAGCATAGCCCTTCAGCGCCTTAGGCATCTTCTTGCTGCCAGGCTCGCGCTCCTTGAACTTAACGGGTTGGCTGTATCCGAAAGAGTAACCCCCTCGCATCGTGATGCTATCCACAATCTGACGGTCTCCATACTTATATATGTTCACGCGCGTGTTACCTATATTATAAGGCCTCATCGCCTCTTTCGGAGCCGTGAGCGAGGGCTGCACCTGCAACTTGACAAGCATGGGCGTCTGTAGGGTGTCGGCACGGAAATTGATGTGCTCGTTCCTTTGATAATAGTAGCCTTGCTCGCGCAAAGCACTGACTATTCTGGTTCGCTCTGCCTCCAGATTGACCACGCTGAACGGGTCGCCACGATGCAAAGCAGTAGGCTCCGTCGCGTTGCGAATGATACTGTCTGCCTGTTCAGGGAAGTTTATGTAGGCAATGCTGTCGAGATGATAGACAGGGCCTGGATGGATGTCGTAGCGAACACGTTCCTTCAGGGTGTCTCGCGCATCGGGCAAGGTCTCGAAGGAAGTCTGGGCACGGAAATAGCCGCGACTGCGAAGGGTGTTCTTCGCGACGGTAGCCCTCAAGCGCGGATTGACATTGCTTATCAGCACAGGCGAGGCTGCGAAGTGATTGAACATCCACTTTCCGAAACGGTGCTTGCTGCCTGCATATTTGTTATAGATGAGGAGCTTGATGGGGAAAGGATGCGTCACGAAACTGCTTCCCATAAAGGCACCGTTGGGAGCATAGGACAGTACAGCCTCCACCTCTTCCTTTGCAGCCTCATAAGCCAGCTTGTCCTTCTCCGAAGCCCGCTTCATACTGTCGCGAAAGGCTTTCTCGCTCATGTCCTCCGTCTTCAAGACAGAAGCATCGCCGCTGAGCAGCCCCTCGACCGTAGTATAGGCATCCGCCAATGCCGTGATGACACCCTCCTGCTCTGCCGTCTTTTCCTTACCTGGTCCCTTATCGTAGTCGATGCTCTTTATGCCACGATATAGCTTCTCACCTTCTGGCAAGTTGTTCGTGATGGAACAAGCCGAGGCAAGCAGGCAAAGCAAAAGCAGGCGTGCCACGTTTGCAATCGTATAGTGTGACGTTTGCAATCGTATAGTGCCACGTTTGCAATTTAGGCGTGTTATGTTTCTATTCATCACTTTCTCTTTTCTTCTTTTCTGTGTCCGACGGCGTCTCCTTCTTGTTTCTGAAGATGAAGAGCTCGCCCAACTTGTCAGCCTTCTTGCGCAATACGATGCCGCCACCCATCTTGGTGACTTGTCCCTCGAGCAACGACTCGTAATTCCTGTCGTAGAAGAGGTTGACATAGCGCGAAGCAGTCTTGTCCAAGCGATACTCGATGGCGATATTGTCGATAATGGTCTGTCCGTTGTTGACAGCATCTCGGCCTGTGCTGACCTTGCCGCCGATAATGACACTGATGCGATTGCCCCAGAAACGTTTGGCAAAGCTGAAACTGTAGTCGGTAGTGTTCGTGCCAGTTTCCGATGTGCCGCTCTGGATGCCGAAGTTGACGTCGACAGTATTGAGAGCCTTACCCGCAATCTCGTTGATAGCACTCTGCAGATAAGCATTAAGCGTGTTGGCATAGTTGTATCCGCCATTCGTCTCAGCATCATCAGTAACATACATTCCCGTCACAAGCATCGTGACTGCCACACGACCTCGTTCCTCAGCAGTCATGGAACTCAACTGATTCTGCACAGACATGTCTTCAGGAGCCTCCAAGGTAAACTCGAGCCCCATATCATCAAGTGTTCTGCTGATGGCAAGCCCGACATCGAAGGCAACATTTCGAGGCACGCTATTCTCCGTTACGGTTGAACGGACACGCTCGCTAGCATTGATATGGAGTCGGGGATTCATCACGTTGCCCTGGAACTCGACATAACTGCCTTGCGCTATCTGGAAGTCGTTCAAAGGAATGGCCATCAGCGAATAACGCATCGTGCCTTTGTTGATGGTGTAACGTCCCCACAGTTGCATATCGTTCTGAAGGTCGTAAGTCAATGTCATCTCTCCCCCGCCCTGCAAGTCAATATAGTCGTTGCCCATATCGCTCAAGAAGCAGTGAATCTGCGCAGTCTCGGCAATATTGACATTCATCTGCATATCAATGCTTTGGCGGGCCACCTCTATCGCTTCTGTGGCAATCGTGTCATTGAAATCAACAAAAGTAACAATGTCCGAGAGCTGGTCATCAACGGCAAGAGGCGTATCCGTAAGGACACAACTGACATCGGTACTGCCTAGCACATCAAGCCGTCCACGCATCTTGAGGTCTGAAAGTGTGCCCCAAAGCCTTCCGCCAAGATCGACGAAGACCTTGCCATAAGCCAACGAGCCTTGCCGTTTCGGCGCATTGATGAGCTGATAGTTATTGGCTCGGACATTCATGTCAAGCTGCACTTTCTTCAAGTCGCTGAAGTCAATATTGCCGTCAAGCACAAGTGGCGTCTTGCCTGCTGCATATGCTTCGATGCGGTTAAGGTCGATACGACTGTTGTTGACAGTTATTGTATGGTCAGGTATCTGAAGGTTCACATTGTAACTGTCCGCATCGATATGCAGGGATTCCGTCTTCAACTCGCCATTCAGAATAGGATTGTCCGTATAGCCACTTACTGTAAAGTCACCCCAAGCATAGCCACTCAAAGCAAACGGGCCGTCTGGCATAAAGGCATTGAGGATGGCAAAAGGCATCTTCTGGAACGAAGCCTCGCCTTCCATCTTGCCCTTGCCCTTCTCTTCGTGATACCTGCCATTTACCAATAAGACTTCCTGCTCATCTAATGTAACAATACCATCGACATAATGCGAACCATCGGCATTGGGGAAATAAACGCCATTCAATCCTATGTCGCCAATACGGACGCCATTATACGCCATCCTCTTTACAAGCATTTCCGCAGAAACAGTTGTCGTGCTGTCTGCTTGCATGTAGTGGAAGTCGCCATGAAGGAAGCCGCTGATGTCAGGCATGAAGGGAATGACTTGCGTCAATTCGCCCACATTGAAGTGGTTGACGCTAAGCGAAACGTCCTGTTGTGCATCGCTATTGGGCGTAGTATATAGCTTAAGACCCGTTCCATCGTCGGCCAAAAGGTCAACTAAAGCATCGAGATGTCCGTTGCGAGTCAAGGTAACGAAATTATCTTCATTAAGTGTGAAGCGACGATAGGCGATGATTGGGTCAAGCGGTGTGAAATGGGCACGGAAACCATCGGCGAGCAAATCAAGCCCCATACCAAAGTCCACACTCTTCTTTCCTTGCGCATCAAAGAAGGCCAGATGTGCATTTGCTCCCGTCTCAGTCAACGCAGCATGAACTTGCGACATGAAGGTCACCATACTATTCTTCGGCCCGTTTGCCACTCGAGCATCAAGAGCGACGCCACTCTCTCCCTGCTGAATCTTCCAATAAATACTGTCAAGAAGAATAGCGCCAGTATTGAGGGAATGCATGTGTCCATTGCCGCTCAAACCATTTTCAGGAGATGAAAGAAGATGGAAAGAAAGGTCGCGGAAACTATAACCCGTAGCATGGCGAAGTATGTTGCCTATAGGATTCTTTTGGCCGCAAGTAAGCTCCATCTTTAGGTGAGGCAACAAAGTTCGAAGCGTGTCTTGCCTGATGCGAAGGCTGTCAACCTCTCTCTGCAACTCCTTGCTGAAGTTGTCGACACGAGCCAGCAGGGAATCGAGTCCTTGGTCAGAAGAAACAGAGAGGCTAAGGTCGCCAGCAAAAGCTTTCATGTTGATAAGCTCAGGCGTAAGATTGGCGTCAACAGTAAGGTCAAGCGGATGGATGATGCTGTCGGAAGTGGTCAACTCAACCGCTTCGATGCGGGCCTTCAGGTTATGTGTCTGCAGGAAGTCGGAAGACCCATCCAGGTGCATTACCATACTTGCGGTAAGTGGTTTCTTTGCCAAATGAAGAGCATAGAGGTCGATATGGCTCAGGTCTAGGTTGAAATCTGCAGCCTTCAACTTTCGGTCCGTAATGGAAGCCTCGACACATCCTTGCATACAAAGCAAGTCATTCTGACTGTGCATCTCCACTATTGCCTTTCCTTTCTCTAAAGAACAATCCGCTTTGATGTTGTCCAAATCCCAAGATGCATAACCAAGATGAGCAATGTCTGCTTGAGCACGAAGGGTGGTGCGTGGGCTCAGCATATCTGTGCCACGACCAGAAAACTTGGCATTAGCCGTCAGCATATAGAGCGAGTCCTTTGGCAAGAAGTCGTGAAGCTGAAGGTTGTTGATGCGAGCATTCCCCTGATAAGCCATCGTGCCCAAGTCAATATTGCCAACAACATGAGCCCTGCCTCTGCCTTCTTGCAGCAAAGCGTCAGCCGTGAGCTTCGACGCATCGCGCAATTTGGTGTCGGCATGAATGGTCATCTTTGGGAATCGCACATCCTTCAAACCAAGATAGCGATTGACGCAGCGCAAGTCCATCGTGGTGATATCCCACTTCAGGTCTGCTCCAAGCTTTGAACTCTCTGCAAGGTTCTGCACAGAACCTGTCGTGCGAATGTCGACAATCGACGGCATCATTACATTACATGTCTGTAACGAGAGATTGTCAATATTGCCTGTCGCTAAAAGATTGATGTTCAAAGGTTGCGACGGATAGCATTTTGCGAGGTCTTTTGGCAGATAAGATTCTGCGAGGCACAGCACATCCTTATGACCCAAAGAAGCCTGAAGATCAGCCTTCAACTGCCCACGTTCCTTTGGTGAAAGTGCATTCCAGTCAAGGTCAATGTTGCCCTGAGCAGAACTATTCGGCGTCTTCAAGTCGAGACCTCGTGCCGTAAGATGCTTCGAATCAAGGGATAGATTAACAGCCAAATTATCGAGTTGGAAGCCACTCTTCTCCTTGAAAGCGAGTCGACGCAACTGAGTGCTCAGAGTCGATGTGTTCTGATTGTAAGATAACTTGTCAAGATTGAGTTCAACATCACGAAAAGCAAGGTGATTGACATCGAAACCTTTGACTGGATTCGAGCCTGGAATATCATACGAAAGGCTGTCTGCCGAGAGACTGACCTTGCCCACTTGATACATTCCCTTGTTTAGGTTGATATCGCCAGTATTGAGGCTAGCCTCTCGAATAGCAGCATTGACGCGCATCGCATCATTAGGCAATTGCAGAGCAATCTTGCTTTGCCGAATGTTCAACTTCTCGACATCAATCTGCCAATCAATAGGCGTGCTTTCAGTCGTATCCTCTTCAGCCGCTTCACGAAGTTTCATGTCGAGCACGCAACCATCGAGGGTAACATCCGTCACATTAACTTTCTTGTTCTTTAGGTCAATGTCGTCGGCAACTATCCTGAGATTGCCGATACTCCCATCCATCGCAAGTGTTTCGATGAGGTCTGTCGTATGGATACTTCCATCTGAGAGTTCGATGGCTTCCACACCGATATGCATCGACAGCAAGCGTGAAAGGTCGAGGTCAACAAGGGCGTGATCAACATTAATGAGGTCGGTTGGCGGCTTTGCTATGCGCACTTGTCCGAGACTCAAATCGAGCAAAGGAGATAGATGCACGCTACCGATGGACACCTCGAGTCCCGTCTGCTCCTCGATGTACGCAGTAAGGCGATTTACTGCCCACCTTTGCACAGGCGGCAGATAAAGACTGGCAGCGAGCATCACAACTAGCAATACCAACGCCAGAAGCGTCCTGAGAACGTATTTCAGCACACGTTTCATCCTCTGAAAGCACTTTCAAGACACAAATGTACGAAAAACTCTTCACTCTGCCACACAAAATAAAAAATTTTGTGTGAAATAGTTGGAAACATTAACAAATTCGTGCCGCAACTATCTCTTGCCAGAGTCGTTCTTCAGGAACTGGTGCTTCGATTGTGAGAGGAACGTGTGAAACTGGATGTTCCAAAGAGAGACGCCAAGCATGAAGCGAGATTCCCCCATCCGGATTGCTGCGTGGAGCACCATACTTCAGGTCGCCTCGAATGGGACAACCCATCTTTGCAAGTTGACAACGAATCTGATGATGACGACCCGTATGCAGTTCTATCTCGAGCAAGAAGTAGCGTTCCGACTGAGCGACTACACGATAGTCGAGCACAGCTTTCTTGCTGCCAGGCACTTCTCGGTCATAAGCTCTGGCTGTGTTCTGCTTTTCGTTGCGCGTCAGCCAATGTGTAAGCGTCCCTTCTTGCTGCGGAGGCTTGTTAGCGACTATCGCCAGATACGTTTTCCTGACTGCCTGATGTTCGGCAAACATCTTGTTGAGTCGAGGCAAAGCCTTGCTTGTCTTGGCAAAAAGCACCACACCGCTGACAGGACGATCCAACCTGTGAACGACTCCAAGATAGACGTTGCCAGGCTTCTGATACTTGTCCTTAATGTAAGTCTTAACTAAATCAGACAAAGGGACATCGCCAGTCTTGTCGCCCTGCACGATGTCCCCTACTCTTTTTGAGACAGCTATCAGATGATTATCTTCGTATAAGACAGTCATCACATATTCATGCCGCCATCCACTTGGATGACTTGGCCGCTAACGTAGCTGCTCATGTCGCTGGCAAGGAATGTTGCCACGTTGGCAATATCCTCTACCTGACCGCCTCGACGAAGAGGTATCTTCTTCTTCCATTCCTCGCGAATCTCTTCGCTAAGCTGAGCCGTCATAGCTGTTTCAATAAAGCCAGGAGCGATGGCGTTTGCACGGATGCCTTTCGGACCCATTTCCTGTGCGATGCTCTTTGCAAGGGCTATCATGCCGGCCTTGGAGGCTGCATAGTTTGCCTGACCTGCATTGCCGTGAACGCCTACCACGCTGGCCATGTTGATGATGCTGCCGCCTCTTTGTCTCATCATGACGGGAACACATGCATGCGTAAAGTTGAAGGTGCTCTTCAGGTTAACGTTGATGACGGCATCCCATTGTTGTTCGGTCATTCGAAGCATGAGTCCGTCCTTCGTGATACCTGCGTTGTTGACCAGGATATCGATTGTGCCGAAGTCTTCCTTTATCTTCTTTACGACCTCTTCGGTAGCAGCGAAATCGGCTGCATTACCTGCATAAGCCCGACAAGTCACGCCGACTGCCTCGATTTCCTTGCGTGTGGCTTCCAGTCCGGCAGCCATTTCGTCGTTGAGGACGAGGTCTGTGAATGCTATATTTGCGCCTTCTGAGGCAAACTTCAGGGCAATCGCCTTACCGATGCCTCTTGCTGCACCCGTGATGAGTGCGGTCTTTCCTTCTAATAATCCCATATTTGTTTCTTAACTTTAAATTCCTGGCTTTTGATTTCCTAGAGATACTGGCTTACATGTCGCTCTTGTCGGCTCAAGGCTTTATGTATCAGCTTTTGCACGATGCCGCGACTCATTCCTTGAGGCATCCCGTCTGCCAAACGGCCGTAGATGTAGGGAATCTCCAATCCCTTGACGCAATAGTGCATGATGTCCGAGCATAGAGGGATGCTGTCTATCTCGAAACGGCCTTGCTGAACACCCTCCGCCATGATGGAAGCAAAGAGTCGTTGCTCGTTGCGGTCAAAGTTCTTGCGCACTTTTTCCACCATAATGATGTTGCGGAAGAACTCTGCTCGGAGGTTTCCATTGCGTTGTACAGCCTCTTTTATCATGTTGAGATGGGTGTAGATGACTTCCACAAGCTTGTCTTCGGGCTCCATCGGTTGAGTTGCCACATCGTTCATCTTCTCGTTGATGCGCTCCAACTCGCCCTCTATGACTGCCCAATAGATCTCGTCCTTGCTTTTAAAATAGGTATATAAGGTACGCCGACCTTTGCCCGATGCCTGGGCAATGTCGTTCATTGTGGTGTTCTCGAGACCATTCTTAGCGAACAATTGTCGCGCCACATCTACTAGTTTGATTCGTGTCTTAACTACTGCCATTTCGTTTGCAAAGATAGCACATTTTCTTTAATTTGTGCACTTTTCAGGTGTTAAAAATGCTCAAACAACCACACTTTGTGCAAGAAAAGGCAGAAAAAGGCATTTTGTGGCACAAATTTTAGTTAAATAATTTGGCAGATTAGGAATTTCGTCTTACCTTTGCAGCGCTTTTAAGAAGAATATCGCGGGGTAGAGCAGTTGGTAGCTCGTCAGGCTCATAACCTGGAGGTCGCCCGTTCGAGTCGGGCTCCCGCAACGAGGGTGGTAGCAATCCGGCGGCATTCGTGCCCCGGGTTGTTTTTTTATGTCTGGAAACGACCTACAGTTAAAATCAAAACGTAACACGTTAAGTTGCCAAACGTAACACGTTAAAATCGCAAACGTATAGTGTTACGTTTGGCAACGACACTGTAGTTGTTCGGAAACCAAGTACGCCCAGTTACTCGAGGGAGAACTCGACACGCTGATTTCCAACTGCCGCCCTGAACTTTCCAGGCTCGAGAACCCACTCTAGATCCTCGTTCACGAAGGCCAGGTCGGAAGGCCGGACATTGAATGTAACCGTCTTCGTTTCGTGAGCATCAAGTTCCACCTTAGTAAAGGCACGCAGCCTCTTGACATCGGGCGTCAGCGAAGCAACAAGGTCGGAAACAAAGAGGAGAACCGGTTCCTTTACCTTTCTGTCCGACTGATTCGTGACATCTACGCTGAATCGAATGTCTTCGTCGTACTTCGTTCCTGCCGCCGTCTTCGGAGAGAAACCTTTGCTGGGCTGGACTTTTCCCGCTGCTTTAGGTGTCTCGACACGCAGGTTGGCATACTTCACCTCGGAATAGGAAATGCCGGAGCCAAAAGTCCATTGTACTGTGGTGTTGGCATCATAGTTGTATGCGCCAGCCATCGTCTCGACATACTCGCAAGGCTTGCAGTCGTAGGTGATGAACGAGCCGTGATGTTTCGGGTAAGTATAGGGCATTCGACCAGAGAAATTGGCTTCTCCGGAAAGGAGATTTGCAAGCGCATCACCACCATAATTGCCAGGCAGGAAGGTGTGAACAACTGCCTTCGCCAAGGGCTCAATCTCGCTCAAAATGCGAGGCCGACCCTCGTTCAGCACAAGCACAATAGGTTTGCCGTAGCTCGCCAGCGACTTCACCATTTCCCGTTGGTTGGGCGAAAGACTGAGGTCATCAATATTGCCTGGCGTTTCCGTATAAGAATTCTCGCCCACAAATGCCACAATCACGTCTGCGGCAGCAATCTTGCCTGCAGTTGAGCCACCATTCTGCGAGTCTTCAGGCACTTTATGGTCGAGGTTGAAGTTTCTGGCATCATAGCGAACCATCTCGCCAAACGAGACATTCTCCTTGCCGAACTTCTCCTCGAGGGCTCCCAGGAAAGTCCTGTACTTGCCTATCTTCTTGGCAATATCGTCAGTCTGGTTGCCTTGCCAAGCATACGTCCAGCCCCCATTCATAGTGCGGAAAGAGTTGGCATTAGGACCACAGACAAACAACTTGGTTCCCTTCTTCAGCGGCAAGACAGATTGCTCGTTTTTGAGCAGTACCATACATTCTTCCGCCATTTTCGTCGCCTCTTGAGCAAACTTGTCGCTTCCAAAGTCGGGATACATCGCAGACAAAGTATTCGGAGCCTTCTTGCCCTTCTTCGCCTTTCCCTTTTCCAGGGTTCCGTAAGGAATGTCCCAAGTAGAACGGTCCATCAAACCGATGCGAATCTTCAATCGAAGAATGCGACGAACGGCATCGTCTATGCGCGACTGAGGAACTTTGCCTTCGTTCACGAGTTCGACAAGCAGGTCGCAAAAGTCCGTCGAATAGGGGTCCATCGTCATATCAATTCCCGCATTAATGGCGAGAGCAATGGCTTCTTTCTTGTTAGCGGCAACATGATCTCGTCTCCAAATGTTGTCAATATCCGCCCAGTCTGTTACAATCATGCCGTCCCAATCAAGTCCTTCCTTCAGCCACTCTGTCAAAAGACGATGATTTGCATGGAAGGGAACACCGTTGTTATTGGCCGAGTTGACCATCAGACTTAAGGCTCCTGCCTCGCAACACATACGGAAAGGCTGGAAATACTTCTCCATCATGTCGCGATAGGTGACGCTCGATGGCGTACGGTCCTTGCCGCTCACGGCAGCTCCATATGCCAAGTAATGCTTCAGACAAGCCGCCACATTGTTCATTCCCAAGTTATTAAGATCTTCTCCCTGCAAGCCGCGTGTCAACTCGGAAGCCATGATACCGTTCAGCAACACATCTTCTCCGAAGCTTTCCCACACTCGAGGCCAAAGCGGAGAGCGGGCGATATCCATCACAGGCGAATAAACCCAAGGAATGAGGCAAGCCCTTGTCTCGTAGGCAGTTATCTCTCCTATTCGATGAGGAATGGCAGGATTGAAACTGGAACCTTGTCCCACTTCTTGCGGAAAGAGTGTCGCGCCCCAAGTATAGCTGGCACCATGTATCTGGTCGACACCATAAATTTCAGGTACGCCACATTGCTCAAGGGAAGCAAGGTTGAGGGCGCGGATGATGTCCGACCACTTTTCGGGCGTCTGGGCTGTCCCAAACGGGACATTCAAAATGGAGCCCACCTTGTATTGGCCAAATACATTGTTCACTGCATCGGCCGAAAGCAATCCTCCTGCTAAGGTCTGCGAGGCATTACCGGCCATCGGATTCTGAGCCACCTTATCGATAGCGAGTTCACACATCTGCCCAACTTTTTCACGGAGGGACATCTTGGCAAGTAAAGCCTCAACCTGCGCTTCGACTTTCTCATCGCGAGGAATACATTGCGAACGAGCTGGTAATACTATGGCAGCACACATAAGGACTGAAATTAAAAGACTTTTTTCCATGGTTACTATCTTATCTGTTGATTTTCAAACGTTGGTTACCTACTTGGATGACATATTGTCCGGACAGGATTCTCATGGCATTCGACTTCACATCCCACCATTCAAAAGCGCTGTCTGGCAGAGGAATGTTGACTGTTTGAGTGCTTCCTGCTGGCACTTCAACACGCTGGAAAGCTCTCAAAGTACGGATAGGTCCGTCCGTATCTCCTACCTTACTTAAATATACAAGCACGGTTTCTTCACCGTCCCGCTTGCTCTTGTTGCTGACGGAAAGTGTCAACTTGCCATCTGCAAAACGCGGCTTCCCATAAACGAACTTGCTGTAACTGAGGCCATAACCAAAGGGATAAAGCGGCTCGCCACGGAAGAAGCGATAAGTATGCCCTTCCATATTGTAGTCCTCGAAGTCGGGCAGTTGGTCCACATTACGATAGAACGTGATGGGCAGACGGCCACTCGGATTGACACGACCGAAGAGAACTTCTGCCACAGCCTGTCCTCCAGCCTGACCTCCGTACCAAACTTGCAGGATGGCATCAGTCGATTGTTGCTCTGGAACAAGTCCCATCGCACTGCCAGAGCAGATTGCAAGAATGACGCGCTTGCCGGCCTTATGGAGTGCGGCAAGGATATCACGCTGATCCTGCGGCATTTCTATCATGGTTCGGTCACCTCCCTTGAAGCCCGGTTCATTAACATTCATCTCCTCACCCTCAAGACGTGGTGAAATGCCGCCACAGAAGATGACTGTCTTAGCGTTTGCTGCGGCCTCAACCTGCTGCTGGACATCTCTCTTCCAAGGAATTAAAGTTGCTGACGGGTTGATAGCTTTGATGCCTTCTGCCAAAGTGATTGTATGAAGAGGGAATCCGTTGTAGTTGCCCCACTGCATTTCCTCGTCATTAGCATTCGGGCCCATTATGTAAAGGCCTTGCGTGTCGTTCTCGGAAAGTGGCAGGATATTCTTCTCGTTTCGCAGCAAAACTATGCTCTTGCGGGCAGCCTCGAGCGCCAAGTCACTATGTTCCTTGCAGCAGAGACGCTCCTCAGGAATCTTATTCCATGGATTGAGGCTGGGGTCATCGAAGTCGCCAAGGCGGAAACGTGCCTCAAGCAAACGGATGAGACTCTTGTCGATGGTTTCCTCCTTGATGCGCCCTTCCTTCACACCATCCACAAGGCTGCCGTAACTGCTGCCACATTCGACATCCGTTCCAGCTATGACTGCTTGACTGGTTGCCTCGGTCTTGTTTTTGCTGTAATGATGTCCGTAGTCTTTCCAGAAGTCGTCGATGGCACCACAATCGCTGGTAACCAAGCCATCGAAGCCCCATTCCTCGCGCAGAATCTGCTGCAAGAGGCGGTCACTTCCGCAGCAAGGTTTGCCTTCGAACCTATTGTAAGCGCACATAATCTCAGCCACTTTCGCCTCTTTCACCAAAGCACGGAAGGCATAGAGATAGGTCTCATGAAGATCCCTGAGCTTGATGTTCTCGGCATTATAGCGGTGACGGCTCCATTCAGGACCGCTGTGAACGGCATAGTGCTTAGCGCAAGCCAGCAATTTCTGGTAATGAGAATCGGCAGGTCCCTGCAGGCCTCGCACCACGCTCTTTCCCATAACAGCCGTTAGATACGGGTCTTCGCCATAAGTCTCCTGTCCCCTGCCCCATCGCGGATCACGGAAAATATTGATGTTCGGCGTCCAGAAAGAGAGACCTTGATACATTTCTCTCTGAGTTCCGAGCCGATGTGCCTTGTTGTGCTTGATGCGAGCCTCATCGCTTACTGCCGTGAAAATCTTTTCCACGAGTAGCGTGTCGAACGTCGCAGCCATACCCATCGTAATGGGGAAGACTGTGGCATTTCCATTACGACCTACGCCATGAAGGGCTTCGCTCCACCATTGGAAGACAGGCACATCGAGCCGCTCGACAGGTTTCGAGGAATTCATCATCAGTCCGACCTTTTCCTCGAGCTTCAGCCTGCCACAAAGATCTAGGGCACGTTCCTTGGGACTAAGGTTGGGATTCTGATAAGGATACTTTTGCGCTTGCAAGGAAAAAGAAGCAACTGCCAAGCAAGCAAACATCAATAGACGTTGGAAAGGGTGATTTCTTGTCATAATAGTATGTTTTTGTTGCAAAGATAGCAATTAATCTTCACATTGTTTCTGTTTTCGTCAAGAAAAGTGTAACTTTGCGAAGGCAAAGGTAAAAAGTTTCGTTTTATGGCACATCTTCAGCCAAAGTTAATGTTTGTTTGGGGCTTCTGCCTTGCAACAATATGCTTGCAAGCACAGGAAAAGTCGGAGCGCTCCGACTCTACTCTGATGCAAGAAGTCAGTGTGAATGGGCAAAGACAACGCATCAGTTATCGTCTTGACCGCCAACGCATTGATGCTTCGCAAGTGCTTACGGCTCAAGGTGGGACGGCTTTCGATGTACTGCGGGCTGTACCTGGAGTCGTTGTGGATGCCGATGGAAGCCTTTCCTATCGCGGCAGTCAGGATTTCCTCGTTTATGTGGACGGAAAACCATCGCCGCTCTCAGGAACCGAGGCATTACAGATGATTGGTGCTGCCAGCATCAAGGACATAGAGATCCTCACCACCCCATCCGCCAAATACAAGTCCGATGGGGACGTTGGCATCATCAACATCATAACGAAACGCAGCGAAACGGACGGCTGGGACATTGCCGTCAACGGTACTGCCTCAACTTGGGGCACACTTTCGCTTGACACGAAAATCAACTACAGAACTGGTCACCATAATATATATGTAGGAGGACAAGGCTCCGACATACACAACAAAAGCCAGTTCGAGCAGGAAAAGCAGACCACGGCAAACGGCACGACTGTCACTTCCTATGCCGACGGAACCCGTTTCCGCGACTTCCGCACCTACATCGGACAAGGCGGATATGAGTTCAACAACGGCCTCCACCGCCTCAACATCGACCTGCAAGGCGGCAGAACCATCAATCCAAGAGGTGGTGACATGATGTACGAAAGCACAGGTTCCCCACTACTTGACAGTCACGACCGTTACAAGTTGACGAAATACCTCTTCCAAACCGCTATCGACTACACCTGGAAACTGAACGAACGAGGTGATGAAATCAACATCTCGAACCGTTTCCGCTACGACCGTTTCTCGGAAGAATACACGGAGAGCAACATGTTCGACCTGAACGGAGCACGACAAGAAGGCACGCGAGGCTATGAGACTGAGCATCATTGGGACTGCGACGGAGCCTTCTCCTACAAGTTGCATTACAGACCGACTGGCACCCTTGAACTAGGCTATCAGTACACAACTTACAGCGAGCATGGTGACTATCGCATCTGCTATTGGGACTTGCCGCAACAAGCATTCGTCTGGCAAGATGACCTCTATGCTCCTTTCTACTATCGAAGGCAGACGCATAGCGAATACGCTCAGGTGAACGACCGCATCGGACCACTTCAATTCGATGCAGGACTACGCATCGACCACCTTTTGGACGATATGGACTTGCCCACCATTACTAGTCGCCACAAAAGATATACTGAGCTTTACCCCTCAGCACACCTCGCCTACACGACCGACAAGGCAGGCACTTTCACGCTTGGCTATTCGCGTCGTACGAACAGGCCTGGCATCTGGAAACTCGAGCCATACATTACCTACGAGGACTATCACACACGCATCATCGGCAACCCAGACCTCAAGTCGGAGTACATCCATTCGATGGAACTCTCATGGCGCAAGATGTTTGGCCAGACACAAATGACGGCAACAGTCTATGCAAGGCGCAGAACGGGCGTAGTCGACTACATCCGTCGAGCTTATGATGCAGGCGTAACGCTCGACAGCATCATCAATGCTGGCAATGGATGGCGCAAAGGACTGGAGTTGCAAATTACGACGAAACCCACCAAATGGTGGCAACTCACGGCAAATGGCGACTTGTCCCTTCACAACTTCCGAGCCAAATACGAAGGCTGCACCAGTACGCACAATACGACTGGCACAATTGGATGGATCAACAACTTCCGTCTGGCAAAGAACACGGCCTTGCAATTTGACGGACATTTCGTGAGTGGACATCACCTCACACAAGGTTGGGAAAGGGCTTACGTCTATTTCGACCTTGCGGCTCGCCAGTCGCTCCTGCAAGGCAAACTGCAGTTGGGAATTGTCGCTCACGACCTCTTCCACACGGCTCGCTACCATAGTCTCCGCTCCTCGGAGTTCCTGAGCAGCGAGACATGGGTGCGTCCCACCTACCCCAACATCGTATTCAGCGTTTCCTATCACTTCCGCCAACCTTCGGCAAAGGCGAAAGAGGGAGCAATAAGCAAGGAAGCTGAGTTTGTGGGCAAAGACTTCTGATATCATTGAACATTGAATATTGAATATTGAACATTAACTGATTATGAAAAGAGTTACGCTTCTGTTTGCATGTCTGCTTGTGTCCCTATTCACAATGGCAGACAGTCCCCTCAGAATCGGTGTGTCTGGAGTGGCACACGGACACCTTTGGAACCTCATCAATGCCATGAATCGAGGCGATTTCGTTATTGTTGGTGTGGCTGAAGAGAATGATGATTTTCGCGCACATAACAATCTCGTAGGCCGTCTTCCAAAGGAGAAGTTCTATGCTTCGATTGACGAGATGCTCGACAAGGAAAAGCCCGAAGTGGTGGTCGACTACGGAAGCATCCTGCACCACATGAACACGGTGGAATCTTGTGCCAAGCGCGGCATTCATGTTATGGTGGAGAAGCCGCTCGCCACGACCTACAAGCAAGCGCTTCGGATGCAAGAACTGGCGAAGAAGTACGGCATAAAGATTATGACGAACTACGAGACGACTTGGTACGCGACGAATCATCATCTCAAGAATCTTGTAGAGCGTGGGCAGTTTGGAAAGGTTCATCGAATCGATGTCTATGACGGTCATCAAGGACCGAAAGAGATTGGGTGCGACAGGATGTTCCTCTCGTGGCTGACCGATCCGAAAGAGAATGGCGGTGGAGCCGTGATAGACTTCGGCTGCTATGGTGTCAACCTTGCCACTTGGTTGCTGAATGGCGAGAAGCCCAAGAGCGTTTATGCCGTCCTGCAACAGAACAAGCCGAATGTTTATCCGAAAGTTGACGACGATGCCACGATTCTGCTCGAATACGATGGCTGTACGGTTCAAGTGATGGGCTCGTGGTGCTGGCCGATGAACAGGAAGGACATGTACGTCTATGGCTCAAAAGGTTACGCTTACCAACGTAATGGGAACCGCATGCAGCTCCTTGTTAATGACAAGCAAGGCCACGAGTTCAACGCGCCAAGACTCCCCGCACCTTATGACGACTCCTATCGCTACTTGAAAGCTCTCGTTCGCGGTCAGATTGAGGAGCAGCCCTCCGACCTCTCAGCCTTGGAGAATAACGTTCTGGTAGTCCAAATCCTCGAGGCCGCCATTCGCAGCGCTAAAACAGGAAAGGCAGTGAAGCTATAAGAACTGTGATTGTTTTGTTTGTCGGGATAAAATAAGGCGGCAGTTTCCTGTCGCCTTAATGTGTTTTGCTTTTAGAACTTACTGAATCAGAGCCTGGACTTCGTCGAAGTTTTTCCCATTCGGCATACCTCAAGCCAGCTTGGCTTTGCCCTGAAACTGTGCGAAACTCAGTATCCATCGGCATTTCAAGAGATTCTGTCCCAGTCCGTTTCCACCAATTCTGCTACAGTGCTACAGTTGCTACAGTTGATATTAACCCATGCACAAAGTCAAAAAGAAATTCTATATTTATATATATAAATATAGAGCCTAAAAAGGGATGTGTGTATCCCTAAAATGAACTGTAGCAACTGTAGCACTGTAGCAAAACACAAAAATGATGTGCTGCCGCCCCCCAAAAACATGCTCTACAATATATAAAAAAGTTGCTCAAAAATTCGCAGGCCATCGTCACACTAGTAAATCGCAAACGTGGCACTATTTAATCGCAAACGTCACACTAGTTAATTGCAAACGTCACACGTGATAATCGGCAACGACACTAGGGTTGTTTGGCCCTAATAACAAGAGAGAGGACCCAAGCCTCTCTTTTTGGTGTCCCTAACTGTTCATCTTATCCTGCAGTATCCATTCTCCGAAAAATGGGTCTTCCAATTCGTAGGATACAGTCTTTATCACATATCCCTGTTTAACCAAGCGTTTTACAGAGCTGAATGCTGTGCTGGTTGGGATGGAACGGTCTGTTAAAGGGTTCCCTTTCCTTGCCAACATGGTCAATATTTTACGATCTGTACGTTTCATTCCGACCCACAAACGTTCGTAGTCCAAATCATGCTCCTCAACTTGTTGTTTTATTGCCTGGCTTACGGCCTCTCCTACAGCAGAGCGGTTATACGTTATTACATTATAGGTGGCAGCAGCCAGTTGCTGGGAATAATAAGGATGTACATTCGTGAACTGAAGTATTGCATCGGCTATCTTCTCCTTTTCTTCTTGTTTCATTTCGGGCAAACGGGAAACAATATAGGAAAAGAAGTCGCCATATGGTATCTTTTTTAGGTTCATTCGCTGTCCAAAATGATAGAATGGTGACTTCTTTTTCTCGAAGATTTCATTCATCATAGACTCCTGACTTCCCATAAACACATAGTTCATCTTCTCTTGATGCTGAATGATTGCCCGAAGTTGTTTGGCAAGAGTAGCCGAAATTTCATCAACTTCTTGGAATTCATCAAACACAATGATAAGCCTGTTCTTCGACGTTGTTACCTTTTGCAGCAAATCCATAGAGTCTTCCAATGCAACGGAAGCATTGTTCATAAGTGGCATGAAACTGATGTCCCAACTGTTCGTCATAGGATTATAGGAGATATTTGGAGCCACACGGAATTGCGCCAACAAGTGCTTTAATTTTTCCATCTTGTATAGACGGAAGACTCCCTTCAGTATTTGTGCGGCCAAATCCTCTACACTAAGAACCTTCATGAAATCAATGGTCATGTAAGGTCGACCAATTTGTTGCAAGGCCTTTGTTATCAGGCTGCTTTTCCCAAACCTTCTGGGAGAAATCAACACTAAATGGTTCTCGCTATCAAGCAAATGTTTAACTTGCTCCAATTCTTGAACACGGTCAGTAAAGAACTCTCCTTGAACTATTGTTCCGAACTTAAATGGATTCATAATACGGGACTACTTATTTTATGCGAACTTTTTCAATGCGAACTTTTTCGCATGCAAAGGTACGAAGAAGTAAACACAATACAAAATAATTTTGTGTTTTTTATTGTTATACGAAGATATCAGTTAACAAATATCTCATATAAACAAAAAAGAGGCCGAAGCCTCCCTTTTCTGGTAACCCGCTTGGTGGCTCGGCCCGGCGAAGCCGCCTGAGCACCTACTGGAGCGCAAGAACCCTTGGGTGAGAGCCGCAAGTGGGAAAGCAAAAGAGAGGCCCAAGCCTCTCTTTTTTGGTAACCCGCTTGGTGGCTCGTTCCGGCGAAGCCGCCTGAGCACCTACTGGAGCGCAAGAACCCTTGGGTGAGAGCCTTTTCTGGTAACCCGCTTGGGGCTCGAACCCAAGACCCCCACATTAAAAGTGTGATGCTCTACCAACTGAGCTAGCGAGTCAACCTAAATGCAAATTTTTCATTTGCGGCTGCAAAGGTACAACATATAATTCAAAATTCAAAATTATTAAATTCAAAATTATTCGTTTTCCTTCACTTTTTGTTCTATTTCGGGTTGTTTTTGTATGTCCTGATCCGTTTCTTTGAGGATAAATCGCCGATAATACGAAATCAGCAATGTGGTGAGAGGCAAGGCGATGATGAGTCCGATAATGCCCAACAAACTGCCCCAAATGGAAAGGCTCAACAGGATGATGGCTGGGTTCAGACCCATGACGTGACCCATGATGCGAGGGGTCAGAATGACATCCTGAATGGTCTGCACGACGGCAAAGACGGCAAGGGCACAAAGCAGGATTATCCAGAAATTCTGTCCCGTATCGGCAGCTTTGACGAGAGCCAATATGATGGTGGGAATGAAGCCGACAAGCTGAAGGTAGGGAATCAGGTTGAGCACGCCGATGAAGAGCCCCAAACCTATTGCCATCGGGAAATCGATGATGAGGAAACCGATGCTGAAGAGGATGCCGACTATGAGGGCTATGAGCGACTGCCCACGGAAATAAGCGTTCATGCCGCTTTTTACGTCACCAGCCACCATGCTTGCAAATTTCCGCTGTCCTGCAGGAATGAAGCGAATCCAGCCTTCGGATATCTTCTCGTAGTCCATCAGGATGAAGAAAAGATAGAGCAAAACGACCAGACTTCCCAATAGTCCTATAGCGAAATTGATGGTGCCGGAGAGGAACTCCCAAGCCTTCATGACAAGATTCTCAGCAACATCCATCACGCTACTATGCTGCAGAAGTTTCATCAGGGAATCGTCGCTGGCATAGCTCTGCAACATGTTCTGGATGTTTGCCATAAACTCGGACGAAGCAAGGGTGTCGTTGAAATAGACGGTTATCAACTTGGCCATCCGAAGACTCTCCTCGATGATGGGAGGCACGACGAGGAAGGCTGCGAGAGTAAGGACTGCATATACGACGAACAGGGCAACGGCAATGCTCAGAACGCGATATTTCAGGCGGCACTTAGTCTGCAGGAAACGTACAAAAGGATAGATCATGTAAGCCATAATCCAAGCGATGAAGAATGGCAGCAACACCTTGGAAAGGCGGTTGATGAGCAACACGAGCCCTACTGCTATGAGTGCTGCAATAAGCCATCTGACAACACGATCGAAGGTTATCTCTTTCTCTAACATACCTGTTCCTCCTCTTTCTTTTCATTCATGGCTTGGGCGTAGCACGCTCTGCAAAGCGGTTCGTACTCCTGTTTCTCGCCAAGCAGGACCTGCTTCTCGCCTGCCACAATACGATGACTGACGTAGGCCAAAGCTCCACAACGGACGCAAATGGCATGCACTTTCGTCACTTCGTCGGCTATGGCAAGGAGAGCTGGCATCGGTCCGAAAGGCTGACCTTTGAAATCAAGGTCAAGACCTGCGACTATCACACGTATACCTCTGGCTGCCAACTCGTTACAGACCTCTACGATATGGTCGTCGAAGAACTGTGCTTCGTCGATGCCCACCACTTCACTCTCTTGCGCCATAAGCAAGATGCTTGCCGAAGAATCGACAGGCGTGGAGGGAATGCTGTTGCCTTCATGACTGACAACCTCTTCCTCGCTATAACGGACATCTATGGCAGGCTTGAATATCTCAACCTTCTGCTTGGCAAACTGAGCTCGACGAAGACGGCGGATGAGCTCTTCCGTCTTGCCGGAGAACATCGAGCCGCACACGACCTCCACTCTGCCGCGACGCATCATCTCGCCATTGCTGGAACCAACGTCTTTCATCTTAACTTTGTCTTTTTCTGGGACAAATATACAAAGAAATTAAAAATAAAGAGTGAAGAGTGAAGAAAAATACTAAAAAACCAAAAAACTATGAACTATGAACCGTATACCATGAACTTTTTTCGTACCTTTGCAGACGCATTATAATATAATAAGGTATGGGAACACTCTACTTGGTACCGACGCCTGTCGGCAATCTCGAGGACATCACGATGCGAGCACTGCGTGTGCTTCGCGAGGCTGACCTCATCCTTGCCGAAGATACGCGGACAAGTGGCAACCTCCTGAAACACTTCGACATCAAGAACGCCATGCTCTCGTACCACAAGTTCAACGAGCACAAAACGGTGGAGAGCATCGTGGAGCGCTTGTTGGCAGGGCAGACAATTGCCGTCGTCAGTGATGCTGGAACGCCTGGCATCAGCGACCCCGGATTTCTCGTGGCTCGCGAAGCCATAAAGGCTGGCATAGAAGTCATCACACTTCCTGGAGCGACAGCTTTCGTGCCGGCATTGGTGAGCAGCGGCTTGCCTTGCGACCGATTCTGCTTCGAAGGGTTCCTGCCTCAGAAGAAAGGACGACAGACACGACTTCAAGCCCTTGCAGAAGAAACGCGAACCATGATCTTCTACGAGTCGCCACATCGTATCGTGAAGGCTCTGACACAGTTCATCGAAGTCTTCGGACCAGAGCGGCAAGTCAGCGTCTGCCGAGAGATAAGCAAGATTCACGAGGAAAGCGTTCGCGGCACCCTGCAGGAAGTCCTCCAGCACTTCACGGAGACAGAGCCTCGAGGCGAATTCGTGATAGTGGTAAGCGGAAGCCCCCTTCCAACCTCTCCGAAGGGAGAAGAACGAGGCGGCCAGAAAGAATGAATAACCAACAAATGCCTTCCACAAAGTTTCCCTCAGGGGAAGTCTGGTGGGGACCAAAACAATAATTGATATGAAAAAACTTTTATTTTTTGCTGCTTGCGCTCTCGGTTTGAGCGCTTGTAATATGACAGGTGAACAACAGCAGGATGCAGTTCAGCAGGAACGCGATTCTCTGCAACGCATTATCAATGAGAAAGATATGGAACTGGATGACATCTTGGGCGTCTTCAACGAAGTGCAGGAAGGCATTCGCCGTATCAATGAAGCTGAAGGGCGCGTAACGATTGCTGAAGGCAACCCTGAAAGTGCCAGCAGCAAGGATGTCATTCGCGACAACATGGACTTCATCAAGCAAGCCATGCAGCAGAATCGCGACTTGATTGCACAACTGCAGGAAAAACTCAAGAACAGCAGCATCAAGAATACCAAGATGCAGAAGACCATCGAAAGCCTTCAGGCACAGATTGATGCACAATCCGCTCGCATCCAGGAACTCGAGGCAAGCCTTGCCGAAAAGGACGCGCTCATCGAGGCTCAGGGTGATGCCATCGCAGGACTGAGCAACGATGTGGTTTCGCTGACAGAAGAGAACAAGCAGAAGACCGAGAAGGTACAGCAGCAGGACAAGGAA
This sequence comes from uncultured Bacteroidales bacterium, assembly GCA_902779315.1. Lineage (GTDB taxonomy): Bacteria > Bacteroidota > Bacteroidia > Bacteroidales > Bacteroidaceae > Physcousia. The sequence continues at coordinate 32,485 of CACZBC010000002.1, read as the reverse complement.
CTCAATAGCGCCTGGTTTGTTTTCGGCACCAAGAGCGAATTGAAGGAACAGAAGATTCTGACGAGTGGAGACGTACTCAAGAGTGGCGATTTCAACAAGGACTACTTCACAAAGGTCGACATTCGCTACGACAAGGACATCAAGTTCTACAGCAAAAGCGCCCAATTGCTCTCCTCCCATCCATCTGGAACCTATCAGTTGGCAAAGGACAAGCAAGGTCAGTATGAGCTCCACATCACCGATCCACAGAAGTTCTGGAGCGTCAGCAAGTACCTCGTCGTATTGGTTAAATGAGGACATCCAGAAGCAAGCACTACAACTCTTCGCGCTCGTCTCTGCCCTTCGAGGAAGGCATGACCAGCACAAAGTACCACAATGTCGTCGACGATTCCCCTGAAACGGCTGTGCTGGTAGGCCTCATCACGCCCAATCAGGATGAGCGAAAGACGACGGAGTACCTCGACGAGCTGGAGTTCCTTGCCGAAACGGCTGGAGCCAAGACGGTACGCCGCTTCACCCAACGTCTGGGCGGCCCTAATAGCGTCACCTATCTCGGCATCGGCAAGCTGCAGGAAATCCGTGCTTACATACAGGCCGAAGAGGATGCGGAAAGGGAAATATCGATGGTCATCTTCGACGACGAACTCTCTGCAAAGCAGCTTCGAAACATTGAAAACGAGCTGAAAGTCAAGATATTGGACCGCACGACACTCATCCTCGACATCTTTGCCATGCGAGCACAAACTGCCAATGCCAAGACGCAGGTCGAGCTGGCACAATACCGCTACATGTTGCCGCGACTGCAAAGGCTCTGGACACACTTGGAGCGACAAGGCGGCGGCTCTGGCAGTGGTGGCGGCAAAGGCTCGGTAGGACTGAGAGGACCTGGTGAGACGCAGCTCGAAATGGACCGTCGTATCATCCTCAACCGCATGAGCCTGCTCAAACAGCGCCTGGCGGAAATCGACAAGCAGAAGACCACTCAGCGAGGCAATCGCGGCCGCATGATTCGTGTGGCACTTGTGGGCTATACCAATGTTGGCAAGAGCACCCTCATGAACCTGCTCTCCAAGAGTGAGGTGTTTGCTGAGAACAAACTCTTCGCCACCCTCGACACGACCGTTCGCAAGGTCATCGTCGACAATCTGCCCTTCCTGCTCAGCGATACAGTCGGTTTCATCCGCAAACTGCCCACAGACCTCGTAGACTCCTTCAAGAGCACGCTCGACGAGGTTCGAGAGGCAGACCTGCTGTTACATATTGTGGACATCAGCCACCCCGATTTCGAGGACCAGATAAAGGTTGTTGACAAGACGCTTGCCGACCTGGGTTGCAGCGAGAAACCCCAGATGATTGTCTTCAACAAGATAGATGCCTACACCTGGGAAGAGAAGGATGCCGACGATTTGACGCCTGCCACCAGTCGAAACGTCTCGCTCGACGAACTGATTCACTCCTGGATTTCGCGACTTGGAGGCCAATGTCTCTTCATTTCTGCCCAAGAGCGTACGAACATCGACACCCTGAAGCAGGTATTATATAATAAGGTAAGGGAACTGCACGTGCAAAAGTATCCCTACAACGACTTCCTGTTTGAAAAATACGAAGGAGACCAAGACTGATACGGTCTCACCTCGGTCGCACAATAGCCTCGAAAAGACGAACTGTATGCGCAAAAACTGCAGCCGAAGGGTCTCAAATGCCCCCTTGTGACTGCAAAATCATGGGTTTTGTTGTCATTTTACGAGAACAATAATTCCGTCAAGTGAACAGAAAAAGCATGAAAATCCACCCCAAACAGGCGTCTCAAGCATGCTTTTTGAGGCTTTTTAGAGGGTAATTTTGCAGAAAATTGCACCTTCTTTGAGACAGAAGGCACAGCCAAGGATGCTGTAACTCTTTGCTTTTTAGAAAGTTAAATAGTTTGATATACTGTTCAGTGTCTCAGTCTCAGTTGTCTCAGTTATTTTTTAAGTGGTATCTACATCCCTCTCTTATATATAATATATATTATAATTAATTAATTATTAATAAGTTATAAGTAATATAAGAGAGATTTCCGATGTGGAAGGTACCTTTTTTCTAACTGAGACAATTGAGACAACTGAGACATTCTTTACTCTTCTTCTCCAAGGCCTCTAAAAGAAGACAAACCCATTAGGGAAATCAGGCACCCCGCAGAACCCCTCTATTTTGCCCCAGAATCGCTTAAAATCCCTCTGGTGTGTATTTCTACCTCCGAGGCAAAAAGAAGCGCTCTACGGGGCTAAAAACAAGAAATTAAAATTCCTTGAATTTTAACTTGATCTTCTCTACAACCTCCACAACAACCTTGAGCGACAAGGAACTGTGCGTTTTCGCTTTCTATTTGCGTTAATATTGGTGCAAAGTTTGGTGTTGTAAAGAAAAAACTTTATCTTTGCAGACGAAAGCCGCCCCTAGGAGAGGCTTAGAAGGATTCGTAAATAGTTAAAAAGGAATATATAATACAACTGCCCAAGACCCTGCAAAGCAGTTCCCTCGCTCTGGGGCGAGGGTTAGGGAGAGGGTCCACCTATGGCTGAATTCAAGTATGCCCCAATGTTCCAGATGGGCGAGGACAAGACCGAGTACCGCCTCCTCACGAAGGAAGGCGTCAGCGTCAGTGAGTTCGAAGGCAAGGAGATTGTCAAAGTCTCTCCTGAAGCCCTGACTTTGCTGGCTCAGCAGGCTTTCCACGATGTGGAATTCATGTTGCGCCGCGAACACAACCTGCAGGTTGCACAAATCCTGAAAGACCCCGATGCCAGCGAGAACGACAAGTATGTCGCACTCCAGTTCCTGCGTAATGCCGAGACGGCTTGCAAAGGCATCCTTCCCTTCTGCCAGGATACCGGTACTGCCATCATTCATGGCGAGAAGGGACAGCAAGTCTGGACAGGCTTCGAGGACGAGGAAGCCCTTTCCCGTGGCGTCTTCAACACGTTCACGCAGGACAATCTGCGCTATTCCCAGAACGCACCCCTCAATATGTACGACGAGGTGAACACGAGGTGCAACCTGCCCGCTCAGATTGACATCGAGGCTTGCGAAGGCGCAGAATACCGTTTCGTAATGGTGGCAAAGGGTGGCGGTTCTGCCAACAAGACCTATTTCTACCCCATGACAAAGGCTACCATCCAGAACGAGGGCACTCTGCTGCCTTTCCTCGTTGAGGAGATGAAGCACCTCGGCACGGCTGCCTGTCCGCCTTACCACATTGCCTTCGTCATTGGTGGCACATCGGCAGAAAAGAACCTGCTGACGGTCAAGTTGGCCAGCATCAAATACTACGACTCCCTGCCCACTACGGGTGATGAGACGGGACGTGCTTTCCGCGATATCGACCTGGAGCAGAAACTCCTTGAAGAAGCACACAAGATTGGCCTTGGTGCACAATTCGGCGGCAAGTACTTGGCTCACGACATTCGCGTCATCCGTTTGCCTCGCCATGGAGCAAGCTGTCCCATCGGCATGGGCGTGAGCTGCTCCGCAGACCGCAATATCAAGGCGAAGATTAATCGCGACGGCATCTGGCTGGAGAAGATGGACGACTGCCCAGGCGAACTCATTCCAGAAGAACTGCGTCTTCCTGGCGAAGGCGGCAAGGGAATCGACATCGACCTCGACAAAGGCATTGATGCTGTCAGGGCCGAACTTAGCAAGTACCCCGTCTCGACACGCGTCAACCTTCGCGGCACGATTATCGTGGCTCGTGATATCGCTCATGCAAAACTCAAAGCGCGCCTGGATGCAGGCGAAGGAATGCCTCAGTACTTCAAGGACCATCCCGTGCTTTATGCTGGTCCTGCCAAGACACCTGCCGGCTATCCTTGCGGCTCAATGGGCCCCACCACAGCAGGCCGTATGGACCCCTATGTTGATGAGTTCCAAGCAAATGGCGGCAGCCTCGTGATGATAGCAAAGGGCAATCGCAGTCAACAAGTCACAGATGCGTGCAAGAAGCATGGCGGCTTCTATCTAGGCACCATCGGCGGTGTGGCTGCAGTTCTCTCTCAAAGCAGCATCAAGAGCATCGAATGTGTGGAGTATCCCGAACTCGGCATGGAAGCCATCTGGAAGATTACCGTAGAGGACTTCCCCGCTTTCATCCTCGTGGACGACAAGGGTAACGACTTCTTCAAGCAACTCAAGCCCTGGTGCCCAGGTTGCAATAAGTAAGCAGAACTACATCATAAAAAATAAGGCACGCGGCATCCCAAAATGTCGCGTGCTTCGTTTGCAATCGTATAGTGTGACGTTTGCGTTTTACTAGTGTGACGTTTACAAACATAACGTGGAGCATTTTCCAACACTCCACGTTAACTTTTGAACATTCATTATCTGCGACCACCACGGCTGCTGCCGCCACCGCCACGGCTGCCACCCATGCTGCCGCCACGACTCATACCCATGCTGCTACCGCGGGAAGAGCCTCCGTAGCTGGAAGAACTGCCACGGCTCATGCCAATGCTGCTGCCGCGAGAAGAGCCTCCGTAGCTAGGTGAACTACTGCGACTGCTACTCATGCTGCTGCCACGAGAAGAACCTCCATAACTGGGAGAACTGCTGCGACTGCTACTCATGCTACTGCCGCGAGAAGAGCCTCCATAGCTGGAAGAACTGCCACGACTCATGCTGCCGCTCATGCGAGAACTGCTGCTATCGAAGGAGTTGCCGCGATTCACGCTACCACGACTCGTGTTGCCATGATTCATGTTGTCGTGACTGCCTTGGTTCATGCCACCACTGCGATTGCCGCCATCAGGACGACCATTGCCGTTGTGACCGACTCCGCTGTGATTGCCGCTGCGACCATCGGAACGATGATTATCCAAATCGATATGGTAACCATTGCCGCTGATGCGACGTCCTCCACCACGACTTCCTGAATGTACTACAGCCGGACGATGCATGTCGTGACCTCTCAGACCTCCGTTCCAGATCGGACGACGGTTGCCATAGAAGCCGTCGCGATAGTAGCTACGACCGTGACCACCATAATAGGTTACCCAAACGCTGGGACGGCTGTAGTAGAAATAACCGCGATTGTAATAGCTGTAGATGGGGAAGTACCAACCGCCAGCACGCCACAGAATAGGACGCAGGAAGTAGTCGGCTGCCGTCAGAAGGCTGTACTGCCAGTCGTGCAGAATGCAGCGAAGGTCGTACAGACGATAGGTATAGTAGCTGCCATAAAGGTCGGAAGGAGAATCAATCCTCAGGAAATAGTCGAGGTTGATCTCGTACCATCTTGTCCGTCAGGTAGAGAGCCTCTGCCTGAGCACGCTCGAAACTCATTGCGCTGACACCCATCCAGGCTGCCATCATCATCAGGGAAAGAACTAGCTTTTTCATAGTAGTATTGTTTTATTGTTTGCACTCTTGTTTCTGATTCACAGTGCAAAGGTAAGGCATAAAACGACAAGAAAAGGAAGGGTTTTCCCTAAACGATAGGGGAAAATGCCTAAAGCTAATCCATACGGTCCCTATAGTCCTCGTAAGTGTAGGTGCGTAGGGTTTCGCGAGTGCCGTCCTCGTGCTCCAGAACAATCGAGGGGTGCATGATGCCGTTGAACATCGTGGTCTTGACCGTCGTGTAGTGAATCATGTCCTCGAAGATGATTTCCTGCCCCACTTCGAGTGGCTTAGGGAATCGCCAACTGCCCATATAGTCGCCACTCAGGCAACTGTTGCCCCCCAGTCGGTAGATGTTCTGAGCCTTCGCATCAGGCCAGGAAGCCGCTTCGAAAGGAAGACTCTCAGCACCACGGACTTCCGGCTGATAAGGCATCTCCAGGCAATCGGGCATGTGACAAGTGAAGGAAACATTCAAGATGGCTGTCTGGATGCCATGATTCTCGACGATATCGACCACTTCGGCCACTAATGGGCCTGTCTGCCAAGCAAAGGCACTACCGGGTTCCAGGATGATGTGGAGATGCGGATAACGTTCGTGCAGACCCTTTAATATATTAATAAGGTGTTCCACATCATAGTCTTTGCGCGTCATCAAATGTCCGCCACCAAGATTCAGCCACTTGAGTTGCGGGAACCAACGGGAGAATTTCGCTTCAAGATGCTCAAGTGTGTGCTCCAATGCAGAAGCAGGACTTTCGCAATGGCAATGGCAATGGAAACCTTCTATGCCTGCAGGGAGCTGTTCTGGCAACTGTTCTGCAAGCACGCCAAACCTGCTGCCAGGTGCACAAGGGTTGTAGAGCTCTGTCTCTATCTCGCTATATTCTGGGTTGACACGAAGGCCATAAGACACGAAATGCTCGATGAAATGGGCCATTTTGGGAACAAAACGCACGTATTGCGAAAGGGAATTGAAGGTGACGTGACCGCTGCAACGGAGTATCTCGTCGAACTCCTCATCCTCGTACGCAGGGCTATAAGTGTGGGCAAGGGACCCAAACTCTTCCAGCGAAAGACGGGCTTCGCAAAGACTACTTGCCGTAGTATGACCGATGAAATCGCGGAAAATGGGAAATGTCCGCCATAAAGCAAAAGCCTTGAAAGCGAGGATTATCTCCACATCCGCTTCGTCTGCCACACGCTTGATGAGTTGCAAATTGCGTCGAAGCAAGCTTTCCTGAAGAAGATAGTATGGGCGCATCAATAAACAAGCTTCACGTTATCTATCCAAAGCGTATTGCCGATGGTGCCCACATACGCGCCACCATGACTGCTGTCGAACTTCAGAACAATATGAGTGGGCGTTTCGTTGGGGTCTGCCCAACCTTCTTCCTTGATAGGCACATTCTTTCCCTTACTGTTGAGCGCATAGAAGCTCTCGCTGCCGCCAATCAGGCCCATCCAACTCCTGTAGAAGCTCTCGCCCGTAATGTCACCATAATGGATGGTGAAGGACTGTCCCTCCTTCCAATCTGTATTCTGGCTGAACATATGACGCATGGTGCCAACTCGGAGGGCGTGGATGTTTCCGTCTGCATCTTCCCAACGTTTCTGCAGCAGACAAGTCACTTGTCCCATGTCCTTTCCGGCAACCTTCTGACGTTTGCTGAAGCCTGTTTCGCGAATGCGTTCTGTGCCTGGCGAATTGAATTTGTAGTCGAACTTCACGGCTTTTGGCTTTTTGGTGAAAGGAATGCCAAGGCTCATCTTGCTCATGGGGTTGCTCGAACTGGTAATCGGCTCCAGGAGGGTACCAAGGAACATGCTGCCAGTTGCGAGGACACTGATGTTGATGACGCCAATGGCTTTTGCGCTAACGATGTGAGTCGAAAGCTTAGCACATTGGCCGCCCTGATGCTTGTCCGGATAGACACTGACGTTCGTCTTGACGACTCCCGCCACTTTCGCATAGACGTTACTGTTTGCCCAAGGCGAGCCACCCTGATTTGTGTAGGCACGAGCACCGTCGAAAGTGCCTTTGGGACCTACCTCATAGAGTGTTTGGGTCTTGCCTCCGACGAGCACACTCTCCTTGATGGTGCGCGTAATCCACGAGTCGAAGTTACCGAACTTGACCAGTTCTTCCTGTGCAGACATGCTGACTGAGAGCAAGCTGCAGAATATGGCGAATAATACTTTGTTCCGTTTCATTTTCTTTCGTTTGTCGCTGCAAAGGTAAGTGCTTTTTATGAAAAATACAAACCTTTGGCTTTTATTTCGTCCCAAACGGCAGCAGGAAGGCCTTTGCCGTCATAATCGGGGTCATTTGCTATGCTGTTTCGTATCTCAGTACTGCTGATATCTATCAGAGGCGTATCGGCTATGGTCACTTTGCGAGGCACTTTCTGCAGCTCGTAACCAGGTCGGGGATAGATGATGACGCGATATTTGGAGAGGATTGACTTGCTGCGATACCAATCAGGGAAGCGCTCCCAATTGTCCGCACCTATGACAAGCACGAATTCACGGTCGGGATGTTCCTTGCTCAAGGCTTTCAGAGTATTATACATATAGGAAGGTCTGGGCAGGGAGAACTCTCTGTCGCAAACCTCCACATCAGCCACATCGGCAACAGCAAGACGGGCCAGATGCAATCTTTCCTCGTCATCAAGGAGGTTCGCATCCACCTTGAACGGGTTCTGAGGCGAGACTAAAAGCCACATTTCATCGACAAGACCGCTCTCCGCCAAAGCCTTCGCCAGGGAAAGATGCCCTTCGTGGATGGGGTTGAAACTGCCCCCGTATATGCCCGTTACAAGTCGCTCTGAATTTGTCATTTAGGGTAAAGTGAAAATGTGGCGTGTTATGATGGCAAACGCATAGTGTTACGATTGCGATTGTATAGTGTTACGTTTGCAATTTACTAGTGTGAAGTTTACGATTTACTAGTGCGACGTTTGCGAACTACCTTGCAGGAATTCGTTAAGCAGGTCAACTGCCTCCTGTTTTGCAACCTCGAGGTCGTCGTTGACAAGGATGCGATCGAACTGAGGAGCGAACGTCATTTCGTACTCCGCCTTAGCCAATCTTTGTTCAATTTGGGCCATTTCATCGGTATTTCTGCGTATCAAACGCTCTCGAAGCGCCTCGATCGATGGTGGCTGAATGAAGACGCTCAAGGCATCATCTCCGTAATACTTCTTTATATTTATGCCACCTTTGACGTCAACATCGAACACCACATTCCAGCCCGCAGCCAGTTTCTCATCCACTTGCGACTTGAGGGTTCCGTAGAAACGGCCTTCGTAGACCTCCTCATACTCGAGGAAATCGTCCTGCTCTATATGGCTGCGGAACTCTTCTGGCGTAAGGAAATAGTAGTCCACACCATCCTGTTCCTGCCCTCGCGGAGGCCTGCTGGTGGCGCTTACGCTGAAAGCGAGCCTGAACTCAGGATGCTCCTTCATCAGGAAATTCACGATTGTGCTCTTCCCTGAACCGCTTGGAGCTGAAACGATAATGATCTTTCCAGCCTCCCCCTGCCCCTCCAAAGGAGGGGTGAACGGTTCTGCTCGAAGTGCTTCATTAATTTTATTCATCACTCTATCTATATTATCGATTATTTCTTCATTTGTCACGCGTATCACTTTAAAGCCCAACTGCATCAACTCTTCACTTCGACGAGCATCCGAAACCTGTTGCACAGACTTGTTATGATAACCCCCATCAACCTCAATAATCAGTTTTCGCGGCAAACATACGAAGTCCGCAATATAGTCTCCAATGATGTGTTGTCGTCTGAAACGAACACCACATTGAGAAGCTCGAAGTGCGTTCCAAAGTATGCTTTCTGCCTCAGTTGGATTCTTACGGTTTTCTTGCGAGAACTGCCGCAACAGATTGTAAGCCAAACAGTTTGCTGTTTCGTATCCTCGCTTCATCTCTACGATTGGTCGCAGCCTTTCCCCCCTCCTTTGGAGGGGATGGGGGAGGCTGCTACATAACATTCAGTACTTGTTCCTTAATTTGTTCGAGTTCGTCCTTCATCTTGACCACGATGTTCTGCATCTCAGCCTGATTGCTTTTACTACCCGTCGTATTGATCTCACGACCCATCTCTTGAGCGATGAAACCGAGCTTTTTGCCTTGTCCGTGACCCTCGTTCATCGTCTGGCGGAAGTACTGGAGATGGTTCGACAGACGCTGTTTCTCTTCGTTGATATCCAGCTTTTCGATGTAGTAAATCATCTCCTGCTCGAGCCGGTTCTTGTCGTATTCCACATCTGGTATCGAGGCAAGTCCCTCCATGATGCGTCCCCGAATCTTTTCCACTCGCTGCTTCTCGTAGGGATCTATGCTGGCAAGAAGGGCTGCGATATTGTCCAACTTCTCCTCGAACTTATGCTGCAAAGCCTCACCCTCCTGACGACGAAACGCAACAAGCTGATCGACAGCACTTTGCACCACACCTCGGGCGACCTTCCACTCCTCTTCGGAAAGCTCCTGTTGGGCTTCGTTCCGAGAAAGGACATCAGGCATCCGAATGATGGTGTGCCAGTAGTCGTCAGGCTCTGGAATGCCGTACTTGGCCGATATTTCCTGCATTTGGCGATAATAGGCGGCCACCAAGTCGCCGTTGATGGGACAGGCATTTGCCTGGTCTTGCTGCTCTATCCAGAGGTTGAACTCCACCTTTCCGCGTTCCAAACTCTGTGTCACCATAGCACGAATCTCCATTTCCTTCTCGCGATAGATGGAGGAAACACGTGTCGAAAGGTCGAGCGCCTTGCTGTTGAGCGACTTTATCTCTGCTGTAATCTTCTTTCCTTGGAATTCGGCAGTTGCCTTGCCGTATCCAGTCATCGATAATATCATATTCGTAAACAATTTCGTGCAAAGGTACGAATAAGCAAGCAAAAAAGCAAATAAATTTGAGTCTTTTCAAACTTAAGACACTATATAAGTGCGAAAGCAGCAAATTGTTTTTTATTGTCCCCACTTTTTTGTACCTTTGCAGCATGAAAAAGACAAATGGATTACTGCTGGTATTGTTGTTCCTGTCCTGCTTTGCCTGCGAAAACGGAGACACGCTTACCCACGAGGAACTGCGACTGCAGAAGATAGCGCTGATGGACACCGCCTTCTCGAGCTATGTACGGCTCGACTCCATCGAGGGCTACGACCTTCTCGAAGAACTGACGGCAGAAAGTTGGATGCTAATTGACGACTCCACAGGATTCATCATTAGTCAGAAGAATGCTGACAAAAAGCTCTTCATCGCTTCCATCACGAAGATGATGACCTGCCTGCTGGCCCTCGAAAAAGGGAATCTGTCCGACACATTATCTATTACGGAGGATGTTTGTGTTGTCAGGGATTCGTGGGTTAGGCCAGGCGATGGCTACCGACTGGACGACCTCATCTACGAGATGATGCTGATGAGCGATAATAATGCCGCTTATGCGGTGGCGAACCACATTGGAGGCGACACGCTGGCTTTCTACGACATGATGAACCAAAAGGCTGTGTATCTGGGAATGGACAGCACACACTTTGCCAATCCAAACGGAATGCCGAACAACGACAACTACAGTTGTGCAAGCGACCTCATCAAGTTGTCAAGGTATTGCATGTGGGACAGCACTTTCGCAGAGATAGTAGGAACTGACGAGAAAGACATTCCGCTGGTTGACGGACGACATCTGCCCTGCATGAACACCAATGTGTTGCTTACCACATACGAGGGATGCCTTGGCATTAAAACAGGCTTCACCCGTCAGGCGGCAGGTTGTCTCGCCTCCACTGCAACTCGGAATGGGACCACACTCTATCTTGTGCTATTGAACAGCCGCAGCAGGTCGTCCAGATTCAGAGAGTCGACGATTCTGCTCGATTACGGATTTAACGCTATGAAGGCCTTTCACGAAAAGGGATTTGGGATTAAAGATTAGGGATTTGAGCCTTTTAGGCTCGGAAAAACAAAAAAACTCTTTCCTCTATTCCCTAATCTCTATTCTTTTTTGTATCTTTGCAGCGCGAAAATAAAGAAGATGTAAAGAATGTCCTGCATCCTGCATATTGAGACAAGTACAAAAGCCTGTTCCGTAGCCCTGAGCGAGAACGGCCAACTCATCTTCCACAAGGAAGACCTTGAGGGACCTAACCATGCCGTCGTCTGTGGCGTCTTTGTGGACGAAGCGCTCTCCTTTGCGAACTCTCACGCCATTCCAGTGGATGCCGTTGCTGTCAGCGAAGGTCCAGGCAGTTATACAGGTTTGCGAATCGGAGTCTCGTTGGCAAAAGGCGTCTGCTATGGGCGCGACCTTCCACTCCTGAGTGTCCCTACGCTCAAACTGTTGTGCGTCCCTGTCCTGCTTGGGAAAGAGGAGTTGCCAGAAGACGCCTTGCTCATTCCCATGATAGACGCGCGAAGAATGGAAGTGTATAGTGCCGTCTATGACAGAGCCCTTCGCGAAGTCCGCCCTATTGAGGCAGATATCGTGGATGCAGACACTTACATGTCTTACCTCGAGGCACATCCAGTCTATTTCTTCGGCAATGGAGCAGAGAAGTGCAAAAGCGTCATTCAGCACAAAAACGCCCATTTCATCGATGGAATCATGCCCTTAGCAAAGTGGATGTTCCCTCTGGCAGAGCGTTCCCTCCACCTTGGAGAGAAGAAAGACGTAGCATACTTCGAGCCCTTCTATCTGAAGGAGTTCGTCGCCATAAAATCTAAAAACCTATTGTAAATGCAATACAACACACAAAGAGAACAGCTCGTAATGCCGGAATATGGTCGCGGCATTCAGATGATGGTCGATATGGCTATGCAAATAGAAGACCGCGAAGAACGTCAGCGTTGCGCCAATGCCATCGTAAAGATCATGTCGAACCTGTTGCCCTCAACTGCCAGCAAGGAAGACAACGAACATCGTCTCTGGAATCATTTGGCGCGCATCAGCCACTACAAACTCGACATCGACTATCCTGTAAGCATTGTTCCGCAAGAAGAGGTTCAGGCACATCCTGCTCCACTCCCCTATCCGATGAAGGACATCAAACGTCGCCATTACGGCTATCTCGTGGAAGAAACGTTGGAATACGCTAAAACAATAGAAGACAACGAGATGCGCCAATACATCACAGAATGCGTGGCCAACCAGATGAAACAAGATCTCTTCATTTGGAATCGCGATTCTATGGATAATGCACTAGTGGCTCAAGATATCGAACGCTACACCAACGGCAAACTCGGCCTTGACCTCGACAACTTCACTTTCGAGGCTGTGGGAGAATCTCCTCTGCAACCCTCCGATGGTGGGAAGAAACGTAAAAGAAAAAAATAAGTATGTCATCATTCATCATAGAAGGCGGACACAGGTTGAAAGGCGAGATTGTGCCGCAAGGTGCAAAGAACGAAGCACTGCAAGTGCTGTGTGCCGTTCTGCTCACTAACGAACCTGTCCACATCAAGAACATCCCTGACATTGTCGATGTAAAGAACCAGATAAAGCTTCTGGAAGACATGGGCGTGGAGGTGACGAGGCACGATGCTCACGACTACACATTCTCTGCCACCAAACTTGATGACCAGTATCTCTGCAGCGAAGCCTACATAGAACGTTGCAGACAATTGCGAGGTAGCGTGATGATGCTTGGTCCGCTTTTGGCTCGCCGCGGAAAAGCAATCGTAGCAAAACCAGGTGGCGACCAAATCGGCAGAAGAAGACTCGACACACACTTCCACGGCATACAGAAGTTGGGTGGCCGCTTCACTTACGACGAATCGCTGCATCTCTATAATGTTGAAGCTGAGAGGCTTACAGGAGCCTATATGCTCTTGGACGAAGCCTCTGTGACTGGTACAGCGAACATCATCATGACGGCAGTACTGGCTGAGGGCACGACAACTATCTATAATGCTGCTTGCGAACCATACATCCAGCAACTTTGCCGCATGCTTTGCCAGATGGGAGCACGCATCTCAGGCATTGGCAGCAATCTGCTTACCATCGAAGGCGTTGCAAGTCTTCATGGCACAGAACACACCATCCTGCCTGATATGATCGAGGTAGGTTCCTTCATCGGCATGGCTGCAATGGTGGGCGACGGAGTACGCATCTGCAATGTTGCGCCAGAGCATTTGGGCATCATCCCAAACACCTTCAGAAGATTGGGCATCCGCATCGAGACGGATGGAGGGGACCTCTTTATTCCAAAGCAAGAGCATTACGAAATAGAGAGCTTCATAGATGGTTCGTTCATGACACTTAGTGATGCACCTTGGCCTGGCTTCACGCCTGACCTGCTGAGCGTTTTGCTGGTGGTCAGCACGCAAGCCAAAGGCTCTGTCCTCATTCACCAGAAAATGTTCGAGAGCCGTCTCTTCTTCGTCGACAAGCTCATCGATATGGGCGCACAAATCATTCTTTGCGACCCACACAGAGCCGTTGTGGTTGGTCACGACCATGAGCGGCAGCTCCATGCTGGTCGCATGACGAGCCCAGACATTCGTGCAGGTATTGCCCTCCTCATCGCTGCCATGAGTGCTCAAGGCACCAGCCGCATTGACAATATTGGGCAGATAGACCGTGGCTACGAGAACATCGAGGGACGCCTCTGTGCACTTGGTGCAAAGATAACGAGAGTGGAATGATCAGCGAACAGGACGTATATAAGATAGGACAAATTGGCAGGACGCATGGCATCAAAGGTGAGGTGACGTTCAACTTCACAGATGACGTGTGGGACAGGGCTGAGAGCGAGTACCTTTTCCTTCGTGTTGAGGGCATTCTCGTACCATTCTTCCTGGAAGAGTATCGCTTCCGTAGCGACTCGACGGCACTCCTGAAGTTCCTCGATTACGATTCTGCCAACGATGTTCAGTTCCTCGTCGGATGCGAAGTGTTCTTCCCTCACGCCCTGACTCCAGAAGTAGGAGAAGATGATGAATACACCTGGCGATACTTTACAGGCTTCGAGCTCATCGACGAGACTGCAGGCCACATCGGCACTATCGACCGTGTGGACGACTCCACACAGAATGTCCTGTTCCAAGTAGGCGAACGTCTCATCCCTGCTGCTGAGGACTGGATAAAAGACATCAACCATAAGGAGCGTACCATCAGCATGTCGCTCCCTGAAGGCTTACTTGATTTATAAAGATGAAAAGAAGGATATGTATATTAGGCTCTACTGGTAGCATTGGCACACAGACCTTGCAAGTCATTGCTGAGCATCCAGACCTCTTCGAGGCGTATGTGCTGACCGCCAACACGCAAGCCGACTTGCTCATCAAGCAGGCAAAGGAATACAAGCCGCAATGCGTTGTTATTGCAGACGAGAGCAAATACGACTATGTTTGTGAGGCTTTGAAGGACGAGCCTATACAAGTTTATACTGGAGCTGATGCTCTGTGCCAAGTGGTGCAAATGGAGCCAGTCGATATCGTACTGACTGCCCTTGTGGGCTTCAGCGGACTGCGCCCCACCATCAGTGCCATCAAGGCTGGCAAACCCATCGCCCTTGCCAACAAGGAAACACTCGTCGTGGCTGGCGAACTCATCACCCAGCTTTGCTTGGAGCACAAAGTGCCGTTGTTGCCTGTCGATAGCGAGCACAGTGCCATCTTCCAAAGCCTTATGGGCGAGGAGAGTCCTATCGAGAAAATAATCCTTACAGCTAGTGGAGGACCTTTCCGCACGTTCTCGCTCGACCAATTAAAGAGTGTCACACCTGCCCAAGCCCTGAAGCATCCCAACTGGGACATGGGCGCGAAGATTACCATCGACAGCGCTTCGATGATGAACAAAGGCTTCGAGGTCATCGAGGCACGCTGGTTGTTCGACGTCACGCCTGACAAAATACAGGTTGTGGTGCATCCTCAGAGCATTCTGCATAGTGCAGTCCAGTTCGAGGATGGCGCTGTAAAGGGACAAATGGGTATGCCAGATATGCGAGTTCCCATCCAACTGGCCCTCTCCTACCCTGTTCGGCTGAAGAGCAGCTTCCCTCGCATCGACTGGTGGGATCTCAAGGACTTGGCCTTCGAGAAGCCAGACCCAGAGAAGTTCCGCTGCCTGCAGATGGCATACGAAGCGATTCGGCTGGGCGGAAACGCCGCTTGCATCGTCAATGCCGCCAACGAAGTGGTGAACCTCGCCTTCCGTCAGGAGCGCTGCAGCTTCCTCCAGATGGCAGACATCATCGAAAAGACATTAGGGAAAGTGCCACATCAGGAGAAACCAACCCTACAAGATTACCTCGACTGCGACCGTGAGTCGCGCATCGTCGCAAATGAATTGATTTAACTAGATTATGGAAACAGTACTCATAAAAACCTTGCAGCTGCTTTGCTGCCTCAGTCTGCTGGTCGTTCTGCACGAAGGCGGCCACTTCGGCTTTGCCAAACTCTTTGGTGTGAAAGTCGAAAAGTTCTTCATGTTCTTCGACTACAAGTTCAAGCTCTTCAGCACGAAGAGCAAATGGTTCACCCGTCTTTTCCCCCACTTCAAGGACAATGAGACGGAATACGGCATCGGATGGATTCCCCTTGGCGGTTATGTCAAGATTGCAGGCATGATAGACGAGAGCATGGACACAGAGCAGATGAAGCAACCTGCACAGCCCAACGAATTCCGTTCGCAAAAGGTCTGGAAGCGCTTCCTCATCATGTTTGGCGGTGTGCTGATGAACCTCATCACGGCTTGGGTCATCTACAGCCTCGTCCTGCTTGCTTGGGGACGCGACTACTACCCTATGACGAACATCGAGCAGGGCTTCCAGTATAACGAGCAGGCTCACAACATCGGCTTCCTGGATGGAGACATTCCCATCCGCACAAACAAAGGCGAAATCAAGGAGTACAGTCTTGCTGTGATGCGCACCATCTCGAACGCCAAGACCGTCACTGTCTTGAGACAAGGCCAGGAGGTAGAACTGACGATGCCTGAAGAGGGACTCTCCATGCTGAAGATGATGCAGTCGCAGCCACAATTCCTTCAACTTTTGGCTGAAGCATACATCGACTCTGTTGTTCCTGGCTCTGTAGCGGACAAAGCAGGCATCGAGAAAGGCATGCGACTGATGGCAGTCAACGGAAAAGACATCAAGACTTGGGCAGATTTCGACCACGAAGTGACGCTTCGTCGCGAAGACGTGCTCTCCTCGCCAGATTGTACGGCCCAGGACAGCATCAAATGGCGCACGCTCGACGCTGTCTTTGCCTCAGCAGATGGAACACGCATGGATACTGTCAGCCTGCAGCTCGACGAGAAATACATGATGGGCGTCACACGACACATCCCTGATTACAAGACAGTCCACCTGAGCTACAATCTAGCCAACTGCTTCCCAGCTGGCTTGAGCTACGGCTGGCGTGTGCTCAAGAGCTATGTCAACGACCTGAAATACGTTGCAAGCGCCGAAGGAGCAAAGAGCGTCGGCTCGTTCATTACCATTGGCAACATCTTCCCATCCGCATGGAATTGGCAGCAGTTCTGGATGCTCACAGCCTTTATCAGCATCATCCTGGCCGTCATGAACATCCTGCCCATTCCTGGTCTTGATGGCGGCCACATCGTGCTCCTCTTCTACGAAGGCATTACAGGCCGTCAGCCCTCGGACAAAGCGATGGAATGGATAGAAAAAATAGGCATTTTCATCATCATCGCACTCATGGTGCTTGCCCTGAGCAACGATGTCCGCAACTTCATCCTACCCCTCTTCGGCTTATGAAAAAGTACCTTTTTCCAATCATAGTCGCCATCTCGCTTGCGAGTTGCACTAAGGAGACGCCTGAACAGCGTGCTGCCCTGATGTTGAGGGATGCCCGCTATGCCCTGCATCATCACCTCTATAACGAGGCACGCGACACCATTTTCTCGCTTCGACGCAACTGCCCCACAGCCATCGAGGCTCGCCGCCAAGCCATCTTGCTGCTCGACAGCATCGAGATGAATGCCGCTGCCGACAGCCTGAAACTCGTCACAGGAGAGGAATGGGAACGGCTCGACGTAAAGAGACAGTTCTTCGAGCGCAAGCTGCAGGAAGACCTGAAGAGAAAGTGAAAGGTTAGATTAAAAGGTTAAAATGACCATACAGGAGGCCATACAGGAATACGATAACTTCAGGCAGCGCACTCGCCAGACGGATTCGCTCAGCCTCATCGACACCCCACTCCTGCATCGTATCGGAGAGACTGCCGATGCGATGGGGCTGGAATGCTATGTCGTTGGCGGCTATGTGCGCGACATCATCTTGGAACGGCCTTCGAAGGATATTGATTGTGTAGTGGTAGATACTCGTCAAGAGAAACACGACGAAGGGCCTGGCATAAGGCTGGCAAAGGCGCTTTCGAAGGAGCTTGGCAGAGGCGCTCACGTCAGCATCTTCCGCAATTTTGGCACAGCGCAACTGAAATGGCGGGACCAGGAGATTGAGTTCGTTGGTGCCCGTCGCGAGAGCTATCAGAGGGACAGCCGCAAGCCCATCGTGGAGGACGGCACACTCGACGACGACTTGCATCGTCGCGACTTCACCATCAATGCCCTTGCCGTCTGCCTCAACAAAGAACGCTACGGCGAGCTTATCGACCTGTTCGACGGCTTGCTCGACCTGGAGGACGGCATCATCGCCACTCCACTCGACCCTGACATCACGTTCAGCGACGACCCCCTGCGCATGATGCGCTGCATCCGTTTCGCCACGCAACTGCGCTTCCAGATAGAGGAAGAGACGGCAGAAGCCCTTTGCCGCAATGCCGAGCGCATCAAGATTATCTCGCAGGAGCGCATCATCGACGAGTTAAACAAAATCATGATGGCACCCGTGCCCAGCATCGGCTTCATCGAGTTGAGTCGAAGCGGACTGTTGCCCATCATCCTGCCGGAAGTGGCAGCCCTGGAAGGGGTTGAGTCGAGGAATGGACGCGCCCACAAGGACAATTTCTACCACACACTCGAGGTGCTAGATAATATAAGCAGACCCCCTCTGGCTCCCCCTGAAGGGGGAGAAAACGAGACTGTCAATAGTTCTCCCCCTTTAGGGGGAGTTAGAGGGGATCTCTGGCTTCGCTGGGCAGCCCTGCTGCACGACATCGGCAAGCCTCGCAGCAAACGCTGGGACAACCAGGCTGGCTGGACGTTCCACAACCACAACTACATCGGGCAGAAGATGGTGGCGCCTCTGTTCCGCAGGATGAAGCTGCCGATGGACGAACGCATGACGTACGTCGAGAAGCTCGTGGGGCTCCACATGCGTCCCATCGCCATTGCCGACGAGGAGGTGACCGACAGCGCTGTCCGCCGCTTGCTCTTCGAGGCTGGCGAGGACATCGACGACCTGATGCGCCTCTGCGAAGCTGACATCACCAGCAAGAACCGCGAGAAGAAGCAGCGCTTCCTCCAGAACTTCCAACTCGTTCGCGAGAAGCTTGTCGACCTGCAGGCTCGCGACAACTACCGCACCTGGCACAACCCCATCACAGGCGAGGAAATCATGGAAACCTTCGGACTGCAGCCCTGCCGCGAAATCGGACTGCTCAAGCAAGCCGTCAAGGACGCCATTTGGGACTCACTGATCCCCAACGACCACGATGCCGCCTTCCTGTTCATGTTGGGGAAAGCCTCGGAAATGGGCCTCAAGCCGGTTGGGAAATAGGGCAATCCCACCCGTTTCGCCTTTCAGAGTATCACCAGTGATGTTGCTCACTTTAACACGTGTCGTTGGCCAACTTAACGTGTTACGATTGCGATTTACCTTGCCTGCGTTTTGAATCCCAAAGCTTCAGTTCTAAATCCAGTACAAAGGTACGACATTCCGTGCGCGCACGCAAATATTTCCTTAAAAAAAGCACGCAAAAAAGCACGCTCTCAAAAACTGGTAATGGGGGCTGTTACAGTGTTACGGTATTACATATTACAGTTTTTTGTGAGGGGGGTACATTTTAGTTGATGTGGACAATTTGACAATTGAATAACAAGAAATATATGGTACAATACTTATAAGTATATACTTATAATATATTATATTATAAAATTTTGTGTTCCCAGATTTCAGTGCTCCTGAGAAAACTGTAATCTGTAATACTGTAACACAAAATATTCAATACAATGTCTTTTCCTGGAAAAGGTTGACTTGCCCACCTGGGTGGAGTTGTCTTCTTTCTCTGGAGTGGTTGACTCCTCAGGGTTGAGGCGTGTTTTTTTTTGCGTGTTTATTTTCGCATTTTGTTTTGTGACTTCAGATTATTTTCGTAATTTTGCACACAAAAGGAAGATAATAGGGCAATATGGAAGTTATACAGAGTTTTACCATCGACCACACGAGACTGAAACCTGGCATCTACGTGTCGAGACAGGACAAAGGCTTCACCACATTCGACCTGCGCATCACAGAGCCCAACAAGGAGCCTGCTGTGGCACCCGCCGCCATCCACAGCATAGAGCACCTGATGGCAACCTGGTTCCGCAACTCGCGGGTGAAGGACGATGTCGTGTACGTGGGCCCCATGGGATGCCTGACGGGCATGTACATCGTGATGACGGGAGACTATTCCGTACAGGACATGCGCGAGCTGACCATCCAATGCCTGGAGTGGATGCTCACCCAGGAGAAAGTGCCAGCCACAGAGCCGGAGACATGCGGAAACTGCCTGCTCCACGACCTGCCCATGTGCAAATGGGAGGCAAAGCGCTACCTCGACCGCCTCAGGAACGACTTCCACTGCGAGTACGCCAAACTCCAAGTGATGCTGGACGACGGGAAAATCTTCGCTGACGCATAACAAAGCGCACACCAATACGCCATGAGTCAAGGGAACGTACAGATTCAGGAACAGACGCAAGGACAGGTGCAGGTGCAGCAACTGTTGCCCCAGCAGGTTCTGCTCGTCAGGCTGATGGAAATGCCTGTCGAGGCTCTGCAGCACCGCGTGGAACTGGAATGCATGGAGAACCCTTGGCTGGAAAAGAAAGAGGAAGACAACGGACAACAGACTACGGACTACGGACAAACTGACTTGGACGATGCCTCGTTCGACTATCGCAGCGAGGACGACATCCCCGACTTCCTGACGGGTGCCAGCCACAGCAACAATGCTGCCGAGTTCATGGCATACGACGACACGCTCTCCCTGACTGACCGCCTCCGCGAACAGATGGCCGACTTCGAACTGACGGACCACGAGAAGGAACTCATGGAGTACCTCATCGGCTCGCTCGACGAAGACGGACTGCTGAAGAGGTCACTCACCATCCTGGCCGACGAAGCAGAGATCTATCAGGACATCAACACAACTCCTGAGGAACTGGAACGCGTCCTCCAGATTCTGCAACAGTTCGACCCGCCAGGCATCGGAGCACGCTCCCTGCAGGAATGCCTCCTCATACAGGTCCGTCGCGACGAGAACAACCCGCATCGCGAACTGCTCATCAAAGTGCTGGACAAATACTTCGACGACTTCATCCACAAGCGCTGGCATCGGCTGGGACCTCGTCTGCACATCAACCAGGCACAGGTGGAACAGCTGCAACGCGAGATACTGAAACTCAATCCGCGTCCTGGAGGAACGCTTGGAGCCAAGAGCGCAGACCGTGCACAGACCATACAACCCGACTTTCTGGTCGATACGGACGAGAACGGCACCATTACTGTCACTCTGAGCAACGGCAACCAGCCCTCGCTCATCATCAGTCAGGATGCCAATGGCCAGGATGCCTTCATCCGCCAGTATGTGGAACGCGGACAGATGTTCATCAACGCCCTGCATCAACGCTCAGAGACAATGATGCGCACCATGCAGGCCATCGTCAAGCTGCAGAAACCCTTCTTCCAAACGGGCGACGAGACATTGCTGCACCCCATGAAGCTCGAGGATGTAGCAGAACAGACGGGCTACGACATCAGCACAATCAGCCGAGTCGCCAACAGCAAATACGTAGAGACCACCTTTGGCACCTATCCCCTGAAGTGGTTCTTCACGCACAAAGCCACCCAGAACGACGAGGGCACAGATGTCACAGCACGACAGATAATGGCCGCCCTGCGAGGACACATCGAGCAGGAAGACAAACGCCAGCCACTCAGCGACGAACGGCTCACGCAACTCCTTCAGGCCGACGGCTTCAACATCGCCCGACGCACAGTCGCCAAATACAGGGAACAGATGGGCATACCTGTTGCAAGAATGAGAAAATGAAACAGACGATTCTCATAGCACGCATCCTCTCCACAGTCTTCCGACCATCGTACTACCCTACTGTCGGAACATTCATCCTGTTGAGTTTCACCTACTTGAGTCTCTTCCCATGGACATTCAAGTTGTGGATTCTTGCGCTTGTCTATGGTTTCACCTTCTGTCTGCCCACATTGGGCATCTACATCTATCGGAAACTTCACGGATGGAGCTCATTCGAGTTGCGCAAGCGCCACAAGCGAGCCATTCCCTACATCATCAACATCTGTTGCTATCTGTGCCTCATGCACATTTTCGCCGCCACCCACATGCCCCACTTCCTCATGGCCATCGTAGGCATCTCGCTCCTCATACAATGCACGTGCATTATCATTAATATATGGTGGAAAGTCAGCATGCACTCGGCTGGAGCTGGTGGCGTCATTGGCGCTCTGATAGCCTATTCAGCCATCTTCGGCTTCAACCCCATCTGGTGGCTCTCGCTGGCAATTTTTGTTGCTGGCTGCGTCATGACCAGCCGCATGGTACTCCGCCAGCACACCCTCGGTCAAGTCCTGGGCGGCACCCTCATCGGCATCGTCTGCGGCATCGTCGGAACAATACTAATGTAAAAGAATATGAAACCTATCGTAAGCATCATTATGGGCAGTACAAGCGACCTGCCCGTCATGGAGAAAGCAGCCAAGTTTCTCGATGAAATGGGCATTTTTTTCGAGATGAACGCTTTCTCTGCTCATCGTACACCTCAGGAAGTGGAAGCCTTCGCACGCTCGGCTGAAGAGCGAGGACTGAAGGTCATCATTGCAGGAGCAGGCATGGCTGCAGCTCTGCCTGGCGTTGTAGCAGCAAGCACGACTTTGCCCGTCATCGGCGTGCCCATCAAGGGAATGCTCGACGGCCTTGACGCCATGCTCAGCATCATACAGATGCCTCCTGGCATACCTGTCGCCACAGTTGGCGTCAATGGCGCACAGAATGCCGCCATCCTCGCTGCAGAAATGCTTGCCTTGAGCGACGCAGAACTTGCCCAAAAGCTCCGCGATTACAAATTGGGCCTTAAGGACAAGATTGTCAAGGCCAACGAGGAACTGAAGGAAGTGAAGTACAACTTCAAAACGAACTGAACGACGAAGAGCTCTTAGCCACGAATTGCACTTTATAACTTCACCAGGCAGACAGGGCCGAGGAGTCCCGACTCCTGAAGTTCCGAGCCGGCATCGTAGGGGTTTACCGTGGCGTACGTCTTTCGCTCCGACTCGGGCAAACGGGCATCTCCGATGAGACGGTTGCGCCAGTTATTTACCACCTCTACCCGGATGTCATTCCGCCCTGCCTTTAGGAACTGCGTTACAGGAACACGGTAAGGGCTGGTCCACACGCCTCCGGCATATTGTCCGTTCACATATACACGGGCCATGACCATAACACGTCCCAAGTCAAGATATACCGGACCGGAAGGCAGTTCACCTATGTTCAGCGTATTGGTATATGCAGCCATACCGGCATAATACTTGACAGAGTCATTCTGGTTTCTGCTCCAGTCCGTAAGCTCGGCAAAGGTCTGAGGTTCAGCAGGGCCTCGCATAGCGGACTGAAAGGTAACAGTCCAGGGGCTGTCTATACGGGCCAGCACCGTTGGCTCAGGATAGTTTAATGTCTGGGGGACAGGCTGCCCTGAAGCGAGAGCATCGAAGACGACAAAGATACTCTGATTAGCTTCCAGATACATGGGTACGACAGTCAGCCCGTCCTGCTGCCTGTACTGGGGCAGCAGGCGTTTCTCGCCCGTAAGCGGATCCCAGGTCTCGGGGCTTCTTCCTTGGACACGGAATGTTATATCGAAGCGCTGAGACTGGTCGCTCTGATTGCTGACAAAGTAAACGTCAGCCCCCTTCAGCCGACGATGGATGAAAGCGTACGGAACCGACTGCTGAGCATAGCAGTCAGGTCTGACGCCCAACGTGTTGAGTATGGTCTGCAGCTCTGTTCCGTCAGCCCACACATGCCCTTTACCATAGCTTCCGGATTTCCACATCATGTCTGCCAGACGACTCACCTTCTGGTCGCACATCGGATAGTCCTGCATGCTGGGGGAGGTAACGGCCTGCGGACCAAGGACATTAAGGCCCTGCCGCACCAGTCTTTCTATAACTGTCAGCACCTCCGGCCTCATGGTCTTTTGCTGCGGAAGGACAAGCACGCGGTACTGCATACCGCTGGGCAGAGAAAGGCAGCCACCCCGCACAGAGCACCGCTTCAGCACCTCGGCATTGATATAGTCAAAGCTATAGCCACGGGGTATCTCCGGTTTGCATTCACCCGTCATTTTAGGTGCATCTTCTCCGATGAAATAGGCCACATCGGCTACATAGCTGCCCTGCTGAAGCATCATGTTGCAGCGGCGAAGATAGTCCGTAAAGATATCCATCTGCTGAAACCAGATATTCTTACGGTTGAACTCATTGCCGAACCAAGCGCTGATACCAGGGAAGGTGATACTGTCCGGCTGTTGGATATAGACGTGCAGCAGGGTGGCATTGATACCCTCGCAGAAAAAGCGGTCTGTACGCTGTTTCATCAAGGCGGGATAACGATGGAAGGCCGGTCCGCCTGCCGTACAGCTCTCGGCCCAGACCTTCTGTTTGCCATAGATATGGGCACAACTGCTGGCGGCGCGGTTTTCAATATCGCCCAACGAGCCTTCGCTCCAGAACTCGCCCGCCACCTCGTCGCTCTGTCCGCCATACATCAGGAACTCACCAGGGAATCCCCAATGACCGTAGCACTCAAGCCAGGTTGTCAGTCCATGCCGGTTGCTGACCTTACGCAATCCGCCTACATAGTCGTAAGCCACTCGGTCGGCAACGAGACGGCGCAAGTCCCACAGGAAACGTTCGCTCTGATCCTGCGAGCCAACCACTTGTCCAAACATGACGGGCAGCCAGGGAACGGGGTCGTAGCCATAGGTGCGACGGAACACGGGTATCATATCGTCCGTCCAGTTCTGGCCGCCCATCTCGTAGCTGTCCTCCACGGTTGCAACCAGGCATCTCCTGTCCTTGGCAGGGATACGCCTGAGGACCTCGCCCATAAAGGAATCAAAGTGGCTGGCCACATGTTTGCGGCTCATCTTATCAACCTCCAGCCCGGTAGCCTCGGGCGAGGCCGGTCCGTTGGTGACTCCTGTGGTAAGCATGGCAGTACGGTATATCGTCCACTTCCCGTCAGGGACCTTCCAAGTGAGCACTCCATCCTCATTCATCAGCCCCGTCAGGTCTATGACCTGCGAAGGCTGTACCACTGTCCCGGCCTGCAGAGGTTCGGGCCTTGTGGGCCACATATACTCATCCCACATGGGCAGCGGACTCTGGAACATCTTGCCCAGGGTTTTCTCTTCATATCGTTCCACCAATGGCTGTTCGCTCAACGTGACAGTCAACTTCGTGGGTTGCCCACCGCCATGCAGCGTCAGACGGAAATCCTGGGCACAGACATCGGGAATGCTCAGACTGATGGGAGCCAGCGGATGAAAGCCTACATTCAGATTGTGGTTCGTGCGGTCAAGGTGTTCCGTCCGCAACATCCGGTATTTCCCGTCCACCTTTGCCTCCAGCCCGACATCCACAAGCAGATAGGCTGGTGTCTCAAAGAGGACGCTGCGCAGCCACATCGGTTCTTCCAGATGAATCTCCTTCGTCACACTTACCCCTGCCTCCTTCTCCATCTGGCAGGTGACCGACTTATGGGCAAAGGCCGGAACAGCCACGATGCGTACATCCTGGGCATCCTCCTCTACCACCGGCAAGGCGATATGCTGAAGCTGGCCATTCCCTTCTACGCCGACATGCTGCTGCGCGAGATAACGCATAGACTGCCGAGGCTCTATCCACGGACCTCCACTCTGGCTCCACCCCGGACAGTTAAAGAGACCTATCTGAATGTCCAGTTGTGTTGCCTTCTTCAGGGCTGCATGCAGGACATCCCACCATTCGGGCGTAAGAACCTTGATGCCTCCAGGCTTGATGCTGCCTTCCCAGATGTTTCCGATGAAAGCACGGTCGATGCCTGCCTTCTTCATTGCCTCCAGATCGCGCTCCACTCCCTCTACAGATATATTGTCCGACATCCAATACCAGTAAACGGCCACGCGTTGGTCGCACCGGGCTGTCTGAAACCTTGAGTACAGCTCCTCCGTCTGCTGCTTTGCCGCACAAGTGACGGACGTATTACCGCCCAACATTCCCAGGCAGGGAAGGACAAATGCCAAGAAATACTTTTTCATCCTTTTTCTCGCTCTCCTTTTTTGTTTAGAACTTAATGTTTCGCGCCTTACTCACCAGCCCAAGGCTTTTATCTGCTTGCAAAGTTACAAAATTTTTCTGAAACTTCAATCGTATCCGAAGGACATATTGACAGATTCAGCAGGCAAAGGCGGTGGGTGACATACTAACTCATGGCTCGCATGTGAGTTTTTTTGTATTTGTGTTTGTGGTCTCGGATTTTTGCCGTACCTTTGCAGAGCAGCATCAAGAGCCTTCCGGCTCGCATACCAACCGAGCACTGGAATAATCAAGAAAAGCATTTAATCCGTTGTTCTTAAATATAGGACTATTATGAGAAGAAAGACGCACGAAGTGAAGATAGGCAAGCTGCGCATCGGTGGCGAGAACCGCGTGGCTGTGCAGAGCATGACGACCTGTTCCACGCTCGACACGGAGGGTTGCATCGAGCAAGCCATACGCATCATAGAGGCTGGCGGACAGCTGGTTCGCCTAACCACGCAAGGTACGCGCGAAGCTGAGAACCTGCGCAACATCAAGGCCGGACTGACGGCACGCGGCTATGGCGACGTGCCGCTCTGTGCCGACGTTCACTTCAATCCCAATGTGGCCGATGTGGCTGCCACGATTGTGGAAAAGGTGCGCATCAACCCTGGCAACTATGTCGATCCTGCCCGCCAGTTCAAGACGTTGGAATACACAGACGAGGAGTACAGGCAAGAGTTGCAAAGACTGGACGAACGCTTCTGCCGCTTCCTTAATATATGTAGGGAGCACGGCACAGCCATCCGCATTGGTGTGAACCACGGCTCGCTTTCCGACCGCATCATGTCGCGCTATGGCGACACGCCCGAGGGCATCGTCGAGTCGTGCATGGAGTTCCTCCGCATTGCCGAGCGTGAGCAGTTCCGCGATGTCGTGGTCAGCATCAAGGCCTCGAACACAGTCGTCATGGTGCAGAGCGTCCGTTTGCTCTGCAAAGAGATGGAGAAAGAAGGCATGGACTACCCCTTGCACCTGGGCGTGACGGAAGCTGGCGAGGGCGAGGACGGCAGGCTGAAGAGCGCTGTGGGCATCGGTGCCTTGCTTATCGACGGCATTGGAGATACCATCAGAGTGTCGCTCAGCGAAGAGCCGGAATGCGAGATTCCTGTGGCGCAAAGCATCCTGCAAGCGGCTCGCGTACAGATGCACAAGACGGAATACATCTCCTGCCCGGGCTGCGGACGCACGCTCTACGACCTGCAGGACACCATTCGTCGCATCAAGACTGCTGTTGAGGAGAAAGCCAAGACTGACCCTCGCTACAAGACGCTCAAGATAGGCATCATGGGCTGCATCGTCAACGGCCCGGGCGAGATGGCAGATGCCGATTATGGCTATGTGGGGGCTGCAAGAGGCAAGGTCTCATTATATAAGAATAAGGAATGCATTGAGAAGAACATCCCCGAGGAGGTAGCCGTCCAGCGCCTCATCCAGTTCATCGACAAGGACCTGGGGGCCAGTTCATAGTCCATAGTGCATAGTTCATAGCGCATAGTGCATAATTAACGATTCACGTTTTGTTTTAACGTCCATAAAAACTACTTGTTTACTCTTAACATTCCATTATGATTATTTAACGAGGCAGGCGACGAAGGTTGCGGAAATATTCCTACTTTTGCAGTCGGATTTGTGAATTAGAACATACACAATGAGACGACTAACCCTTTGCCTCCTGCTTCTGTGCCCTCTTTGGGTTGTAGCGCAAGAAGAAGACACCACCTTTCAGATAGCCCGTGTACGCACCTTGCACGAGGTTCTGATTAAGGCCGAAGAGCCTGCATGGATAAGAGAGAAGCTGAAACTTTTCATCCAAAGACGGGAAGAGAACTATCAGCAGGAACCGTGCTTTCGCCAGTATGATTTCTTCTTCCAAGACACAGGTTCCGACCTCCAGCGTGGCTCCCTTCGAACCGTTACGGACTCTCTGACAGCCTATAGATTCCAGAGCCGAGGCTTGCTGTTCTCGCCCTCAACGGCGCAGATGAGGCAGGACAGCGTCTTTCAGGTGGCACCCGAACGAAACACAGTCTTCGGCACCGATACTGCCTTCGTAAGCCAGCCCGACAGCGCCTATGTGCGTTGGAAGCACCTCGACGAGATGCTCTACCAGAACCTCATCAGCTCCCTGGACAAGCACTTCCTCAAGCAGCATCGTTTTGCCGTAAACGGGGAGTTCGAGCATCCCAATCCCAACGTCGTGCAGCTTGTCTTCTGGTCAACCAAGTACGAGTTGGACCGTGGCTATCTGAACCTCGACACAGCCCGCTGCATGGTCTTGGAGGCAGAGCGCCACAGCGGTTTGGATTGCGTGAAGCACGAGTTCTGCAACAGCTTTGCCCTCTGGGCGTTAGGTAGGTTTATAAAGCTCCAGCTAAAGGACTGGACCATCCTGCTGCGTGCCGCCTATACGGAGGAAGGTCAGCCCCAGGAGTTCCAATACAAGATGCAAAGGCATTTCGCCTCGTGGAGCGATGTGAAGAAGAAACGGCGCGAGTGGATGGACAACAAGACCACCTTCCGAGTCTCGCTCCGCCTCCAACCCACCTCTAGAGAGGCTCAGTTCCCCGACCTCATAGACATCTATCCACCCCGAAGCATCGAGGTCTTAACCTCCAAAAGCCGCCGCTACCAAATGCAGGAACGCCTCAAGAAAGTTCCCAGACAATACGTCCTGCTGAAGGAACGGCACGTTAAGTTGGCCAACTTAACGTGTTACGATTGCAAACTTCACGTGTTAAGTTTGCGATTTAACTGTGGCATGTTTTGTTGAACGCAATTGAAATCAAAAACACTCGTCACTCATCACCTTTTACATCTAACCCATTGATTATTAGTTCATAATAGGGGTGACGAGTGGTTTTGACTCATCACCAACTCATCACCCATGTATCCTGCTGTGATTCAGCAATTTAAGTGGCATAGGTGACGAGTGATGAGTGTTTTTTATTTAGGCCGCAATTTCTATCAACTTATATGCTGCCCCAATCTTTGTGTGTTTCATCTCGCACCCCAGATACTTCAAGGTCTGGCCGATTCGGATGTTGGTGGAATTGCCACGTTTCATCGAGGGATAAACCTTCTGCAGAGCCTCGCTAACTTGCTTGCAAGTGAGCCAAACACCTTCTTCATCCTCTTCAGGAAGACGGAAACACTGGTGCAACAGTCCTTCAATATCATCCGTTCTGAGGAAAGGAAGATTGGCGGTCTGAATGCGAGCCATTTCATCGTTACTGAACCAAAAAGGCGCCATTTCATCGCAAATTTCGTGCTTCATCTGAGCATAAAGTTGGGCATGATTGATGGGCGTGAAGTTGTCGATGAGCGAGCCTTTCTTGATTCGCAGACACAGATAACGACGACTTCCTGTCGTATCGCAGAGAGGATGAGGGTCGTTGGTCGT
This sequence comes from uncultured Bacteroidales bacterium, assembly GCA_902779315.1. Taxonomy (GTDB): domain Bacteria; phylum Bacteroidota; class Bacteroidia; order Bacteroidales; family Bacteroidaceae; genus Physcousia. The sequence goes on along the minus strand of CACZBC010000002.1, from coordinate 3,183 downwards.
AGCAAGGAAACTTGCATAACGGATTCTGTCCTCTTGCGACTTACCGAAGATGGGACGACCGTTGACTTTCACTTTCGAGAGTGTTTGCTTCAGTTTCCCCTGTTGCGAAGGTCCCATATTGGCGAACTCATCGATGTTGACAAGCAGATTGTGGGTGAGCGCCATATCGCAATCGAACTTGTTGCCGAAGTTGATATGGTCGAGGTAGTACTGACGCAGATGTTCAGGCAAAAGCCTTACTGCGAAAGTACTCTTTCCACAACCTTGAGGTCCAATCAGGACAGGCACACACTCGTTGCCGTGAAGAGGGTCCATCCCCATCCAATGGGCTACGACCGACCTCAGCCAGACAGAACACCAAGAGAGTTGCTCAGTTGTGATGCCAGGAAGACGGCTAAAGAGTTCTGCAACATGGTTCTTGCCATCCCACTCTGGAAGCGAATCCAGATAATCGCGAATAGGATTGAAGGCAGGAATGTCATTGGAGCAAACGTATTCTTCAATCTCCTGTCTCGGAGATTTCTTGCCCCCGATTCCCGCTTTCTTGGCTTGTCGAACGATGGAGTTAAGCACCTCTGCCGTAACAGGTTGCCACTCAGGTTCAGCCTCCTTGTTGGAACTGACCAAAGTCATTTCCGTCTTGCCATTCAAGAGGTTACGACGAAATTGATAATTCTCACTAAGGAACGCCTCTACCTGGTAGATGACGTCCTGCATCTCGGTCATCACCTCGGACGACTTAGAGATAAATTCTTGTTGGTTTTTCATGGTTTTTTTTGTTTTTAAGGTTAGTAGTGTTTTCCTTTTCTAAGAGCACTACAAAGGTACAACATTTTTTTCACTTCTGCAAATTTTTTCCCTCAAAAGCACGCAAAAAAGCACGCCCGATTTTTGGTGCGAATTTACGACATTCTCATTGCGGTTTACGAATAAAAGTCCAAAAAAGCACAAAAAAAGTACGCTGATACACACATTTGTGGTCAACAAACTTATGTACTTCAACAGGATTACATGATGCAGGTTTTACCTTCTTGTTGTCCATCCTTGTAGCGCACTGCCTTGAACACCTTTGATGCACAGAGCATAATACAAAAAAAGCTCCCGCATCTCACGACGCAGGAGCCTGATGGCGCACCAATTTATTAACTTCTTTATTGTTTACTGCTTCACGATTTCGTAGTTCGTCACGCCGCATTCCTGCATGATGCTCTTAATGCGGTCGATGTGTTTTTGTGGAGTGCCCTTGCAGACATTGATGCGGACGCGATGGTCTTTGCGGTTGACAGCCTCCTTCAGATGGATGCGGATGTTCTCCCATTGACCTGTCCATGAGGTGTAGATGTAGTCGTGCCAGTCATAGCTCTCCTTGATGCCCTTGCTCTTCCAGATGGTGACAGGCTGGTAGGCTCCCTTGGGCACAGTGCCCGTCAGCAGGATGGTCAGTTCGGGATTGACGTTGCCCTTCACATCGGCGGGTATCTGCACGGGCTTGGTGACGAGGTTGATAGTCCTCGTACTCATGTCTAGCTCTACCTTCTTCACGATGGAGGCTGGTTTGTCGAGCAGTTCATGGATGTCGTGCTCTGTGCCGTCAATCTTTATCTTGACCCCGTTTGGACTCAAGAAGGGGGAATGTCGTACCAGAGCATCTTCTCTAAAGGAGTCCCCGAAGGCATTCACCACCCACGTGCCTCGTGTCCAGGTCACAAGAAAGACTTCCCCGTCCTTTGATATTCTGATGAGCTTCTCATTGGCAATTGCCAGACTGTCCGCTATTTCCTCAGCCGTCTTCCTTGATGAAATGGTATGGTAGGCGGCAAGTGCGATGCCCGAGAGCATGAGGATGACGATGAACGATGCGGCTATCTTATAGAGAATGCCGGAGGAGGAAGGCTTGTCTGCCCGGACATCCAGTCTGTTGCTCAGTCGCTGCCAGGCGGCTTCGGCATCGGCTTCTTCCGACGTGTTCTTTCTGCGATAGCCTTGCTTAGCAGCCACCATAAGTCGGTATGCCTCGCGGGTTTCGTCGTCACGATTGATGATGTCGCTGATTTCCTGCTCGGAGTAAGCCGACGGATTGTCGAGCATCTCCAGGAGTCGCTTGATGTTTTCCTCTGACGTTTTCATAGCTTTTGTCGTTTTTTTAGGTTAGACTCTGAATTGTTTCTGAATGCACGCTATGGACTGGCTGAGATACTTGAAGACGGTCTTGATGTTCATGTCGAGCCTGTCGGCAATGTCCTTCAGCTTGAGGTCTTGCTCAAAGCGCAGGCGGAAGATGCTGAGGTGCGGCTCGGTGAGATGAGTCTCTGTGTAGTCGCGAATGGCATCGAGCGTCTGCATCCGCTGCTCGTCGAGCTGCCAGTCGTCACTAAACTCGATGGGATAGAGCTTGCGGAACTGGTCGGCGAACGACATCTGCCTGATGCGGTTGATGCATTCGTGGCGTACCGCCGTGAGCAGGTAGGCTCTCATCTTGTCCTGGGCAGGCAGGATGTCGCTCTGCCCGAGCCTCAGGAACACGTCCTGAACTGTGTCCTCGGCTTCCATGTCGTCGTACAGGAGCGTTCTGGCCAGATGTAACATCTCGTTGTAGTGACGGAGGAAAAGCCCGTGAAGTATCGTCTTGTCAGTCATAGAATGTTGCTTCGTTTTGCCTTCCGTTGGAGGCCGTTTCTATAATAAAGACAATCCAGAGCGACGTTTTTCTACGGAAACGACAACTTTTTTCTGCTTTTTATTCCTATTATAATATAAAGACTCATCTCCCTTGCGCCAGCAGCTCGTAGGGAATGTCGTCGCAGAGCATGGAGCAAGCTCTCTGCTCGGGCGGGGTGTCGGCTTCTTCTTGCTCTGGTGAGGGCGAGGCTTCTGCTTTTGCCAGTATGGGTTCGTACTTCGTGACGACGCGAGTCTGGTAGATAGTGTCGCGGACGGTCTGCACTTGCATGATGGTGTCGTGCCGCACCTCGACGACCTGTGCCACAGGTTGAGGCGCTTGCTCTGGCATGTTGGCATGAAGGGCATAGCCTGCAAAGAAGCTGACAAGGCTTGCTGCTATTGCCCCTACCCATCCTCCCCAATGGGAAGGGCTTGTCCTCTTGAAGGGAGGAATCGTCATCTTACTTTCTACCTTCTGCCTTTGGCGTCGGGCCGAGGCGATGATTTGTTCGTTAGTTATCT
>CACZBC010000001.1 GCA_902779315.1 uncultured Bacteroidales bacterium | reverse complement strand
GGACGATGGATGCTGCCCTCACCGACGATATAAGCTTCGAACTTTGGGATGAGAAGAAACTGGAGAAGAAGATCGCGGAATACGTCAGCAAGGACTACCCCGTTGAGAAGATCATCGAACAAGTGCTCCGACCTTGGAAGCAGGCCATCACAAAGTATTTTCATAATATCACGGAACAAGAACTGCAGAACCCAATAGAGAAATTTGATGCTTATTCCCTGCGCAGTGATTTTCCGCACTATACCCAAAATGTGCTGCAACCATACTTCAACAAACAAGGTTTGCAAGAAGTGAAGATGTGGAAACCATATGAAAAGAGTTCAGATTGTTACATAGAATACCTAGGTTATCTGGCAAAATATAACGCTTGGGATGTCGCATTTTATCCGAATGCACATTATTCTATGTGCTGCTTTTATGGGGAGTTGAAGAATACTCCCTTGCGTGCCCTTGCCTATTTTCTGCAGAAGATGCCGGAAATCACCAGAAAGACCGACGAGGTGGTGATAAAGGTCATGCACATCTACGACGGACTGATGCTGCAAAAGAACGAGAATTATCGCGAGAATGTAGAATTTCTGGACTCCTTGGCTGCTCAACATAAGGGAACGCCTGTTGGCAAGATGATGAAGTTCTTGCGGTGGAATGCAGAGCGATTCATCAATCATAAGCCTAAGGCCTGTTCGGATTCGGATTTCTCTATTTCTACGATAAAGGTGGTCGGAGAAACGTCCTTCAGCTTCGTGGTGAAAAATGTGCTCCAAGGTCTTAGTATGGTTAATGGACAATTGACAAGAACATATTTGACAGGGACATATCAAGATGAAGTAAGAGAGAGATGGTTGGATGCAGACTGCCATACCATATATGCCGCTGACCCGGTTACGACCGATTTTGACGAATGGGTGAAAAATCATCGGCCCTGGTCGTGGTCTGTACAAGATTTTCTGAGTAGTTATTCTCCGAGGGATTCAAAACCTTCCCTCTCAATTGATTTCATTGAACAAAAATTATAATTTTCACAAGAAGGTAATAGTATGAAGGCAAACGAATTTAAGAAATACTGGGACAAGAAATTGCAGAAGCGCCGCAAGTCGTGGGAAGGCAAACTCAAACGGCGGATTGCCAATCACACCCCCATCGAAGAAATCCGCAAGGACGTGTTCAAGCCCTTTTGCCAAACGCCCAATTTTGATGGCTTTTGCGAATTAGCAGAGTCTCACTATACCACGAAGAACCCTCTGGCAGAGTGGAGGGGTGGCAAATTCTGTTTTTCGGAAGTCGGGCTTCGTGATGCCTTGCTGCAATACGGAGGCAATCTCAACGAATTCACTGCAACGAGAGAGCATTCAGTTTGTGAACGCAGGCATTTCACCGACCTCGACACCTTCACATTTACCTATGGTGAAGCCACGATGATCATTAAGCGCTATGCCGCCAAGGATGTGCCTTTTGGCCGCTATGAGATTACTCCCTGTACGAGGTTCGACGACAACTGTCCGATGCGAATGGAGGAGACGGGCTTCTACACACTCAATATTGCAACGCTGCTGATGGAGATGGATGCCGAATGCCATCTACGTGAAGAAGAGTTCCTTTACTATGTCAAAGGGCAGAAAATCGCGGGTATGGAGGGTACTGTCGCAGATGACATCGAGTTCAAGTTGTGGGATGACGCCAAGATTGCGGAGAAGGTGAAATCACTTGTCAAAAGATATGTTTATATTAATGTGGAAACAGTCATCAAGTCAGCATTGAAACCATGGATGTCCGCAGTGAAGGAATTCATGGAGAAAATCACTCATGCCGACAAAGATCGGGAAGGCCTGATTTTCCGTGCTTTTGAAAGATCAGTGATAACAGGTTATTTTGTAAATACCCCCGAAGGATACATAAATTATGTCTTTCGCCCTTATTTGGATAGTCAAGGACTGCAAGATGCCATTATACGTGCAAATGGTTCAAGCACGATTACCCTTGAATATCAAGGTTGTCAACTGATGCTGAAAGCTGGCAGCCCATATGCAAAGTCACCTTACCAATGCCATTTCTATCCTTTTGCGGAAGAGAACGATTTGTTCTCCAGTTATATCGATTTCGCCATCACTTTTGAATTGCTCACACTGAGCGCCATCGCAAGATATATGAAACTCATGCCGAAATACAAAGACATCGTCTATGGAATGAAAGAGAAGGTCTGCAGGACTTTTGATGAGATAGAATAACAACAGAAAACATAACATCATAACAAAGAGATATGGCAATAGCAATCAACACTAAAGAATTGGAGACCCTCCTGGAGGTGACTCCTTCATGGCAGAACATCATGCTGGCAGGCCGACATGGTATCGGCAAGTCGCAGATTCTGACTAACTATTTTGAATCGAAAGGCATGCGCGTTGTAGCCCTGTTCCTGGGACAGATGAGCGACCCCGGCGACCTGCTTGGTTTGCCCAACAAGGACGAGGCGACTGGCAAGACGACTTTCATGCCACCTTATTGGTTCCCTGTCGATGGACAACCTATTGTGTTGTTCCTTGATGAGCTGAACCGCGCACGTCCGGAAATCTTACAAACGGTGATGGACCTCGTGCTCAACCGCAAGTTGGCAGGGCGTATGTTGCCAGAGGGCAGTCGCATCATCTCGGCCTGCAACGATGGCGACGAGTACCAGCTAACTGACCTTGACCCAGCCCTCGTTTCGCGTTTCAACATCTACACTTTCCGCCCATCTGTGGAGGAATGGCTGCTGTGGGCAACGCGCAAGGGATTGGACGAGCGTGTCATCAACTTCATCCAAGCCAATCCCGAACTGCTTGATCGCAGCGGTGACACCAAAGAGGAGCAGGGACTGGAGAAAGACCCCGACCGACGGGCTTGGGAGAAAGTGGCACGTGCGATGGAGAACATTCCCAATCCGATGCCCGTACATCAGAAGATTATTGCAGGCATCGTGGGTGTGCAGGCTGCAGCCAAGTTGTTCCTCTCGTTCCAGAAGGAACTCGTCACACCGCAGGAACTGCTCACCGACTTCAAGAGCGTAAAACGACAGCTGGACAAGTATCAGTTGCATCAGTTCTCATTGGTGAACGATGCCCTTTGCCGTTTCTTCGAGACCGACCAAGCTGATACGATGGAGCGCACACTGGTTCGCGAAAACCTGAAAGCCTATCACGATTATTTGGCCAAGAACCATCGCGAAGCATACGCCCACTTTGTGTCACTCATCGACGGTACGGGCTACAAGCAGATGCTTTTGCTCATCAACAAAGAATTACCTGAGACCTATAAGCAAATCATTGAGTTCATCCAATCGCTATGAGTGCTCTCGAACGCATACAACAGGAGACGGAGCAGTGGTTTCTGACCGAACCGCTCTTCTTCACCGTCTATTGTTCGCACCGGCTGACCATCAATCCAAATATGTTGTGCGCTCTGCGTTCAGGACAGGGACGGATAGAATACAATCCAGAGCTGATTGACCCGATGCCCGACCATCAGTTGCGGGCCTTGCTGAGCGTGGAGATGATTCGCATTCTGCTGAAGCATCCCTACTCCCGTCAGCCGCTGGGTTGTCCTGGTATAGTTCTGAAGATGGCGAGTGATATGGTCATTGCGCCTGCCTATAATCTGACTTGGGCAGGTCTGACACATCCCCACGAATTCGGTTTGCCCACAGGACAGCACTTCGAGTGGTATGCCAACCGACTGAGCGCAATGGGAATCCACATGGATGGACCAGCACCTAGCGAAGGAGATTCATGTGCCGATGGCGAAGCAGGTGAAGGCAGCGCAGCATCTTCACAAAATTCCTCTGAAGAGCAAGACAATGATTCGAAAGGGAGCGGTGGTAGCAATAATAAAGAGAAAAACGAGCAGGGAGAGAATGCAGAAGAGGCATTGTCCGGCGGAGCTGATTCTGAAGAAAGCAACGAAACCGCTGTGCCTATCGAAGGTCAGGAAGGAATGCCTTCCTCTGGCGAACAAGAAGCGACCGGCGTAGGCGGCACTTCATCGTCATCTGAAAACTCGCAGGCAACTCTCAATTCTCTTCCACCTGAGCCTAAGCAAAGCGAAGAACTCTCAACTCTCGAATCTGCCCCGTCTTCCGACTATACCTCTTTGTGGGAAGAGGATGCCTTCATGGGTCAGCAGATTACGGATATCATCCATAGCACCACGCAATGGGGAAGTCTGCCAGGAGGGATGGTGGAACTCATCCAGAAAGCTGCTGAGGGTAAGATCGATTACCGTAATGCCTTGCGTGCTTTCCGCAGTTCCATCCTCTCGCAGAAGCGTCATCTCACCCGTATGTATCCCAGCCGTCGCTTTGGTTTCGGACAGATGGGCAGCCGTTATGAGTTCACCACACGACTGCTGGTGGCCATCGACACCAGTGGTTCAGTAGGTTCAGATATCCTGGGACGATACTACCGCATCATCACGACCTTCTTCAAATATGGTATTCAGGAGATAGATGTGCTGATGTTCGATTCCGATGTATCGGGAGAACCCGTTACCTTAAAAGAAGCACAAAAGAACAAGCAGACATTTGAGGTGAAAGGACGTGGCGGAACAAACTTCCAAGCTCCCATCAATTATGTGGCAGAGCACCCCGGCTATGACGGACTCATCATCATGACTGATGGTTATGCCCCCGTTCCCTCTGTGCCTGCCTTTCTGAAAACCAAACTCCTCTGGGTTATCGACAACGAGCCATCCTACAAACAACATTACAATGCGCTGCGCAAAACGGGGCGCGTATGTCTGATTGAACTTTAAGAAATGAACTAGAGTTGTGCCGAGAAATAGATAAAATAATAGCATCTTTGAATTTTTAACAAAACATTACTATATTACGATAAACAATCATTTCAAAACATTTTAGATTATGGCAAACATTTGCACAACCAACTATGTCATCGAGGGTGAGAAGAAAGAACTCGATGCACTGTATGAGACAATGAAGAAACTCCAGGGTCAAAACCTCGGACAGCTGGTTGAATCCACGGGTAAAAACCCCGATGAAGTTATGTGCCGTGGAGAATGGTCTAACTTGGAACGCAAAGGTGACACCCTTCGCATGACCTTCGAGACGGCTTGGACACCCTGCTACGAAGTGACGGACTTGCTGAAAGCCACCTATCCTTCGCTCCGCATCTTCTACAAAGCCGAAGAACCAGGCAACGGCGTCTATCTGAAAAACGATGCCGAAGGTAAGTACTTCCCTGAGACAGAATCCGACGGACATGCGTTCGAGCTAATGACAGAGGAGCGTGAGCAACTGCAGACCCGTCTCATTCGAGGCATCAAGGACGGTAGCATAGAAGTTAAGGTCAGCAAATAATAGATAAAATGGGTTATAGTACAAGTGCAACACTTAAAGTAATGCGGAGAGAAGATTTCTCCCGTGTTTTCAACTTCGTCAAGCCCGATGAGCATGACAAAAAACCTCATGGAGGTGAAGAATACAAGCAAGTTCTGAATTATGTCGATACGCTTTCCGGAGAAGAGCGGGCGGCATGGATGACGCGTCATTGCACACGTCTCTATGTGGAATTTATGGCAGAAGAAGATGAACTGAAGCTGTCATGGGATGGAAGAAACGAGATAGGCGGATGGGCAGAGGAAATTGCCGAATTGGTTGTCGCCCACTTCCCAGACATCGAGTTCCGCGTCAGCAGCTTCTGTGAAGTCGGTGACTTTAGATTCGGTCTCTCGGAAAACGGCAAGGTCAGATGGCTGGAACTGAGTGATGAGGTTTTCGAGATGCTGGATTGGGGTATTGATGTGGATCCCTACACAGGTCCCACACAAGATAATCTGGAGGAACTGAAACAGCGCAGGAGAGCACGAGTGCAAGAGATGATAGACCTTGGCGTCCACATCAGCATCGACCAGTGGCCTCCTACAAGCGAGCAGTTTGACGAGGAGCGTCGTCTTAAATATGGAGAGCCAACACCAATGGAGCATAATGATGATGATCCTGATTTACCTTTCTAAGACATAAACTCCAATGACAAAGGCTGAATGGGATAAAGTCATCGTCAGGTCGTTCCCCATTTACGAACTGCTGCAGATTCGCATCGAGGGACATCGCTACCCTCGCCGGCGAATCAGCCAACAACGGTTAGGCTTCTTCGACACAAAGGAACATGCCGAGGAAGCCATGCTCTCGACTATCGAGTTTCAGAAGTGGGTATGTCAGGAAAGAGGGAAGAATTACTATGATGACTGTTTCGGGTTTTTCCTGCTTGAGCAGTTTGTCCATAATAGGGAAAGTACATTTTATCGGAACGAACGGCCTCAGAAATGCTTCTCTTTTAACGCAGATGGAGAACTTAATGACTTTGTCGCTTTGGATGAGATGGGATGGTATCGTGGTCGCAAGATAGAAGACATCCGCTTCAAAGTCGGCGACATCGTGGAGGTCGTAGGGGGAGATTATGCAGACATCCAAGTCAATTCCTCGATGCGCAGGATGACTGCTACCTCGTCTATTCCCTTGGCGAAGTCGGTTCTCATACCCATCCTGTCTGCTACTCTGTGTTTCAACCCACACATCCTGTTCCCAAGAAAATAGCAGCCCAGCTAAAGGCGCATCTGGAAGAAGTAGAAAAATGCTAGGCTAACTATACTCATCATGTCATAACCTATTGAACGCCACGAAAACAACCCGATTTTATGTAGGCATGTAGGCAAGTTGTGAAAAAAAGAATGTGTTTACAGGAAACTACCCCAGTGTCGTTGGCGAACGTCACACGTGAAGTTTGCGAACGTCACACGTGAAGTTTGCGAACGTCACACGTGATAAAGGCATATGACACACGTGAAGTTTCCAAACGTGACACGTGATGTTTGGCAACTAAGCGTGGAGCGTTTAAAGATTACTTTGGCTTCATTTAGCTAAGGAATTCTATGTATGTACCCTGATTGAATGACATCTGAACAATAGTGATGGGGTGGAAATGTGTGTATGAAAAATAATTAGGGTATACTTTAAATTTTTCTAGTGATGTTGCTATATTATGTTCGTAACCCTAATATTTGAAGTAGTTATGAGTACATTAGTTTATGCAATTTGTTTAGGCATCATGCTGGGCATATTTGATTATCTGGAAAATGAATAAACAGAAGGATTCATATGGGCTGGAAGGAAGCAGAGGAGCGTAGATTCTATGATAACGTAAGGAAGGCAGATGGTATGGAGCCGCTGAAGGCTATGAAGCTGCTGACAAAAGCCTGCATGGATTATGTTGGCGTTAGCAAAAGTTATAGCACGATGGCGTACTATGCCGGCTGGGAATGGCTGAAAGTTTTCAACAAAACGGATCATCCCCTTGCAGAACAAACAGGGAGTATGGCATTCTGCGAGGTCATGCCAGTAATCTGTGACGAGTACTCGCAAGAAGAATACGACGAATTCGATGTGATCAACATTGACCCCGAGCACGAAGAACAAATCCTGTCCCAGATGATGGAACTGTTGAATGAAGAAACCGTCCATGCACTCTGTATGGGTTATTGGCTGGGAAATATGTAAAATAATTACTGGTTTTATTGAATTTTTTGGGAGTACGTTCTATATTATGAATGTAACCCCAAAAATGTAATTAATATGATTTCAACAACCATCACCATCAACTCAATTACTCAATTTCGTCGCTTCACTCAACTCCTCAAATCAAAAAGAGTTCTTCATCTCATTACCAACACAGACTCTTACCCTTACACCATTTCATTTACTACTCGCTCCACCAAACAAACCAACAACATCCTTAAAAACCTTCATCTTCAACCCCTCCAGCCCTGTGCTCACGCAGCATAGAGCCGGAGGTGAGTTATCAGCCCTAATCTTTAATCCTTAATCTTTAATCTTTATTTGACATGAGTATTCCTGTTAAGTCAGATTATACCAGAAGTCATATCACAGATCGCCTACTTGGCAAGGAGTTGCAGGTGGGCGATGCTGTTTATTACCTGTCGCACACCTCGCGTTATGCTATCAAGAAATCGACCATCACGGACAAGAAAGAGAATCCATTCACCCATCATTCTCTGGGTGGTTGCAAGTTGACGCTGGCAGATGGTACTGTGCTGGAATACTCTGATGTTTTCGATTCCAAAAAGAAGGCTTTGGAATATATCGTGGCTGATTTGAAGTGTAGCCTCGCATGTCATCGCAACGGTCTGTTGACACTTCAGCAAAAGATAGCAGAAGATGAGCGATTGCTGGCTATGTTTGAGAGAAAAAATAAAAAAAAATGCCCTGATCATTAAATTTTTTCATGGTGGTTACTATATTATTCATGTAACAAAAAAAATGAACATTATGGAAAAGAAAGTAACACCAAGAAAGAAAAATCAAATGAAGCAAGTGCCAACACTTTTACAGGCCATTGAGCGCGTTGTAGAACTGTCGAGAGACTCTAAGTTAAGTGATGAATTTATGCAGGAGACATCGCCAGAACTCTCTCTGCTCTCAGAGATGTATGGCATTACGGAACGTCAGGCTGTATTCTTCTGTGTCTGCATGGAAAAAGGTCCCCGCAATGTGGATTTCGACGACTTGGCCAGGCACCTCGACGTCAGCAACATCCGCATCCTTGGCTATTCGAGCGACATCGACGCTTTGGCACGACGTCGTCTGCTACGTTATCGCAATGCAAAGGACGAGAACAGCTTTGACATCCCTCAGCCTGTCATCAAGGCCCTAAAGCGAAACGAAGCCTACGAAACGCCCAGCCAAAAGAATCTGGACTGTGCCGGCCTATTTGAAGTTATCGGTCAAATGTTCGAGGACCTCGACGACGATGCCATCCTACCAAAGGATCTTTATGGAGAACTTCAAGTGCTGTTCAAAGAGAATCCGCAAGTCGGTTTCGTTAAACACATTAAGGAGTTAGGGCATCTGCGCTTGGAAGATTTCCTGCTGCTGCTGTTCTTTTGCCATCGGTTGGTAAACAAGGACGATGATGACATCCGTTTCGGACAGATGGAGGACTGCTTCTTGTGTCCTTCTAATTACGTTACAACCAAGGGACTGCTGCGCAGCGGAGAACATCCCTTGATGACAAAGAAACTCATCGAACATCGCTCGGAAGACGGCATGGCCGACACCACGCGCTACAAACTCACAGAGCAGACGAAACGCACCCTGCTTGAAGAGATGAAAATCAACGCAGCAGAAGAGAAACTGGCCGACGTCATCAAGGCAAAGGACTTGAGGGAGAAGAAGATGTTCTATGTAGAAGAGAACCAGAGGCAAGTCAGCGAATTGCAATCGTTCTTCGTACCTGAGAACTACCAAAAGATTCGCCAGCGCATGGAGCAGACAGGTTTCCGTACTGGTTTTGCCTGCCTCTTCTATGGCGGTCCTGGCACAGGCAAGACGGAAACGGTCTATCAATTGGCACGACAGACTGGTCGCGACATCATGGTCGTCGATGTGCCGCAAATCAAGAGCAAATGGGTGGGCGACTCCGAGAAGAACATCAAAGCCCTCTTCGACCGTTATCGTGAACTTGTGAAGAAAGCCAAGCAAACCCCTATCCTACTCTTCAACGAGGCAGACGCCATCATCGGCATCCGTCAGCAAGGAGCACAAAGGGCTGTCGAGAAGATGGAAAACAGCATCCAGAACATCATCCTGCAAGAGATGGAAACGCTGGACGGCATCATGATTGCCACCACCAACCTGCAGCAGAACCTCGACAAAGCCTTTGAACGCCGTTTCCTCTACAAAATTAAGTTCGAGAAACCGACCGTCGAAGCTCGAGTACAAATCTGGCGCTCAATGATTCCGGACCTGAACGAAATGGATGCCAAGACGCTTGCAGCGAAGTACGACTTCAGCGGCGGACAAATAGAGAACATAGCCCGTCACTACACCATCGACAGTATCCTGCACGATGCCAAGGAAGACAAACTCGCTATGCTCATCAACCATTGCGACAATGAACGTCTAGACGAAAACACTCCCAAACGAATTGGATTTTAACGTCTAATGACAATAACACCATAAAAGATATAATCCCGCCTCACAATGTTCTACTGTGTGACGGGATTAGTCATATTGACTCAACCGCTAGGGAAAACTCCTCGGAAACTTTTCTTGGTAACACCTGAAATATGGCCTCTTTCATGCCAAGATTGATCAGGGAAGTCGCTTGTAGTAATACTCGTCTTCTTTTTTATATACAGATAATATATTGGTCAATAAATCCTCATAGTGAGTTTTTTTACCATTAAAACCTTGTAAGTTATGCAAACTCAGTGAAATATGCATCTAATATGCAGAATAAACAGTATAGACAAAATTCCCCTTTTTGTTCTCAAAAAGTCGTATTAAATATTCAAAGAAAGATAATATTTATTCGTTTTTTTAAATAATGAGTAAATTTTATTAAGAAAAGTTTGCAAATAAAGGAAATTGCTTGTTTATTTGCACGCATTTGTTTGAATTATATAATAAAAAACCAAAATTGATATAATTATGCTGAATAAGTTGCGATTAGCGTTAACGTTGATTTTGATTTCTGCAAGCATAGAGATGATTGCACAAGACAATCATTTCCAGATGTGGAATGCTGATGGTACATCTGAAACAGTCAACGTACCTTTTGAGAAAAACCAATTGGGCGACGTTATAACAAACATTATCAACGTCGGTGATGCGGCTGCTGTGGATCTTTCTTCCATCGCAGACATCATGAAAACGACAACCATCGGACAATGGATACTCAGGACGCTCACTTACACATTTGAGGCTAGCACGAATCCAAACTGCATTTACTTTATCAATGAAGACACAGAGGTCTCCGAAGAGATGGCCCAAAGCATTGAAGGATTGAATGTCGTTAAGGGGACTAATGCAGAAGACATCGTGTTAACAGATGGTTTCCCTTTCTATTCGCCTCGCAACTTTACAGCAACCAACATACGTTATGAAAGATTGTTCGAAAAAGGCAATAAACGTCGTGTGGGTGGTGGCTGGCAGACAGTAGTACTTCCTTTTGATGTACAGAAAGTAAGTGTTGACGACAAGACCATAAAATGGTTTGCCAATGCTTATGACGATGCTGATTTCTGGGTTTTTAAATATATGGGCGATGATGGCGATACTGCATTGTTTGCTTACAACAGCGAGGGCACGATGTCAGCAGGAACTCCTTACATTGTTGCAGTACCTGACAAATCATGGGCAGGTAACGATTGTAGCTTAGAAGGAAAGTCATTGACGTTTTATGCCGAAAATGTAGAGGTTAACAACACCCCTCCTGCAGCAATTGAGTCGGAAAACCAAAATTTTGTAGGCACCTATTCAGGTGCAAATGAATTGATTGATGCTTATGTGCTGAACGAAGATGGTTCCTACTTTGTGCCCAACAATAGTGTAAGTGCTTTCAATGCCTATATCCAAAAGAAAAATGGCAATTCAGCTGGAGTACATATCAACATGGCTTTTGATGATGGTACAGAAACCGGTATTGAAGGTGTAAGTTCTGAAACCGCATCAAAAATGTACCACTCTGCATACGACTTACAAGGGCGTAGCATGGGCTCACCTGTTAATACATTACCAAAAGGCATTTACATCATTGATGGCAAGAAAGTCGCAATAAAATAGCCAACTGATTGTAAACCAACAGAAAACAGAATACAATACACATCAAGACAAACAAATCATAATAATATACAATAACAATTTTAAATCCAAATTAAATGAAAATTAAAAATCTATTTCTTCTAGTCGTTTGTATGCTAACCAGCGCACAAAGCGTATGGGCAGACAACCTTACCCTTGAGGACGCCAAGCAAAAAGCCACTGCATTCATGCAGCAAAAATTTTCTGCCGCTCAAAACAAAAGCAATGTCAAGACAGCTCCCACGGCTGCTCAGTTAGAAACTGTTGCCGTAGATGCCGAAAACCTCTATGTTTTCAACATGGGCGCTGACAATGGTTTTGTTATTATGGCTAACGACGATAGCTATGAAGACGTCTTGGGCTATTGTGACAAGGGTTCTGTAGACCTGAATTACATGCCCGATGCTCTGCGCGACATTCTGCAAGTATACAACTATAACGTTGGTATGGCCAAGCAGAATCCTTCGAAACGTGCCCGTGCTCCACGAAAGGCTTCCACAAACATGGCACCAGTATCGCCTCTCACGCGTACATATTATAATCAGTCAGGTCCAGAAGGCATGTACTTGCCCATCGTTGCAGATGAAAATGGAAGCAATCGTCGTGTGGCTCCATCTGGCTGCGTGGCATGTGCAACTGCTCAGGTCATTGCTTACTATCAGTGGCCAAACACTGTGAAAGCGACTCCTGGCTACACAATGACACAGCCTGTTGCCGATAACAACATTAATTCTCCAGAAGAACTTTGTATCTATACCGCCAATAGCAAGAAAGTCAATGGTCTTCCTAGCTATGACATCAACTGGGACAACATCTATCAGGGCAGTTACAACGATGATTATTCTGGATCTCAGACTAGTCCCACATTTAATTATGCAAGGAATTACAGTGGTGACAGACTCGCCAAAATGCAGGAAATAGGCCGACTGTTCCTTTATGTATGCAACACCCTACCTATGTCCTATTATGGAACATCAGGCACTGGTTCTGTTTCTGCCAACATCGCATCTATCCTGCCAAGGTATTGGGGTTATAAGAACCAGATTAAGGTGAACCAACGCCGCAACTATACGCAGGATCAATGGATCAAACTGCTCTACGAAGAACTCTCCAACAAGCGACTTGTCGTCTATGCCGGTACAGCCGAGAAAGACGATGGATCTACAGGTGCTCATACCTTCATTATGGACGGATATGACGGTGCTGGTTATTGGCACGTCAATTGGGGATGGAATGGCAGGTGCGACGGCTACTTCGACTTCGAAAACCTGTTGCCATTTGGTCTTCCCGATGACACAGACGGTTATACCGTAAGCCGTAATGGCTATGTGCTTCACCAACATGCCATTACTGGCATAGAGCCTGATCGTGACGGAACAGCCACATCAAACAAAGGATACTTGACAGCTGCATATTCAGAAACCAAGAATACGTTCACATCTGGTGGAAACACGTATGGCAAAACGATGATTGTCTATTACGAAAACCCCAACCCAACGACAACCACCAACCAGGTATCATGGGCACTGCTTAACGACGATGGAACAATAAACAACACCTACTATGGCACCTACCGTACCGTAAAAATGCCAAAGTACGATCGTCAAGACTATGCCAGCAATGCAGATTCTGTAGAAATCAATGGAACAAATCACGTACGAATGTTTTTTGCTCCGCTCGAACGTGTGGTAAGTAAATTCAAACTTACGCAACCAGGAACATATAAGATTGTACCTATTTGCCGCAAAGAAGGTGATACGAATTTCAATGATTTCCGTATATGTGAAGGTGCTGACAAATATTACTTCACCGTGACAATTGCAGCAAATGGTACAGCATCTGTCACTGCACATCCTCAGGTTAAACTCTCACTTCAGGAGATCAAACTTATTGGCGACCAAATTGTTAATAAGACCCAAGAGATCCAAGTCATTGTGAAAAACGAATCTCCTGATGAGTTTGCAGGCATGGTACGACTCAATTTCTCTGAAGTTCCAGAAGGAGCAGAAAAGCCCGATGTGCGTACAGCATCAGCCAACATTCTCCCAGGTGAAACATGCAAAGTTAAATTCCCAATCATTCTCAACACCATTGGTGAATACACTGTGAAATCCAATTACAGATATCGCCAGGATGTTTATACCCCATTTACCGATACTTTCACATTTGAGATTACTAGCAGTTCTGGCAAATCTGCCAACATTTCTACTTCATTCAATATAACTGGTAATGTGGAAGACATTCAGAAGATTGGTGATCGTTATTATCTGGCAAATAACAGTTTGGCTGGAACCTTCAGGGTGTCCAACACTGGTACCGCTTCTGCATATCGCTGCACTTACGTTCAACTCTACAATTCGTCCTCGACTGACAAAAACAGTCTCGTGGGGAATGCCCGTATTGAAGGACAAGTGGCTCCTGGATATACAATTGATCTTCCATTCCATTTCAACAACCTTGATCTGACTGCCGGTAAGGTTTACTATCTCAGGGCCAGCTGTCTAAGTTCCGATTATGGTTATGCATATGGTGGTAGCACATATCAAGTGATGGCTGCACCCAGTCTGACATATTGGGAAAAGGATGGCACAGAAAACAACATATGGATTGAACCTGAATATACCCACGAAACTTCAGGAGGTTGGATTAGCCAAACAACAAACACATATAAATACAATATTGCTATTCCCAGCAGTGCAACAGCTGTTGATCTTTCGAATGCTGTCAATGTAATGAAGAAGACAACGTCAGGTAGTAGCACTAAGACGGTCGATGATTACACCTTCACGCCAGCTACAAATCCGAACTGCCTCTATTTCCTCGATGCTCAACCCACCACTGAGGTAAATAACAAGTTGGCAAACAAGAATGTTGTCGTTGCCAATGTGGCTCCTCAGATTACACTCACTGACGGCTACGATTACTACACACCCACTGATTTTACAGCCACGGACATCAACTATAGCCGCAAGTTCGAGACTGGTAACAAGCGTAGAGTCGGTGGCGGTTGGCAGTCTATTGTACTCCCATTTGAAGTACAGAGCATTGAGATTGACGGATCGAACAAGACATGGTTCAAGAATTCCAACGACGATGCCAACTTCTGGGTATATCAGTTCATGGGTGACCAATCTCTTGGTTATGACACTTATGATGTTGTCTTCAATTATCTTGACAGCGAAACCATGCAAGCTCATACACCATACATAATTGCTGTGCCTGATGAATCATGGGGTGCTGCTAACAGTTTGGTCGGCAAGACTTTGGTATTCAAAGCTACAGACGCAACAGTCACACAGCCTTCTGACCTCACTTTGGCTGGCAGCAATTATACCTTCGCCGGCACCTACGAAGAGCTGACAGACCAACAGGGCATCTTCACGCTCGATGCTAATGGCAACAATTTCACGTCGACTAATAACAGCGTATCGCCTTTTGCTGCATACTTGTATGACAAGAACCGTCCCAAAGCTTCTGCTCGTATCAACATTGTCATCGACGAGAATTTGGAAACTGCCATTGATAACATCCACTTTGGCGGTAAAACGACTGACAACACTGTCTATGACATCCAAGGACGTCAGGTTTCCAACAATGGTTTGCAGTCACTTCCAAAGGGAATGTATATAATGAACGGTAAAAAAATAATTAAATAATATAATAATGAAAAAGAAAGCTTATGTTAATCCCGAGTGCCAAGTAGTATATATAGCACAAGTGGTTTTATTCTCAACAAGTGGTGAAGATCCTATTACTCCTGGAATTGGCAACGTTAAAACCTATTATTTTGACGATGATGATGATTCCGAGGAAAATAATGTCATCGAGTTTCATCCAAGAGGCAACATATGGAATGAATAGAATTCACCGTATACACACTTTTAACTTCAACTAATTATGAAACTAAGACAGTTCTTACTAATAGCCATTGGCGTGCTCATGAGCACGTCCAGTGGCTGGGCCGACAATCTTACTCCAGAGATGGCCAAAGAGAAGGCTGCAGCATTCCTTTCGAATAAAACGTCTCATTCTGGAAGACGTAATGCAAAGGCTGCCGTCTCAATTTCGCAAATGCAAGAGGTTGCTGTCAATGCGCAGAACCTCTACGCATTCAACGTTGGTAACACAGATGGCTTCGTCATCATTGCCAACGACGACAGTTACGACCGTGTACTCGGATATTCCGACAAAGGCCACTTGGATCCTAACGATATGCCTGAGGCTCTGCAAGAGATGCTTCAAGCATACAACAAAAGTGTTGGTGCTGCGAAGGCTGCTCGACGTAAGGCTCCTACTACAAGCAGTGAGATGGCTCCCGTAAAGCCAATGCTGAAGACCTACTACAACCAGTCAGGCGTCTACAACATGTACCTGCCCATCGTAAAACAGCCCGATGAGGAAGGCAACAGTCGCCGCATGGCTCCCACAGGTTGCGTATCTGCGGCTATGTCTCAGATCATGGCATACTGGAAATGGCCCAGTCGCGTTGAGGCAATTCCAGGTTATGTAATGGACAAGACAGGTAGTGATGAAGACATCACTGTGTATGCCAAGAATCCTAACTGCACCAATGGGGGATGGATGGACATCTTTACCCCTGGAAGCGGCGAAGTAAAACCTCTGCCTGCCTACAATATCAACTGGGACAACATCTATCAAGGCAGCTATGACGACGATTTCTTTAAAGGAAAGTGGTCGTCTGCAAGTTCTTACAATAAGGTGTTTACCAACTACTGGAGTGGCACAACATTAGCTAAGATGCAGGAGATTGGTCGTCTGTTCCTCTATGCTTGCTCATCGCTGCAAATGTACTACACCTACACCGGTTCAGGTGCCAAGTCGGCCGACATGATCACCCTGTTGCCCAAGTACTTCGGCTACAAGAACCAAATCAAGAAGAACGAACGTCGCAACTTCACACAGGAAGCATGGGAGCAATTGCTCTACAATGAGATTTCCAATGGTCGTCCAGTCATTTATGCCGGTAAGGCACAAAAGGCCACTGGTGGCACTGGTGCTCATGCTTACATTATGGACGGCTACGATGGTGCTGGACTTTGGCATGTCAACTGGGGCTGGAATGGTTCATGCGACGGTTACTACGACTTCGAAAACCTCTCGCCTTATGGCCTTCCCGATGATACTGACGGCTACACAGTCAGCGAGACTGGTTATGTCATCAACCAGATTTGCCTCACAGGCATCGAGCCTAACACCCGCGACGGCAAACTCACTGTGGTGGATTCTGAGATGAAAGACAACGAAAATGGTGAGCCCTCTGTATATGTCTACTTCGACAATATGAGTAATGAAGAGGTAAGCAGGGCAATCTCATGGGCTATCTTAAAAGATGACGGCACCTTAGAGAACAAATCCTACGGTTCGAAGCGTACCCTAACGATGCCACCTTCATCGACACTGAGCTACGACAGTAAGGACCAATGGTACGACAGTGAGCAGATTGATGCCCATCGCCGTTACTACGATGCTACTATTGCAAATTTGAAGGAAAAACTTGGACTGAAATCAGGTTCTTCATATAAGATTGTCGCTGTAGCACGTCCAGCAGAATCGAACCTGTGGAGTGACTACGCCATTGCTGACGGTGCAGAGGAACATGTGTTCAACATCAACA
Source organism: uncultured Bacteroidales bacterium (assembly GCA_902779315.1). Classification (GTDB taxonomy): domain Bacteria; phylum Bacteroidota; class Bacteroidia; order Bacteroidales; family Bacteroidaceae; genus Physcousia. The sequence continues at coordinate 114,192 of CACZBC010000001.1, read as the reverse complement.
TTGAAAGCACATACGACAACTCTGCTGAGGCGACAGTGGATGAAAGTACAACAGGAAAATACACAGTTGCTGCCATAGAAGTAAAGGATAATGCCATCTATGCATATTATGATAATGAGAATGAAGGCGAACCTCTCTCTCTTAAAGCCACATGGGCATGGCTTAAAGATGATGGTACGTTCTATGACAAAGACCACTACTACTCAGGCGTACGTACACTCAATCTGCCATATCATTATGCAGAGGGGGTTGACTATAACCTAAAGGATGAAGAGTTCTCATACAATGGAGTAGATAATCAGAAAAGGTTCTTCTCGGCAACTTTTGCGCAACTGAAAGATAGATTCGATTTTGAAGAAGGCACTTACAAAGTTGTCCCTGCCCTACGTCCTCTTGACGGCTCATCCTCAAAAGATAATATCCTGCCGATAGGTGCCGAAGAGCATTACTTCACGATTACCGTCGATGCTGAGAAAAATGTAACGAGCGCAACAGTATCTACCAATGGTCTCTTCACCGTGGCAGCTACCGAGGTAAAAGAGAAGGATGGTGTACCAACGCTCTATGCATACTATGACAACGAGAACATAGATGAAATCAGCAGCACCGTGACATGGGCGCGGCTGAAGGACGATGGTACCCTTTCTGGTGGATACCAGAACTATAAAACGCTCACTCTGCCCACGCTCTCATCTTGCACCTATGGTAAAACAGATGAGTCATTCATGGTTGACGAAGAAGAACGTTCTCGCTATTACTTCGCTTCAGTTGAACGTATTCAAAAAGAACTGAAGCTGACGGAATCTGGCACCTATACGGTAGTACCCGTGATGAGCAACAATCTTCAAAATTTGAGGTTAGCTATAGGTTCCGTGAAGCATGCCTTTACCATCACTGTCGATGAGCATCAGAATGTCACCGCTACAACGACAACAGTTGATGTTCCTAACGCTTCTAACCGTCTTACCGTTTCCTATGTAGAATACAAAGATGGTAACCTGCGTGCATACTTCGACAATCCCAATGCTGATGTTACCACCAACAGCATCAATATTCGTCGTCTCAAAGAAGATGGAAGCTATCAGTCATTCAGTTCTACAGCTAAAGATTTGACCCTGCCCACCTCCTCCACTGCCAACACGGCTACAACAACCGAACAGGTTATTCTTAACGGAAAGAGAGTTGATCGCTACTATGAGATTGGCGCAGAGGAAATTCTGAAGAAGTGTGGCCTAATTAAGACGACAGATGGCGTAACTACCTATACTGCTGGCACCTACACCTTCCATATGTGCTGTAAGCCAGCTGATGGTAGCGCCTATCAGCCATGTGAAGGCACCGACAAGTATTACTTCACCGTTGAGTTGGCAGAAGATGGTACTATCAGTGTCGTTGCCCATCCAGAGAAGCTCGTGGCATTGAAGAGCTGCGAAGTGATTGGCGACTTCCTCACTGGCACTGTTCATGAACTGAAAGCAACATTCCAGAACACCAGCGCAGATGAATTGGCTGGGCAGATACTCTTCCAGATTATCCCTGTTACCTACGACGCGGACAACAATCCTGTCGATGGTACATCTATCGATGATTTCAAGACCACCTACGTGCTGCATGGCAATTCTACCGAAAGCTTCAAGATGGCATATACTTTCAACGAAGCAGGCAACTACAAGGTAAGAGCACGTCTGGAACTTGGCGGTGGCGTAGTAACAAAATACAAGCCATCAAGTTACTTTGAAATCAAGCAAAAGACCACTGAACGCCCCAACTCTCAAATGACGCTCGACTTTGCAGGTATTGATGGCGTGCATCGTGTGGGAAACCGTTTCTACCTAACTGGCAATGCACTTGAGGGTAAGGCGATTGTCACTAACACAGGCGATGCCTCAACCACAAACGAAATGAATACTATCATCCAGTTGTGGAGTGTAAAGAATCCCGCCAAGGAGAACCTTATTGACCAGGTTCGTATCAAAGGTATCGTAGCCCCCGGGCAGACCGTTGAACTACCATTCCATTTCCGTAACCTCGACCTTACCCCAGGAAAGACTTATTATTTCCGTACATATCATGGTACAGCTGCTCTAACAGCAGAAGGATATAATGGTTGGGGTACTTATAACGACACATGGTACGAAGTGAAGGGTACGCCTAGCTATAAGACATGGAGCGTTGACGGTGAGGAATCTACAGAATGGGTATTGCCTACTTATGCCAGCAACAAGTACACTTACGCATTGGACGCACAGGATAAAGTTGCTATTGACATCACAAACTTCGAGGGTGTGATGACAAACTCGACCACCGACGGATACTCGTTCGCAGCAAGCAGCAACCCCAATGCCCTCTACTTCATGAGTGCCGAGGCTAAGAACAAGCTGTCTACTACGCTCAATGGTAAGAACGTTGTAGTCGATGGCACAGCTGATGTGCTGACTCTGACTGATGGCTATCCTTTCTACACACCAAAAGACTTCGAAGCAACATCTGCCTCTTACAGCCGCACATTCACAATTGGTAACAAGAAGAGAGTTGGTGGTGGTTGGCAGAGTGTTGTATTGCCATTCACTGTAAGCACCGTCAAGAATGGTGAAAATGCAATCAAATGGTTCAAGAGTTCAAATGACGATGCCAGCTTCTGGGTATACCAGCTCGAAGGCGAGATTGTGGGTGATTATGACACATACGATCTGAATTTCGTCTACAACAGTACAGAGAGCATGGAAGCCAACAAGCCCTACATTATGGCCGTACCTGATGAGTCATGGGCTGGTGCTCAGTTCAGCCTAGTAGGAAAGACCCTTGTATTTGGCGGTGAAAACGTTACAATCAACAAGGCAGTTCCCACAACGATAGAAACCGATCACTTCATGTTCATCGGAACATACGTTGGTGCTACAGGCCTCGAAAATGTGTATGCACTTGACGAAGCTGGAAAATCTTTTGTTAGTGGAAACAATGATGTCAATCCTTTCAATGCATACATCAAAACTAAGGATGGTGCTTTGGCTGGTTCTAACATCAAGATCAACTTAGGTGATGATACCGAAACTGCCATCTGGAAGGTTCGCACTGATGAAGCATCCAACAATAATGTCTATGACCTGCAAGGCCGCACAATCTCAACAACGGGGATAAATGCGTTGCCTAAAGGACTGTACATTATGAATGGAAAGAAAGTGATCAAATAAGTTTCACACGCTCATCTATCTTCAACAAAGGCAGACAGGATTGACCTGTCTGCCTTTATTATTTAATTAAGGAAAGAAAATCCTAAAAAAAAAAACTTCAATTAATACCTGGTGAGCTATTTGCCACACTTCAGGTTCTCGGCCAATTGCGAGACGGAACTTGCGCCAACAAGGACCGATGTGACGCCTTCTTGGTCAAGTACCCAGCGCAATGCTGCCTCGCTTGTTGTCTGACCTTTTGCTTCTGCTTTGGCTTTCAATTCATGCACAAGACTCAATATTTCTGGCGTAAGGCGTTCTGACTTCAATGTGCGTTCCCTTGCCATTCGCGAGTCTGAAGGAATGCCATTGAGGTAACGGTCTGTGAGCAAGCCTTGTGCTAATGGCGAGAAGGCAATGAACCCTACCCCACTCTCCTGACAGAATTGCAAAATGCCTGTTTCCTGAGGTTTGCGGTCTATCATGTTGAGTCTGCCCTGATAGATGAGCAGGGGCACATCGTGCTCACGAAGATAGCGCTCACCTACTTTCAGTTGTACTAATGGCCAGTTTGAAATGCCTACATATAAAGCCTTGCCTTGCCGAACGATATCAACCAAAGCTTGAAGTGTTTCTTCAAGTGGTGTCAGAGGGTCAAGTCTGTGACTATAGAAGAGGTCAACATAATCGAGATGCATACGCTTCAGGCTCTGGTCGAGACTCGACATGAGGTACTTTCGCGAGCCCCAGTTGCCATAAGGTCCTGGCCACATATCATAGCCCGCTTTGCTGCTGATGAAGAGTTCGTCGCGATATGGACGGAAGTCATCATCCATGAGTCGTCCCATCGTTTCCTCAGCACTACCATAAGGCGGGCCATAGTTGTTGGCCAAATCGAAATGTGTGATGCCATTGTCGAAGGCATAGTGCGTGATGGCACGGCTTCGCTCGTATGGGTCAACGCCACCAAAGTTGTGCCAGAATCCCAGACTTACTTTGGGCAGCAGTACACCGCTGCTTCCACATCTCTGATAAAGGCCTTCGTCATCATACCGATGCTCCGAGGCCACATATCTAAGTTTGCAGTCCATACTATTCAATCACGCCACACCATCCGCCATTGCGAACGAGGTGCAGACGAAGTTTCGTTTGAGGTGTAACATCTTGTTCCAAACGCTTGTAATCGACGGCAATACGATGGGCATTACGTCCATCCTGGAAATAAGTGAGATGGCCGTTCTTGCCGAGAAAATCGAGTGAAATGTCTATATCCTGTGCATTGTTTCCTGTGATGGCACCGATGAACCACTTGCCACCCTTGCGCTTTGCCACAACGTAATAGTCTCCAGCCTTTGCAGCAAGGACGCGAGTATCCTCCCAAGTCGTTGGAACCGATGCGATGAAACGGGTGCATTCATCTTCTCTAAGGTAGCGCGAAGGACTGTCTGCCAGCATCTGGACACCACTCTCGAAGCATACGTAAAGTGCCATTTGATAGGCTCGAGTGCCACCACCCATGGGAAGAGAACCTGAGCCGCGATTGTCTTCCGGTTGGGCATTGTGCATAGCTCCAGGAGTGAAATCCATAGGACCGACTGCATTACGCATGAAGGGAAGCCAGATGCTGTTTTCGGGTCTGCATCCACCACCTTGTTCCAGACCGCGAACACCTTCGTAGCTGATGAGGTTGGGCAGTCGTTGTTCCATTCCAGAAGGCTTGAACGAGCCGTGATAGTCAATCATGAGTTTGTTCTTGGCACATTCGCGAGCCACTCTTTCATAGAAGTTCACCATCCATTGGTCGCTGTGGTCCATGAAGTCGACCTTCAAAGCCTTCACACCCATCTTGGCATAGTACGGAATGAGGTTCATGTTGCGCTCAACTGTGAGCCATGAAAGCCAAAGCACAATGCCGACATTCTTCTTGGCTCCGTATTCGACGAGTTCCTTGACGTCAATCTCATCGCGAGTGGTGAAGGGGTCTTCCACTCGTTTGTTCCAGCCTTCGTCGAGCAAGACATACTCCACGCCGTACTTCGATGCACAGTCTATAATATATTTATATGTGTCGTTGTTGATGCCAGACTCGAAGTCCACACCCCAAACTGTCCAATGATTCCACCAGTCCCAATTGACCTGACCAGGCTTTATCCAAAAGGTATCGTCGAGTTCGCACTTGCCTCCAAGCACAACTTCCATCTGGTTCGAGGCAATCGTAGCGTCGTTTCCGATGACGGCAAAGCGCCAAGGAAGTGTACGTTGGGCATCTGTGAGAGCTATGCAATCGCGCTCCTTCGTAATGGTCCAGCTGCGATCACCACGAGGATTCCACGTCTCGGGAGATTTTGGGAAGGCCGAGGTGAAGCCGTTTCCGTCAGTTGGTTTGAGGAAGAGGTGCGGATAGTCGCGAACATCACTTTCCGAGAAGAGCACCATCGTACCCTTTGGACTCTCGAGGAGGATGGGCAGATAGGTCATCTCGTCACCTGAGTTGTACTCTGAGGTTGAGATGTGCGTATAGGGATTCTCGTAGGAAGTGTTGAAGCTGCGCGTCTTCGAAACGTGAGCCATGAAGGGTTCCGGCAGACTGAGCGCTACACCTTCGTTCACGACTTCAACCTGACCTTTGCCTTTGTTAATGCCGAAACGATAGGCTATGCCGTTGTCGTAAGCTCGGAAATCGACTGTGATGCCACCCTTGAAAGTGAGTCTCAGTTGATTGGCTTTGTTGGGAACCTCAGCGTACTTCAGAGGCACAACAGGACGAATCGTTTCGTCTATCTTGGTCTGCTTGGCGCCAGTCAGCTTCGGCTTTGTTCCAAATTCCTCTTTTCCTACTTGAAGAGAGAGCGGACAATCCTTCAGAATCTGTTCGTTACCATAGAAAGCGCTGTACGTAAGTTGTTCTCCCACAGACACTTCGATGCGCATGTTGCCATTTGGCGAATTCAATGTCTGCACTTTTTGGGCACTCATTCGGAGGGTTACTGCAAGCGTTACTGCCAACAGAAACAGGAGTCTTTTCTTCATTTCTTTGTGAGGTTTTAGGAGGTTGAACATGATTTTACGCTTACAAAGATATCGAATTTTCTCTTTCGCTCAAAAGGTTTTGGAGGTTTTCTTAGTCGAAAGATGAATTTACATTAGTGAAGTCTGAAAACGTCACACTAGTAAATCGCAAACTTCACACTAGTAAATTGCAAACGTCACACTAGTAAATTGCAAACGTGGCACTAGTTAATTGCAATCGTAAAACGTTACGATTTTCCTAGGAACTCGCTTGGAGTGATGCCAGTCATCTTCTTGAAGAGACGCGTGAAATGGTGGGGAAAGTCGAAGCCAAGCAAGCGCGAGGTCTCGCTGATGTTGTGACCTTGCATGAGCAGACTCTTGGCCTGATTGATGACGTAGTTGTGGATGTAGCCGATAGCTGTGCCTCCTGTAGCTTTGTGAACGATGTCGCCAAAGTAGCGCGAGGAATAAGCCAGTTCCAAGGCACAATAGGCAACTGTTGGAAGACCTTGCGATATTTGACGGTTCTCGCGGAAATACTGTTGCAGAAGGTTGTGAAAGCGCTTCAGCAAGTCGTTTCCGCCCTTGTCTTCCTCGGAAAGTTGGCGCAAATAGATGCGATTGCAATACTCCAAAATCAAGCGCAAATAGCCGAGCAAAATGCTTCGAAGCGAAGGAGAATCCTCGTGTTTAGTCAACTCTTCGCGCATCTGCGAGACCAACTGCGTGATGCTGAGCCACTCTTCAGGTTCCATCCGAAGCGACTCAGTAAAGAAATAGGAGAAGTACTGGTAGCGGTCTATCTGGCGTTCCAACTCTGTTCCATGCAAAAGCTCTGGAGACCAAAGCAAAACCCAACCGCTCAGACTGATACGCTCGCCATTGTCCTCCAGTCCTCCTATTTGTCCAGGTTCAACAGCAATAATCGAGGCATCGCTTGCATGCAATTTCCTCATGCCGTATGAGAGATTGAAAGGAAACTGTCGCTGAATGAAAAGTCCGTAAACGCCATAGTTGTTCAGGCTGTGACGGAAAGGTTTCAGCTCGTCGTAGTGGATGATGCTCACCAACGGATGCAGAACAGGAGCATCCACAAACCTTGCATAGTCGTTAGGACTGTCAACTCTCAGAATCCTTTTCATAGTTGGGACAAAGGTACGAAAAAAGTGCTGAATAATCTAAAAATGGTAGCTTTTTTATGTTATTTAACCTTTTTCTGCGAAATTGGTATACATTCAGCCAATATGTGTAATACATATATTGTATAATGTACGTACCTTTGCACCGTGATTCACGTTCACGTCACGAAAACAATTCTAATACAAACGAAAATGAAACAATTGCTTTTGTTATTTGCTATGATGCTCTTCTCTTCGAACAGCAAGGTAATGGCTGAAGTTCCTGCAAATGCAGGTAAAACTCTGATGGTCTATTACAGTTATACAGGCAACTGTCGTGAGATTGTGACAACGTTGACCAGTCAGATAGAGGCAGACGTGCTGGAGATTCAGCCTGCTGAAAAAGGACTGAGATACGAAGCAAACGGCTATGCTCTTGGTACTGAGCTATTGAATGCCATCAATGCAAACCCCGACGACATCAACAGTTATCCAGCCATCGATCCTGTTTCGACATCACTCAACGACTATCAGAACATCATCATCGTCACACCGCTTTGGTGGAGCCAAATGGCTGCAATCATGCAAACCCACCTGTTCCAATCCGCCTCAGAAATGTCAGGAAAGCACGTTGGAATGATTGTATCAAGCCACTCGAGCAGCATCGGCGGAGTTGTCAGAGATGCAAAACGGCTATTGCCTGATGTGACCTGGATGGGCGATGCGTTGTGGATAAACGCCAACAATCACGGCAGACGAGCCTCGCTCATCGAGAACTGGCTGGGGACGCTCAATTTCGCAGAAGAACAAACCACTATGGATAAAATGTATATTACAATCGGAGAACAAACAGAGAGTGTGACACTTGTTGGAAACAACGCGACGAAAGCGTTAATGGAAAAGCTGAAACAAGCTCCTGTCACAGTGTCGCTCAACAGTAGTGGCGGCTTCGAGATTTGGGGCTCACTCGGTTTCTCATTGCCCACAAGCAACGAACAAATCAATGCCCAGCCTGGCGATGTCATCCTCTACAACGGCAGCAACATCTGCATCTTCTACGGCACAAACTCGTGGAGCTACACACGTTTGGGCAAAATCGACGGTCTGAACGAGAGCGAACTACGCTCATTCCTCAAGGCTGGCGAGAGCAATATCAGCGTCACATTGTCGCTCTCTTCAGGCGAGACAGGCCTCACCCCCAACCTCTCTACTGAAGGGGATGGAAACATCTATTCGCTGAGCGGTCAGAGAATAGCGAAACCATCACATGGCATCTATATCAAAAACAACAAAAAGGTAAAGTTATGAAAAGAGTTGTAGTTATTTCCACGAGTCTGCGTCGTGGCTCGAACAGCGATATGCTCGCTGACAAGTTTGTTGAAGGTGCTAAAGCAGCAGGAAACGATGTCGAGAAAATCTCTCTCGTGGGCAAAGACATTCAGTTCTGCAAAGGTTGCTTGGGTTGTCAAAAACTGGGCCGCTGTGTCATCAATGATGACGTGAACGACATTATGGCTAAGGTACTGAAAGCCGACGTCGTTTGTTGGGCTACACCTATATATTATTATGAGATGAGCGGACAGATGAAGACACTCATCGATCGCATGAATGCGATGTACGAACAGGACTATCAGTTCCGCGATGTCTATCTTCTGACAACTGCTGCAGAAGACGAAACCGAGACGCCCAAACGAGCAGAGATTGGCCTGACTGGCTGGATAGATTGCTATCCCAAAAGCCGAATAGTAGGAACACTCTTCTGTGGTGGCGTAAACGATGCACGCGAGATTGAAGGAAACCCAAAACTGCAAGAAGCATTCGAACTGGGAAAGAAGGTATGAGAAAAACTATATTAGCCGCAATACTGCTGAGTGGGATGCTCATAGCATGCAACAACAAACAAACCACAGAGAACAATATGGAACAGGAACTGGAATTGACGCAGGAATGGGACAAGGTGTTTCCACTGAGTGAGAAAGTAAACCACAGCAAAGTAACGTTCAAAACACAATACGGACTGACACTTGCGGCAGACCTTTATACGCCAAAGGATGCTGAGGGAAAACTTGCAGCCATTGCTGTTTCTGGTCCTTTCGGTGCCACCAAGGAACAGTCGAGTGGTCTCTATGCCATGAAGATGGCTGAGCGTGGATTTGTTGCTTTAGCCTTCGATCCGTCATATACAGGTGAAAGCAGCGGTGAACCGCGTCGTACAGCCTCGCCTGATATCAATACCGAGGACTTCATGGCTGCTGTCGATTTCCTGTCGAAACAGGAAAATGTAGATGCAGACCGTATAGGCATCATCGGCATCTGCGGTTGGGGTGGTATTGCTCTGAATGCTGCAGCAACAGATACACGTATCAAAGCTACAGTTGCCTCGACGATGTATGATATGACTCGCGTCAGCGGAAACGGATACTACGACAGCGAGGACAAGGAAGAGTCGCGTCATGCTGCACGTGAGGTTCTCGCCAAACAACGTCTCTCAGACCCAATGGCGATGGCTGGTGGAGTCATTGATCCCCTACCCGATGATGCGCCTCAGTTCGTAAAGGACTACTACGACTACTACAAGACCACTCGCGGTTATCATGTTCGCAGCGGCAACTCGAACGACGGATGGCGTGTAATCGGTACACAAGCCTATTCGAACAGCCGTTTCCTCTACTACATCAACGAGATTCGCTCCGCAGTCCTAGTGATGCACGGCGAGAAAGCCCATTCGCGTTACTTCGGCGAGGCTGCCTATAAATATATGATGGAAGGCAATGCAGAAGGCTACAACACTGTTGGCAAACCTAATCCTTGTCCTGAAAACAAGCAGCTGCTCATCATTCCCGAGGCTTCTCACTGCGACCTCTACGACGGAGGCTATACAGAACTGAAGGGACAAGGTCAACCGAAGAACATGATTCCTTGGGACACATTGGCCGAATTCTTCGCTCAGAATCTGAAATGAATCCATGAAACGATTGCAGGTAACCATTATAACAATCATATTGACCGCAAGCTCATTTGCTCAAGACATGTTAGTCCGTATCAGCGAAATAGAGGTCTATCCGCAGTACCTGAAGGAGTACTTGGCGTTTGCCAACGAGGTAGACCGTTTGAGTATGGAACGCGAGCCTGGCGTCGTTTGTCTGTTCCCCATGCAAAGTGCTGAGGACTCCACGCAGATTCGCATCCTCGAAATCTATGCTTCTCAGGAAGCGTACCAGAGTCATATCCAGTCGGCCCATTTCCAGAAGTACAAGCAGGGCACGCTCCACATGGTGAAGAACCTGAACTTGCCAGATATGATTCCACTCGACCCCGAAACGATGAAACAGATATTCATAAAACAAAGATAAATGAGAACAACTATTATGCTCGCGGCTCTATTCATGATGTCGCTGCAAATGAAAGGACAGAATATGACACTTACAAATAAACAACAGGCACTCGTATGCATCGCCGCTAACGAGGCAAAAGGCAACATCAACGGACTGAAAGCGGCCCTGAACGAAGGATTTGAACAGGGACTGACTGTGAGCGAGGCTAAGGAGGCTTTGTCGCAACTCTATGCCTACACGGGTTTTCCTCGTTCACTGAATGCACTCGGTGTACTGCAACAGGTCATCAAGGAACGTACAAATGCCGGACTTCGTGTGGAGCAAGGTCGCGAAGCAGATCCGATGCCAAAGGACTACAATGCGTTGAAGCAAGGCACTGATGTGCAGACACAACTTTGTGGAGGACAACCGTTTACGTACACATTCGCTCCTCAGACCGACTACTACCTGAAGGCACACCTCTTTGGCGACATCTTCGCACGCAACAACCTGACGTTTGCTGAACGCGAAGTGGTGACGGTCTCTGCCATTTCTGCCCTACCCGGTTGCGAACCGCAACTGCAAGCCCATGTGTCCGGGTCAAGGAATATGGGAGTCAGCGACGATGTGCTCAAGGCAATGCCTGCCCTGTTGGAAGCCAAGGTCGGAGCAGAAGAGGCTGAGCGTCTTCGTGGCGCTTTGGCAGTTGTTTTCAGCGAAGATTATATGCCTGTCCAGACGGTTGACTTCTCCGCTTGGCCCAAGGGCGAGCCCAATCCTTATGGCAAATATTTCACTGGGCAGAGTTATCTTGCTGATGTCGGTGGAGGTGTGATGAATGTCACCTTCGAACCTCGTTGCCGCAACAACTGGCACGTTCATCATGGACAAGTGCAGGTGCTGATATGCGTTGCCGGTCGTGGTTGGTATCAGGAATGGGGCAAGGAAGCTGTTCCGATGACTCCGGGAACCATCATTGCCATTTCTGCTGAAGCAAAGCATTGGCATGGAGCTGCCAAAGACTCCTGGTTCCAACACCTCACCTATCACAAGGACGTGCAGGATGGAGCCTCGAACGAGTGGCTCGAGCCTGTATCCGACGAGGTTTACAACAAGTTGAAGTAAGCGGAACCGACTTCGCCTACTTTGTTTGGATTGTGGTCGATGCGGTAGGCAAACTGCTCTTGATGCAGACTTGCACCTTGCCCTTCGATTTGTTACTGCGAACGACGAGCAAAGCACGTCCCTTCCACGTCTTGACGCGAGGTGAGGTAGCAGGTTCGCGGTCCTTCATATCGGCAGAAGCGAAGGCCATGAGTTGGCCCTGACCTTTCACAGTTGCTTCGCAAGGTATGGCTGCATCGGGACAAACACGCCCCTTGCTGTCAACAACCTCTACGGTAACGTATGCCAAGTCCTGACCGTCAGCAGAAATCGTTTTGCGGTCGAGGCTGAGTCGCATTCTGGCTGGTTCGCCAGCAGTGCTCAGCGTCACACTCTCGCTACCTGCTTCAGCACGCAATGTTCCTGCTTCATAAGGCACTTGGAATACGGCTTTGAACTCAGTCTGCCTGTTGACGGATTTCGTCCCGATCAGCTTGTCGTTCAGATAGAGCTTCACCTCGGGCTGTTTGGTGTAGACTTCCACATCGACGGGTTTGCCTTCCCAGCCTGCCCAGTTCCAGCTCTCCCAAGTGGGCCAAACGCTCCACATCGTTTCCTTGATGTTTCCACGATATCCGTTGGGCTCTTTCACAGCCATATACAGACTGGTTCCGTCGTTCCAGAGCATCTCGCGATAGTGACTGATGGGTTTGCGCCAACCCGTGATGTCAACATCGCCGCAATAGGTGCCGTGCCAATCGGGTTGACCTCCAGGAGCGAAACTCTCGCCTGGACGTTCTCCTTCGTAGTAATAGCGGCCAATGCCAGACTCACCGAGGTAGTCGAGTCCAGTCCACACCATATCGCCCACGACATACGTGTTGTCGCTGACCGTAGCCCAGTTGCGGAAAGCGTCGCGAGGGTAGCTTTCCGTTTGCCACATCACGCGTTTGGGATTGCGCTGATGGTCGGTTTGGTGTTTGAAAATCATGTAGTTATAGCCGCCAATGTCGAGCACATCGAAGTGAGGGTCGTAGATTTCCCAGTCGCGGTCCCAGGCACAGAGCGCTTCCGTCACGGGACGCGTCTTGTCGCATTCCAGAATGGCCTCCTTCAACTGCTTGGCCGTCTGAATCACGCGGAGTTCCTTGCGTTCGATGACCTCGTTGCCTATGCTCCACGTGATGATGCTGGGGTGGTTCCTGTCGCGCTTCACCATCGCATGAATGTCTTCGCGATAGCAGGAGTCAATCATCGTCGAGTAGTCGTACTTCAGTTTTGCAGTGCGCCATCCGTCGAAAGCCTCGCCTATGACGAGCATGCCCAGGGAGTCGCAAGCGTCGAGGAAAGCCCTTGTGGTGGGGTTATGGCTGGTGCGAATGAGGTTGAAGCCAGCCTGCTTCATCAGTCGTACTTTTCGGATTTCTGCAGCGTCGAAGGCCATTGCTCCCAGTACGCCGTCGTCGTGATGAACACAGGCTCCGTTGAGGAGAATCGGCTTCCCGTTGAGTACAAAGCCCTTCTCGGTGTCGAACGAGAACGAGCGAATGCCGTATTTTGCCTTCTGACGGTCTATGACGGCGAATGATGTCTGACCTTCTGCATACGACTCCTTCAGTTCCACGGCCGCCTCATAGAGGTGAGGGTTGTCAATGGACCACAGTTCAGGGTTCTGGACGGTGAAGGTTCCCGTGACGCTCTTCGAGCCATGAGCCGGCACCTTCACAGGCAAGAGCTTATTTATGGAGGTCTTCTGCTGTGTAGCGCTGATGACAACGGTCGCTGCACGTTCTTCGTCCGACTCATTCTCGACCGTCACCTCCACCTGCACCGTAGCCTTGTCGGCCGAAACCTCGGGCGTCGTCACATAGATGCCATTCTGGGCAATATGCAGGGCAGGCATTGTCTCGAGCCAAACGTGGCGATAGATGCCCGAACCCGAGTACCAGCGGCAATTTGGCTGTCCACTGTTGTCCACCTTCACCACCACCTCGTTCTCGCGATTGTCATTGTACAGATAAGGTGTGATGTCCACAGTGAAAGGCGTGTAGCCGTAGCCGTGCTGACCAGCCTTCTGTCCGTTCACGAAGACCTCAGCCCTCTGATAGACACCCTCGAAGTGCAGCTTGGCGCGTCCTTCGCCTCTCAACTCTAAACTCTCAACTCTGAACTTTTTGTGGTATTCGCCTTTGCCTCCATGGAACCAACCGCCGCCAGTTCCCGTCTCGCCAGTTTCGGGATCGGGAGCGTCGTAGATATCCCAGTCGTGGGGCAGGTTCACGTTCACAGTCTTCCCATCTCGAACGAACTGCCAACCCTCATCAAAGAGCCGACTCGACTGTGCCATCGTCCCATTCCAAACACAGAACATCAAAATCACCAACAAAAATAATTTCTTCATCATATTTTCCATTTTTCTGCCTCAAAGATTTTGAACGCAAATTACTGATATAGTGATGCAAAGGTAAACAAAAATCTAAAAAGTTCCAAACGAAATTCTCAAATTGTCCGTAAACTGTAAACAGTAAACGGTAAACTGCTTTCGTTATAGCTCAAGCAACTAGTTAAATAAACATTCTGGTTTGTTCAATATTACATTTCTTTATAATTTGCAATAAATTAAAAAGAATTATAAAGATTGTTTTATCAATTCATCGAATTTGTCACCTTTGACATATCCTCGCTTTACTTTATTAAAAGATATTTCTGCCAGAAAACCTCTATGAAGAAGCCCAACGATATCAGACTTCGCTGTAGCTGCAGTCACATGGAATTTCCCTTCCAAATCTTTGACAGTAATAACTTCTGCGGAATTCTCATCAAACATTTTAATAATCATTGCTTGCCGACTATTAATTCCACCCAAACGAAGGAAAGTATTAGCAATGCGTTTTTCAGTGGCTTTATATTTCAGATATTCTTGTAATTTCTTATATGACTTGGACAAAACATCCAAGTTATAATTAATGAAATAGCCAATATCATTGTTATCCGCTTCTGAACACAAGAATGCTCTTTCATATTTCTTTTTCGTAGTTATAATTATACGAGAAATTGATAGGAATTGTGTTAGCCAATAATTGTGTTTCAGCATATAAAAATAGAACAAAGCTCGAGCAGTTCTGCCATTTCCGTCAGTAAATGGGTGCATATAGGCTAACATATAGTGAATAATAATACCTCGAATGACTGGATGAATGAATGTTTTAGGGGTTTCGTCATTAAAGAATCTCATTAAGGCAGACATAAAGGCCGGAATTGTAGTAAAAGAGGGTGGGACATGCACAACTTTATGTGTAATACCATCTTCTACTACCACATTATCATTCTGCCTAAAACAGCCCGCATCCTCTGGATTATAAAGTGTGTCGCGTGTCATTCGCCGATGTATCTCCAAGAGCATATCGACACTTAAGGGTTCATCTTTATGTTCTACGATATAACAAATTGTATCGTAGTTATTGACAATCATTTGCTGGCTTTTGTTTTTCGGCTTGCGTTTTTTTCGAAGCATTTCCTTTGCAACCTGTCTCGTTGTGGCAGCACCTTCTATTTGACTTGAGAAAATAGCTTCTTCCATCCGTGAACTAATCAAATATTGTTCCTTGTTTTCTTCTGGTATAATGGAGGGAGATGCCCACGATCCTCCGAAATTCATATCGAATTCATGGCACATACGCTGCATCTTATTAGTCAAATTGAAGCAGAGGTTCGAGCCTTCCCATATTGGGAAATAATTATAAGTGCGCATTAACTTGGCATGAGCCCACAATCGCTGTGGAGGGAAATTGTGGACTTTATCTTTGTACTTATATTTTACATCATCCCAATATGAATAATCTTCGTTGATTTTATCAACGATTTCTTTGACCTCGGCAGGAAGAGTTGTAAAGGCGACTTGTAAAAGTTCTTTTTCAGAATGTAGTATTGGAGGACGTTCTATTATATCCATAATATCATGCTTCAATTAGAATTCCAGTGCAAAAATACAAAAACTTTATAATATACACAAAATTATAAAGAATTTTAATGGCTTAAATGAAATCAATAGCTCCTCAACTTTTATCTCTAAACTCTAACCCCTAACCCCTAACCCCTAACCTCTAACCTATACCTAAACTCTCAACTGTTAACGTTATCGTTTCGTTAAGGTTAGCGTTAGGGTTATCGTTCGTGGATGCTCTAGCACCACGGCGCGCTTTTAATGCGCGGAATTCGTTTTCGTTTTCGTTATCGTTCAAATCACCTCCCCTGCGTACTTCATCTTCTTTCCCAGCACTGTGCAGAGAATCATCTCGATGTCCTTCCAGAACGAATAGTGGCGGTAGTAATACAGGTTCAGCCGCACCTTGTCCGGATAGATCACATTGTCGTTATACCACACCGCCAACTCCTGATCCGTCATTGCGTCAAAGTTAACGTTATGGTTATTGTTAGCGTTAGAAACGAGTTCCCTCGCATTCGCGAGGTACTCGTCTTCGAGTCGGTATTTCAGCGTAGCCGGTCCCGTGATGCCAGGTCGCAGCTTCAGCACATCGCGGTCCTCACCTTCCAGTTTGTCCGCATAGCCGGGAACGTCTGGACGAGGCCCCACGAACGACATCTTGCCCCGAAGCACATCCCAAAGCCCAGGCAGCTCATCGAGCTTATAGTGACGAAGAGTTGCTCCGAAAGGCGTAATGCGGTTGTCCCCAGCCACACTCACCGTCGACCAACCACCCTTTTGGTTTTCGTTTTGGTTTTCGTTATCGTTTTCGTTATCGTTTTCGTTTTCGTTAAGGTTAGCGTTATTCACCATTGTCCTGAACTTATGGCACCTGAACAGCTTGCCGTCCTTCCCCACCCTGTTCTGCACGAAAAGCACAGGTCCGCCAGGCATCTTCATCTTGATCAGAACCGCCACAACCAGCAGCACCGGCCAAAGGAAAAGCAAGCCAATGAAAGAAACAACTCTATCGAAAAGCCACTTTGAAAACACGTGTTTATTCAATTACAAGGTTCTTCTTTATTGTTGCCGGAATACCAGCCACCATTACATTATCTGGTACATCTTTGTTGACAACAGCTCCTGCTGCAACAACAACCCCATTACCAATCTTGACACCAGGAAGAATAATAGCCCCCGCACCTATCCATACATCCTTACCAATGCTTATAGATTCGTGTTTCGGTTCATAGATTTTGCATAGCTTGTTATATGGGGCATTGGGATTGGCAGAAGTACTTACTATAGCCCGATAGGCAATGGTACTATTATCTCCAATCGTTATATTCTTAAAAGCCACAAACATAGCTTCAGCATTTATGCATACATTTTCTCCACAAATAATTTTACCCCCTCCAATTTTACATACACCTCGTTTTGAGATAGTTACATTATTTCCAAGTAGCCATCCATCTCTTTTTAAGGATTGATGTTGAATATAAGTTGCTATTTTATATAAATATCTCTTCATAGTGTATCAGGGATTTAATTTTCCATTCTTAACAAGTTTCTCAAAATAGTAGTAGAACTCACCAATTATTGCTTTCTTGTCATCATTGAAGAAATCATCATAAGCATCAAAATGTGAGAAGGTAAAGATGCGCTTCAACTCTTTGGGGTTCCATTTCAGAGATAGGATTCTTCCTACCAACGTAATCACATCACCTAGAATCCATTTCGTTCTGGTGCCTTCTTTAACAGCAATTGGTTCTTCATATTTACCTTCTGTCGATAACTTGTACAACACCCAGGGAATATCAAATCCTGCTGCAATGGGTGTTGCCAAACCACCTGTAAAACGAGCATTGGTCTCAATATAGGCAATTCTGTCGTTATCAGGATCATAGCGGAAATCAAGACCACATACGCCATGGAAATCAACGTAATCAAGAAGCTTTCGTGCTTCAATCTCTAGTTGTGGCATATTTACAATCTCGCGTTGCGTAGTCGTTCCACCACCATCAGTCTTTGTTACCAATGCATGGTAAACCGATGTTTTGCAGAATCCATCCCAACGAACACAATCCACACTATAATCTGAGCCGCCTATCCATTCCTCAATCAATGTCGATTCATCCTTATATCTATCTATTAATTTCAGTAACTCCTCTTTGCTTGTGGGGAAATAGACATCTTTAGCAGAATTGCCTATAACAGCCTTGAACACCACAGGATACTTATCTACTTCGTCTGCTGAACTATATACTTGGGGAATAGGAACTCCTGCCTTTTCTGCGAGTAGTGTACTTTCTGCCTTGTTGGCAAGTGTCAACAGGAGTTCCTCTTTTCCATACGGAATGATAAGACCCTCAGGGAATTTATCGCGGTGACGCATAATCACAACACTCTCATCATGAGTTGGCAGCAGCATCTTAGGTTTCAGTTGCTCGACTTTCTCTATCAAACAATTGATGAAAGCATCCTCGTCCTTGGTGTAGTCCGGATATACAAATCTGCCGCTACAATACTTCGACATTGAACAAATGTTCTTTTTTGAGCTATCGGCACACCAGATTTTTAAGCCATGAGAAGCAAGACTTCTTAATATATTGTACCCAACTCTATTCCAGCAATAGGTTATGATTACATCACAATTATTCATTATACATTTTCGTAATCAACATTTAGCAATGCAAATTTACGAAAAATCATCCAAACCACAAAATTTTAGGATTAAAGAATAATATTATTCTCTAATCCTTATCCCTTAATCCATTTTCTGCCCTATTTGGGGGCTGTTTTTGTCAGATTCCGATAGACGCCTCGTTCCAAACGCTGGATTTTACCCTTGTGCGTGTAACGGGTGAGGAGGACAGTCTCATGCGAGAGCTTTCTGAAACGCTTCAGCCACTAGCCTCCAGAGGACGCAAAGGTCGCTTCTGAATTTCCAGAGGCGGCCTTTGTTGTTTTGATAACTTTATTTTATTTTTGCAGCGGAATTCTTCAGGGAGTTTCGCTGCTTCTTTTTTAGAGGCACGAAAACTGAGCACGGGCTCCCACCAGTCGCGTCATGCATCCGACAGGAGACTGGAGTGCGAGGATGTTCATTATAAAACATACTATTATGTTCGAAAAAATGAACATTGAGAATGAGAACGTTCAGCGGCCGGAAGTGCTGACTGAACAAGTGAACAACCATGCTCTGACGGTACGCGCTATCGTCAGCGAGGCTTTGAATCGACCTACGAGCGAGGAGTTGGCAAAAGAAGAGCGGCTTGCGCTGCTCGAGTCGGCTCGCATCATGACTTCTACGGAAGTTGAGCCGGAGGTCTATTCGTTGACCGTGGACGGCGTGGGCATCTTCGCCCTTAGCGACATCCATGCGCTGAAGGGCAAACAGAAGTCGGGCAAGAGCGCGGTGCTGAAGATATGCACTGCGGCTTTGATGTCAGGACAGCAGTTCCGCGTGAAGTCGGAGCTGAAGGAGCCTGTTGTGCTTTTCCTCGACTCAGAGCAACAAGCGGCGGATGTGAAGCTCATCATCGATGAGGTGAAACACATGACGCAGCAAGAGGACGACTACATCGACAGTCATCTGCTGCTCTACTCGCTCCGTCGCATGAGCTATGACACGTTGCTCAACGACACACGCCTGCTCATCGAGAAGCATCATCCGATGGTGGTCTTCATCGACGGCTTGGTGGACTATGTGGCTTCCTTCAATGATGAGGTGATGTCGCGACAGTTGATACGCGATGTGTTGTTCCTGTGCGAAGAACACAAGTGCGCTATTGTCAACGTCCTCCACGAGAACAAGGCGACCGACGATGAGAATATGCGTGGCCACTTGGGCACCGTGCTCTCGCAGAAAGCCGGCACTGTGCTGCAGTGCCAAAAGAGTAAGAGTGGCATCATCAATGTGACTTGTCCCGATGCTCGTCACGGTACTATGCCGAGGTGGACGATTCGTTTTGACCAGGATGGGCATTTAGCCGATGCTGATGCCGAGCACCGGCAGGAGGTGCAGGCTGCCAAAGAGCAGCGTGATGCGCAGCGTCAGGCAGAAAGGGATTTGATAGTCAAAGGGCGATTGGACGCTGCCCTTAGCCTCATTCGCATGAAGGGCGGCAGCATCCCTCGCAGTGAGCTGACCGCCATGTTGGTTGAGAAGTTGAGTCTTTCGCGACCAGTCGTTTCGAGGTTCATCTCTCAAATGTTGAAAGATGGTAAACTTTTCGAATCGGGCAAGAGTGTCATGGATTCCGAAAACATCGTCATTCCATTCTGAGACAGAGAACACGTTCTTGTGCGTTTGTTCTTCCTCCCTTATATATAGGGGAAGAACGAACGAACAGGAAATTCACAAAGAACGAACAAAAAACAAGTCGATTATGACAACAACAGATTATCGTTACAAACTCGAGACGCCTCGACTGACGGGACGTCGGCAAGAGAAGGTCCTGTGTCCGCATTGCGGCAGGAAGAGCTTCGTGCGCTATGTTGACACGCAGAATGATTGTCAGTATGTGGCTGACGAGGTAGGCAAATGTGACCACCAGCACTCCTGCGGATATCACTACAAGCCCTCGGAGTACTATCGCGACCATGCGTGGACGAGGCCAGCGAGAGATAATTCTCAATTATCAATTATCCATTATCCATTGAAGCGAAGTACGTCATTGCCACCTCTGCAGCCTTTACCGGTGGAACTTGTAGAGCAATGTCACTCACCTAAAAGCACATTCTGGAGATGGTTCGAAACTGAGTGTGCTCAGAAGTTGAACCTCGACCCTGTTATCGTCCGACAAGTCTATGAAGACTACCGCATCGGAACTGACTCACGCGGCAACGTCATCTATTGGCAGATAGACGAACAACTTCGTGTCCGCACAGGGCATATCATGCAGTATCAACAGGACGGCAAGCGCCATGACGGCTATCAGAATTGGGTGCATAGTGACAAGAATTTCAAGGACAAAGTGTCGGAAGGCTTTGTGCTCCGTCAGTGCCTCTTCGGACAGCATCTGCTGCCGCAGCGACCAGAGGCTCAGGTTTGTCTTGTGGAAAGCGAGAAGACGGCTATCATCATGGCTGCCTATCAGCCAGAATATCTCTGGTTGGCTACAGCAGGCAGCGGTGGACTGAGTCCGGAAAAGGTAGAATGTCTGCGAAATCGGCGCTTTACGCTCTTTCCTGACAGCGGCTGTTTTGACAAATGGCAGAAGGTAATGGGAAGGACACAAGGTATGCAGTACACCATCTCCAACAGGCTGGAACAATACCCTCAAAACGCCGACCTGGCAGACCTACTTCTCAAGCCTCCATAAGAGGCAAAAAAACTTTCATTTTATGTGAAAATAATTGACAAAATATTTGGAATTTTGGGGAAAATGTTGTAAATTTGCAGTGTGTAAGAGAAAGACCTGAAAGCAGCATTCTGAAGGAATTGGGCCCGCCAGTCTGTCCGGAAAGATTGGTATTCCGAACGAAGATGCCTAAGGTCTTCCGAAAACACTACACGTGAACTTTGCAAACTTCACACGTGATCTTCGCGATCTTCACACGTGAAGTTTGACGACGTCAAACTAGAAGCCCCTCTCTAACTCCCCCCAAGGGGCGAGGACAAAGGGGAAGAGAAAATTAACTAATTAAAAACACTTTTGCACCCGCTATCCTCTCCGCGGAATACAAAACTCCTCCCCCTTGGGGGAGGTCGGGAGGGGGCCGCTATGATCAATTATTCAATCGCTATCATGTCGTGCAAACCTGGCACGAAGAAGACCGAGCAGACCTACTCCACCAAGGCTTACGGTACCGCTCAGATTCACGAGAACCTCGACCTCGACGACTTCTGCCGTCACATCGCCGACCACAACTCGCCGTTCTCAAAAGGTACTGTGAAGGGCATCCTGACCGATGCAGTCGCCTGTCTGCGCGAGCAGCTGCTTGCAGGCAACAAAGTCAGCCTGGGTGACCTCGGAGAATTTCATTGTGAGCTCGCTTGCGACGGAGCCGACACCACCGAAGAGTTCAACGCCCAGAAGATCAAGGAGGTCAATGTGCGCTGGACGCCCGGCCTGGAGTTCAAGAACCTCCGTAAGGACGCCGTCTTCAACCTCGTACCCAGTCGAAAGGCCCAGGCCGACGCCATCGAAGTGATCAGGAACGAAGAAACTATTCAGGGACTCGAATAGTGCATAGTTCATAGTGCATAATTCATAGTTATGACTCGTGGAGAACTCAACTGCAATCCGCTGAATATTCGGCGGGTTGCAGGACAGCGCTGGAAAGGCGAACTCCCCCTAAAGGGGGCTGGGGGGTCTTTCGTTCAGTTCGAAACGATGGAATGGGGCATTCGCGCTGCCTTTGTGCTCCTTCGCACCTATTCCACGAAGTACCACGCAAACTGCATTCGCGACATCATCAGTCGCTGGGCTCCCCCAAGCGAGAACGACACAGAAAGGCACATCCGTAACGTCTGCCTTTGGACTGGCTTCGGAGGCAACGAACGCCTGACAGAAACCCAATGGCCTGCACTCGTCAAAGCAATGGCCCGCCAAGAATGCGGCGTCACCCTCTCAGAGGACCAAATCCAAAAGGGCTATGCCCTCTACCAGGAATCGAAACAAATCAAGTAAAGTCACACAGATCTCACAGATAAAACAGATGTTATATATTGATGACGAGTTTTGTCTTTACTTAAGTGTATTGAAAGCAGGCTTTCATAAGCACTTCAGAAAAATAAAACCATTGTTTACAACAAAGGTTGATATTGTTTGAAGGTATCTTGAAAGTACACTTTCAGAAGTACCTCAAAAAAATCTCAACTTATCATCAATATATCTGTGAAATCTGTGAAATCCGTGTGAAGTATGATTCGTAAGATTCGAGAAATTAGTGTTCAAAAAACCTTTAAACTTTATAAACCATGAAAAAAGAAACTTGGAAATACATCATTCAGACGATAGTCGCCATTCTGACGGCTATTCTGACCACCCTGGGCGTGACAAGCTGCATGGCAACCGTCTGAGACGCAAACAGCCCCTCCAAACCGGAGAGGCTGTTTTGCTTATAGCAAAATTCCATGTCTATAGTTTCACTTTCGGAGCCTTGCTCCAATCGATGCTTTCATTCGCTTCTTTCAGTCCGATAAAACGGTCCGACGAAACCAGCTTCTCCATCTTCTCAAAGACTGCATTGCGTCCGAGGCTGGCTTTCAGATAACGTTTATAACGATTCATGAAAGTTCCTGATTCGCGGAAATACTCTTCATACTCTGCTTTTGTCATTGCCTTCTTTGGACCAGGCAAAAGGTCACCGATGTGGAAGTAGCACATGTTGTAGTTACTCTTCTTCATGCGGCTCTTGATGAACCATAGCGGGAAGAAACGGAAATAACCGCCACCAGAATAGGCCAGCTCCTTACCTAACAATTTAGTTGTGGGGATGGGGAACTCCTTGATAGTAATGCCTTGATAATTGACGAGAGTCGGCACATGTTCTTTGAACTGTGGGAAGCCACCAAAATCACGAGCAGCAGGGAATATCGAAGCATCACATTCTATGCCACACTCGGCCAACACCTCGAAAGCCCATTTGTTCTTTTCGCCAATCGAAAAAGCCGGAGCACGATAGCTGACCACCTTCTGACCGATAAGCTGCTCCAGCGCATCCACAGCCGTACGTGTATCCTCTAAGGCCTCTTGCTGCGTCATCTTGTTCAGCCATTGGTGCGTATTAGAGTGACACCCCACCTCATGACCTTTCTCTGCAATCTGCCTCACCACATTCGGGAATTCTGTTGCCATTCCCCCCACACAGAAGAAGGTCGCCTTAATGCGATACTGGTCTAATAATTCCAATATACGAGTGAAGTAATCGTCATACTGGCAATACTGCTTTTCCCTTCCCCTATTGTACACCTTCTCAATGTACCACTCCTCTATATCAAAAGTCAAGATGTTCATTACTCTCTATTGGATATATCTTTAACGACTTTTGCTGGCCGTCCAACAGCAATCGTCCATGCCGGAATATCTTTAGTAACTAACGAACCCGCTCCAACGATGGCACCATCTCCAATCGAAACACCTGGCATGATTATTGTTCCCGTTCCTGTCGAACAACCCTTCCCAATATGAATCTCACCTTTTATATATGGTAGTTTTGCATAATCATCGCCTTGATGGTAACCAGAAAGATCCTTTTTGTGGCAAAGAAGAACAGTCCGTGCTGAAATATGAGTTCTGTCTCCTATATAAATTAAATCAGCATGACCGGAATCAACCCAGACTTCTGAACCGATAAACACATCTTTGCCAACATGACAGCCAATCTTTCTTAGCACCCATGGGCGAATTTTTCTCGGGGTCAATGGAGAAAGTAACCATGAGTTCATTAGATATTTTAACAGAAAACCGTCTCTATATGTTTTATATACTCTATACATTACCTCCCATAGAGATACCTGACCATATTCTTCTTCGGGGTAATTCAAACCAATACGACGTAGTAATCGATATGTGAGACTAAAATCTTCTGATTTCATTCTGATTAGGAACTTTATGTAAATTACAATGGCAGCGTTCAATATAAAAAATATGAAACTGCATACTACATTTATTGTATATTTTGAAGGAAATAATTCAACCAAGCATTAGAAACCAATTCTTTTGAGAACATTTCCACAACTCGTTCTCTTCCTGATTGTCCATAGGTTACACGTTTATCAGGATTATTATATAACTCCAGCATTGCTGTATACAACGTATCAACATCTTTAACTTTGCACTTTAAACCTGTTTCCCCATCTACAAAAGAATCTCTCAAACCATATGCATCACTGGCAATAACTGGCAAACCAAGCGCTGCCGCTTCAATTACGCTCATACCAAATCCTTCTCTATAGGAAGGAAGGCAAAATACATCGCCTGCTTGAAGAGCATAATATGGCTGTTTTGTATAACCATATAATATAAGATTCTTGCCAAGATATATATATTGATAATCTTTGAAAGTATCCTCTGAAATGCCTTCGACATTTCCAATCAAAAGTAATACAGCATTCTTATATTCTCTCGAGAGACGGTTGAAAGCTTCTAATAGTTCATATGTCCCCTTTTCTCTGTTAATACGTCCCATAAACGTAAACACTACATCCGAATCATCAAAGCCAAGTCTTTCGCGTTCCTCTTCTCGTTTTTCTTCACTGGGTTTGAATAGATTTACATCTACCCCGCATATAGAACCATTTGCCAACACAATAGACTGACCTTCTTTTAGGATACCATTCTCAATAAGATATTCTTGCTGAGACTTTCCATCTACGAGGAAATGGTTATTTAGACAAACAGTAATCTTATCAAGCATTTTATAAAATGTTCTTGAAATTCCAGTCTTGTTTGCCCATAATTGTCCAGTAAAGATTCTTGCTCTAAAGGGGATTCCGGCCATCCATCCCGCTACAGCAGATATTAAACTGGCGTTTAATGACATAGAAATAAAACCATCAAATTGCTCCTGTTTAAAGTAATTTCTTAGAGCAAAAACGGCTTTTACCATACTCCACAAAGATGGCCTTCGCAGAATATTCACAGATTTTCCACCTTTTATCTTTAGGCTATCAAAGACAGTTTCTTCTTGATAGTTTGCAACCACATATACATCAAACTGCTCAGACAGTCTTTCTATATTAGTTTTCCAAAATGATGTAATACCTCCTGGTGCAGAAGCGACCACACAGATCTTTTTTTTCATATCTAATTATTTTCATTTAGGTTATTTCTCAAGTCTATTCTTATGCAAATAAATATACAACGAGCGTGGTAAAAGTCTTTTTATAATCGGCATGAAACTATAAAAATATCCTTTCAAAGGAAGATTGAGTTGTCGACAAGCTAATAGATGTACTCTCATATTGTTAATACTACCTTTCCATGTCCTTCTTTTCACCGCTTCCCGATTATCTCTCATAGCATATAGACATTCACTAAGGTTATAGCCGTGATAACCATGGGCATACATTTTCAACCAAAGATGATAATCCTCAACTCTGAGAAGTTTTGGAGAAACAGTATATCCTTCGACAGCCTTATATGCCTCTGTTCGCACCAAGCAGGGTGCATGGCAATGAGGAGAGCCATATATAAAACTCTCTGTAGTTGGTTCTCCCCCTCCCTTTCCTCGTCCAAACTCTCCGTTTTCATCAAAATATATCATTGGACAACTGACAATGGCATATTTGGGATTCTCATCCAAAAACTTAATTTCAGTTTCAAATCTTGTTGGCAGAGAAATATCATCGCCATCCATACGAGCGCAGTATTCTGTGTCAGCATATTCCAGACAATGGTTTAGAGTATAGTTGAGGCCCATATTCTTTTCATTGCGAATCAACACAATGTTGTTATGCTCTGCAGCATTCTTCTGGGCTATTGCATATGTATCATCCCTTGAGCCATCATCGCATAGGATTATCTTAAAGTCCTGATATGTCTGGGCATAGAGCGAATCCAATGCCTCTTGCAGATACGGGGCACAATTGTATATGCCCATGAGAACAGATATACGAGCCATTCTTAGTAATATATAAGCATCATAAATAAGGTGAAAGCAAGATGACCATATACGGCATATTTCAAATACCTGATTTGATGATTATGCCATATTATGTTCACAAATGGATACAATAGAACTATAGGATATAAGAACCAACTCAAATAAGCTATTCGATTCGTAAAATTGGAATACATACACAACATCCAGAAAGAGTTTGTCGTCAGATACAAATTTAGAATAATATTGTATGTTCTAGACTTTAATAATCCATATTCAAATATCATTAAATATCCAATTGCTACAGGAACAGCACTATATATTATAAAATCTAGTCGGAATCCAGAATGAAGTCCACCTAACAGATATTCAGAACCACGTTCATCTGCAAAACCCGCAAATAAAAATTGGAAGAAAGATATATGAAGTGCTGCCATAATAACACAAACAACCCACCCACCAAAATAATACTTGGGATTTTTTACAACCAGAACAAGGAAGTAAGACGCAATGACCAATGCCATGGAATGATGTTGACCCATAGTGAACAATGCGAGTGGAATGGATATCCACAATTTATCGTAGTAAGCCAATGCAACCAAAAACGTAGATGCAGCCATGCCTGCTTTCATACCATTCGTGCCATATGAGAATGTAGAGAATGCCGCGAGATAAACCATAAATGCTAAAAAAGTATCTTTAGGAAAAAGTTTTCGACATGCGACAAACATTAAACTAAAATATATGGCAGCAAAAATTAAAAACACATACGTAATATCAACCTTTTCACTTGCCATCCAGGCAAACCAGTTATCAAAGAAAAAATTCTCTGCTTCTCTATCAAACCAGAAACGTTCCCCAAATAGTACTTCGTAATTGGTGTTATAGTTTGCCATATCAAGAAAATACTTTCCGCTTACTGGACGCATACCAATAAAAAAAATAATGAAGGTACAAACCAATAATGCATAAATTTGCTTAGACGTTTTGGTTCTGTTTAAGTCGCTTAAAATGCGTTGATTATACATCTGTGTGGCATAAAATGTCAAGAAAGTGACAATAAGCAAATAAACTGGGAAGTATAACGAAGCAGGTAACATTGTAAAACCTTATTTTACAGGGATGATTTATTAAATTTTGATTTCAGCTGATTCAGTTTCGTTCCAAACAGACGATGTGACATTCTGGAGAGCCACTGTCTGAAAGCAGAACTATCGCTCCATGAGTTCATGTACCAATGGATGGAACGTGTGTTGTCTGTCAATTTCAATTTGCCAGTCAAGCTGTCAAGAGGGTTGAAGTAATCTGCAGGATAGATCCAGACTCCTGCCACTTCTTGGAGATTATTTGAAGGAAGCAATCCCTGCTCTTGGAGCACTTCGGTGTTGTACTTAACGATAGTTTTCTGGTTTAGAGAGCCATCCTCATTCTGGAACCTTAAAGTGGCATACTTGTCCAACAACACCTGATAAAGTTCCATGCCAGGAGTTGCCCCCAAACCGAGACCAGGAGCAACTTGAGGATATTCACCTTCTTGGGCTCTTACCTCAATCCCCATAAACGGACCTCGTTCTATGATGTCATCCAGAGGTTTGATAACTTCCACATCTGTGTCGAAATAGAGACCTCCATACTTATAGAGAATCCAAAACCGAGCATAGTCACTCACAAACGCATATTTCTTAGCATCATATGCTTGCTGAGTATATGGAATGCTGTTCACATCAAACGGCAGAATCTTATCATAAAGACTCTTTTCGTTTTTGTGTTCGTTGACCTTTGGTCGAGACTGCTCACACTCGGCAGAACTCAAACCAGTTTGGTTTTGCTCTCGCTCAATCGCAGCCTTAGGGTTGGAGCTTACCAGCTCCTCCGACCATTGCCATATTTCATATTCCGGAAGGAACTTCCGCCACGATGCGATGCATTTCTTTGCTGACTCAGGCAAGGGATTCCCCCCAAACCAGCAATAATGTATTATCTTTGGAATCATATTTGGAATTTAATTTTTAATTAAATTACGAATACCATAACCAAAACGAAAACCGTTATCGTTCGCGGAGTGTTCTAATCAATCCTGCGAGTTGTTTTTCTATATCTACGATACCCCTATGAAGCTCCTCGTAGTTCGCATTCCCGTCTTCGTCTTCGTTTTCGTTCTTGATGTATCCAACTTTGTTGGCAATCAAGAGTTGTGTTTCGACTTCGTAGGCACTGCCAAGCGCCATATCAAGATAATGGGCAAATTCGGCGTTCGATGGTTTGGCAGAACCCTCGGCAATGTTAGAGCTGATGGATACAGCTGCACGTTGAAGTTGATCGCAAAGCCCCTTCTTCTCAAACCACGGCATTTTATCAGTCTGCTGGTATATCTTTGATGAATACTCCACAGCATCCTGCCACACCTTATATTGCCGAAAATTCCTCGCCTTATCCATTGTGTTCGCTATCGTTTTCGTTTTCGTACCAATACTTTTTCGTTTTCGTCTTCGTTTATAAAAGCTTATAAAGCTTTTCTACTTCAGCCATGTTCCCATAATCATGTGAGCGAAGGTATTCTATTATTTGTTCTTGCAACTTCGAATTAAGTATGAACTCTGCCAGACCTTCTGCACAACCTTCATTATCCATCGAAACAATTTTGCCATCTATGCCATCTTGTATCTGGCTCTTAGCTGTAGGATAATTCGTCACCACAACGGGCTTGCAGAGCATCTGAGCTTCACGAACTGTCACACTCTTCCCCTCATATCGTGAAGGCTGCACATAGATGTCACAAGCCTTGATATAAGGATACGGATTGGACTTCTTCCCGAGAATGATGACATGATCCTGCATCCCAGCTTCCACAATCTTCCTGCGGATGAGTTCCTCGTCCCCTCCAAATCCAATCAAAAACCACTTAACTCTTAATTTTGAATTTTGAATTTTGAATTTTGAATTGATTTTATGACAGATATCGGGTACATTATCGTAGTTCTTCGCTTCGCAGAAACGACCAACGGAGAGTAAACGAATAACGTGTTCGTTTTGGTTTTCGTTATCGTTATGGTTATCGTTATGTTTATGGCTTAGCGGTGAACGTTTAGTGGTTAGCGAAAAATTATCGTCAGCATTTTCGTTGACCTGCGGTCTTGACTGCTCACACTCGGCAATATCCAAACCAGTTTGGCACTGCTCTCGCTCAAACGCAGCCTTTTGGTTTTGGTTTTCGTTGAATTCCACTTGGAATTCTTCTGAACGTTTTCGGACAAACTCCGGCGAAAGAATATTCTCCATCTCCACTATCTTGCTTGAAAGTGAGGGGAAGATCTGAAGGAAAGTCTTGGTTACATCGGGTGAGATAGAGATGATGTGGTCGTAAGCACACCAAACAGGCAATTCCTGCTCCACATTAATATCGATTTGTGTATAGTCCGTATGAATCCAACAAATTTTCTTCTTGGCTTTAACCTTCTCAGCAACATAGTTATGTGGCTGGAGAAAACTGATAGCCAAATCATACTCTCCAAATTGATGCAATGAAGGAAGAAATGGCGATACACAATCTGCTACATATTGCAATCCTGCTGCACTTTCGGTCACACCCTTTTTACGCAAATACCTCTTCGTAAGCCACTTCGCTTTCAAGCGTCCAAAGAGGACACCCCAATAACCATCGAGCAGAGCCTGCTTCATGGGACATTCTATGTGGGCATACTCCTTTATCTCAGGCAACAGGTTCACCTCCTTGGGTATGAACTGCATCATCTCACCACGATGTGCATGGAGGAACAGATCTACATCGCACTTGGTGTAATCCAAGGCTTGGAGTAAGCCAACCAATGCCATCTCCGCCCCACCAATCTCCATGTAGTGGATGGAAATGAATAAACGTTTTTTCATAATTGTCACATATATACTAATCGAACAATTATATAATGAGTTTTCGCCATCTGTGGAGAATACCAAATAAGCTAGTGTATGCCCTAATTTGCTCAAGACTCTTATCCTTGCAGGCCTTTCGATATAAACGCTGTTCGAGACCGACCTCGTGCACTTCTGCATATTTGAAACACTGAATTGTCAAGGGGTCAGTCATGATACGCTCTATCTCATCTTTCTTTTGCTGCTTTGTCCACTTGCAATTTGAATGAGTCAGATTGAAGAGCATACATTGCATCACACTTGTATAGAAACGCTTCTCCAAATAATCATTAAATCGGATGTCATTCAATGACCAAAAATTCTTCAATTCCTCAAAATGTCCACGTACAGACTTATAGATATCAAAACGGTCTGGAATAAAACGCGAACGGGTATTACCTTTCTCATACACATAATATGTGTAAAGGACTTCTGGCGAAAGATATGCCTTCTCTAGATATCTATAACATTTTAAGTTGAAAACTTCATCTTGCTGGATACGTTGGTCTTCGTATCTAAGGTTATGTTCATCCAGAAACGATTTACGATAGAACTTGTTCCAAGGAAATCCATTCACCTTCATCACAAATTGATCAACATACAGATCTCTCAATTCTGAATTAGACGTAATGTGCGTTTCCGGGAAATCTACGATTACTTTGCTATTGTATGTGGTTTCTACATTTTCATATCCAAAACAAATGAAGTCAACTTCCTTTTCGTTCATCGTTCTGACACAATATTCCAGCAGATTAGGACGTATCTCGTCGTCTATATCAAAGAAGTAAATAAATTCCCCCTTTGCTTCATTAATACCATGATTACGAGCTGCACCAGCCCCTTTATTCTCTTGATGGAGCACACGAATGCGTGAGTCTTTCAAAGCCCACGCTTGGCATTCCTCATAACTACCATCTGTACTGCCGTCGTCTGAAAGGAGTATTTCAAAGTCCTGACAGGTTTGACTAAGTACATTTTTCAGCCCACGTTCAATAAACCTGTAGACGTTGTAGACTGGAATTACTACAGAAACCTTACATCTCATTTCCACTCCCAACTTATTATTTATAAAGCGAACACTTCATCCCACATTTTTTCGACCTCTTCAACTATAGAGGGATGGATAGATAACAAATCAGAGCGAACCTTCATATTAGTGTCTTCTGACAACATCTTGTTTATTTGCCTTTTGTAATTATTACTATTAATATCTAACACACAATCATCTTGGCGATACTTATCAAACAACATTTGATATTTATGACTCCAACTGGTTGAAAGGCATGGAACAGAGCAATTTAAAGCACTAGCCACGCCATGGAATCTGGAAGAAATAACTAAATATGTTTTTGATATTATATCTTTTATTTCTTTAGCACTTAAGCCTGTTACTACTTCTTGTCCTGTGCAATTAGCGATCTCTTTACATAAAATCTCATCTCCCCAACCTTCGTGATTAAGAAGAAACGAGTTTCTTCCTTCTTCCTGACAAATTTCTATCACATCCTTGACAAAAGAGATATAACGATCTTTTGTAAGCTTCCCATGAGTTATCATTTTAGAATTGGGAATGATACATACACAGTTAGTATATTTATCATATATAGAAGGGTTTAGGTCTGCTTTCAATAAAATTGTAAAATCTCCAGAAAGTTTTAGTTTATCGATTGAAATACGAGATTTCTTAAAATATGAGTAAGATATATCATCTCTCACATATATGAGAGAAGCATATTGTAAAATAGATGAAATGATTTGCTGGGTCGATTTCTTTTCAAATGGGCCAAATGCTTGAGGGAGGTATACTATTTTGGCCCCCATTTCCGACATCCTTTTTAAATAATTTGTATAAAGAGATATCTGATTATCCGTAAAATTCCAATTGTCTGAGTAATAAAAGCCTGAAGCATCTAACAAATAATCTACTTTACGAGGATGCCAAAGTACTCTATGATAAAAACTAATACCTATTTTTGCCAATATACCTTTCACGTGAAAAAGATTCATTGCTTTATTCAAACAAGGACGTTGAAATAAAGGGACATGAACCCTCGTGGCGTTTGTAAAGGGGTTATCATTACTATTATCTTCGAAACATAAATCATTATATATAACATAAGGATTCTCAAATCTTCGAAATAATTCATTTAAAATAGATTCGAGCATCAGCTCCGCACCCTTATTCACACTATTTGTGCCGTCTATTTGAATAACAACTCTACTATTCATATATATTCATCTATTTATGTCTAATTAAGACACATCGTTTTACGAATCAATGCAATATATCTTATTATTCTTGATTTAAACAATTGTTTTCTTACATAACGTATGTATTTCCTCTTTAAGGCTATTTCATCCAATTTAGAATCTTGTAAAAATGTATTAACCACATTAGATGTATAGGGGTCTACATCAGTCTTTTCTATGTCATCGTAATAAGTAGGTAAAAGCCAACCTTTATTTCTGTATTCAGCTATTGTGTTTTTAACATTATTAATCCTACGAGTAATTTTTTGTCCTTTTATTACCATCTCAATAGTTGATGGGGTAAGAGATACTTCGCTCATTTGATCTATAATCTCTTTACCCTTTTTACTGCGAACCAAAATCAACGAAGCTCCATTAGTCCAATCAACATTTTCCATTCCCCAAGGATCTCCACAAGTAATATCAGAATAGATGTTTAATTTGTCGAAACAAAGTCTACATCTAGGCGGTGTAAAAGGGTCTTTTAATAAAAACCTTCTTTCTGAAGAGAACTTCTTTTGCTTACCATCATACCGTTCTACTATTAAGCAAGCATTTTTATAACTTGTAGTTTTATCTCGCCATATAATTTTCTTTTTTTTACCGGCAAAATATCCATCAATTAGCACATCCGCAGCTGCCTTACATAGAGTTCTGTCACAAATTAGTCCTATAAGATATGAAATATTAAACTTACCCAATCGTTTAAGATAATACGCTCCTTGAATAACACAAGAAGTCCCCACGATTGCTATCCTTTTGTTTTCCCTTACATTTTTTAAGGCCGAAATCATGTCAATCTGGACATATGAAGATTTCTGGAATGATAATAAATCTCTACTGTTGGAGACAATGACAGCTTTGGGATTACACTTTTCTGCATAATCATTACTACAAACTATTGCATTATCTATCAATCCGACATCAAACAGGAATGACAATATCGCAGTTACCATTCCTCCGCTTTGGGAATTCTTAAAAATCTTTTCATTATCACTTTTTCCAATATACACATCTAAAACATTGCCTATATATGGATTCTTCTCGCCTTTATATATTAGGCGTCTTTTGTCATAACTTGGACAATTAGTATAACAAAGGCCACAATTTGTACATTTCGTCGAATCAATCTTAGGCATCAACTGCCCTATAATAGAATACGACATAGTAATCGCATCGTGAGGACAAATAACGTTACATGTTCCACAACCCGTACATAATTGATTCTCTTTTATTATATTAACTGTTTTCATAATAGCTAATAACATTATTTGGAATAATGGCCTACTCGTCTATAATAAAATATATGTTTTCTATCTCAAATGTATTCCCTTTTTCCTCTTGCATTTGGCATTGTTGAATGCTGTTGTATAAATTTTTATCAGTTAAAAGGGTCTGAATGGCATCGGCAACAGCGGTAGGATTAATGGGGGTAACTATGCCATTCTTGCCTTGAACCATCTGTTTCCATACGCTCCCGAATTCCGTACAAACAACAGGACGATTCAACATTCTTGCTTCAGCAATTGAAATACCATAACCTTCATATCGAGATGTCTGAGCGTAGATAGTGCAACGTTTGAAATACGGATATGGATTTGAAGTGCTTCCCAGAAGGATGAAATAATTATTAAGATTGTGTTCTTCTATGTATTTCTTCATCTCGGCATAACAGTCACCCTTTCCCAGAGCATACCACACAAAATTTACGCCACGATCGCGAAGTATCTTGGCTGCCTCCAATGCTATATCATAACCTTTGCATACATAATCCAAACGTGCTACGGTAAGAATCATGGGTCGAGTAGTATCAATCTCAAATTCAGGGATTTCATCGGCCAATCTGTTTACCATTGCAGGATCAAGGATATCTGTAACAATCCGTGTACGTTCGTCTGATAATTCAAACAGTTCTTTTGATCTTTGACGAGATGCCTCAGACACACAAATGACTTTATCAAATAGTTTGTAGATGGGCTTTTGGAACTGACGATTAACTTCATTAAGTTGGGGGATGATGTTTATCCAGGCATACTTTCTTTTTGCATTAACTTTTGTTGCCACATAAAATGTTGGGAGACGTTGTCCATATGCGATAGCGACATCATATTCATTAGGATTAGCGGAAATAAGGGGACCGTATGTCTTCCAATATCTGGTAAAAATATCATTATTATTAATACAAGTCTTCTGACGTATTAGATATGAAAAAATAATATGTGCTTTGGCAGCACGCCACTTGCCTGTGAAGATCTGTTGGGGTAAACTCATGCCTTCAACTACAGAAGATGGGAGTTGCGGAAGGAGTTTAACTTGTTGGGGGACATATCTCATGAACTCTCCAGTATAATTAAACAGCTGGAGAGATACATCATATCTGTTGTAGTCGATGAGGTTCAGAAGCGTTGTAAGGCTCTTTTCTGCCCCACCACAAATGAGAGACTCTATGACAAAAAGAATTTTAGACTTCATAAATAGGATTAAATACGTTTTAGGAAATCCCAAGACGTCTTTCGTAAAAGATGAAGACGAGTATTTACTTCATCATAATTAATCGGGGTTTCCCATGGTCTGGCATCTAATGCAGCCTCGACTGTTGGGAAAAGCCTCTCCCTAATACCTAATGCATCAAGAAGGTTGGCAATACGCGAAACTTTGCTGCCATTATATACTGTAAAGAATTGTTTATTGTTAATAATACTGAATGCTGTTCCATGAAAGGACTGTGTAGCGACAAACTCTGCTTCAGCAAGGTTTCTCAACCATTCCTGAACTGACAATCGATTCCATGTCCTGCCTCTGAGCCATGTCTTTTGCGGATTATTATTAACATACCTCAATCCTAGTTTTGAGGCAGTGGATTTACATAAATCTTCCATTTCTTTTCCTCCAAACAGCGGATAATAAACGAAAGTTTGCTTTTGTCTGGTATTACCTGTTAATTCAGAATAGTCAGCAAACAGGAGAGTCGGATCGACTACATGGACAGCATCTATGTCAAAGATGTCTTTTAACACTTTCACACCATCGGATTCACGACAACTAATCATCTCAAACTTCGATAACTGAGTTGCAATTTCTGTTGTTAAAGTCCTATCTGTCGTCCACTCGGATACTCCGATGCTTGACGCATATGCGACTCTTCGTTTATGTTCTGGAACAAAGGAAAGGAAATAATCGAGGCATCTGTCTTTTGTAATTGCAGGGTTCCATACCTGGTCGCTACCGACCATATATACATCAGCATCAGGAAGGTTATGCCTCAATTCGATTGCATCTTTATAATGTTTTGTTGAGGGGATGTTTTTACTCCAAAAAGCATTGAACTTTCGATATGCTGGGGTAAAATGTATAAGACTTTCAATCAGTCTGGCTTTTATTCCATGGTTCTCCGTTAAGCGATAGTCGAGAACCAAAACCTCATGCCCAAGTTTCCTAAGTGCTTTAACCGTAGCATAGGTCTGCATCTCAGCACCATAATTGGCAACATGCCATATTGTAAGAAGCAGGACTTTCATAACAAGATACGATAAAATGTAAGGATATTCACGTTAATCCTTTAATCACTATTTCGAATTTACTGTTCTTAAATAATTTTTGATGTATTTTATGGTATTCCCAAAATAATTCATGTGATTTTTCATCTTTCCAAATATATCTATTCCAATCATGAACGTAAGGTAATAACTCAGTAATTCCAAGAATAGAAAAAAATAATTTTTTGTTTTTCTGCATTCTTTTTTCAGTAGTATTACCTAGAATTTTTAGAAAAAGGGAGTAGCACCTTACTATGAATCTGGGAATATAACTATATACTTTCCAGGATCCTGTAGAATAATATATACTACCCAAATTGTCTTTAGGACCAGGTTGGGATAATTTTCGGGTTTGATGTATCTTCTCCGCTTGCTGTTTTAACAGGTTAACATCGCCTTGTTTTTTACGAAGTTTAACGGAAATAATCACCCCCTGTAGCTCACCGCATTTCAAAGATGATGTTCGATGAGAAAGTTTTAAGTCTTCTATCTTTAAAACAGCTATTTTCCCATCGTAACGCAAAAGTTCAAAACTCTCCAATAAAGCATTGATACTACAACCATAGCAAGAAGCATTGCCATAGACTGATGCAGCTACAGTTCCTGGCAGATCAATAAGTCCTTCAAATCCCATTATGCCATCATTAACCATTTGGCGAGCTAAACTTGAAACTGGCACACCGCAATCAGCAATTATAAAATCTTCTTGTACTTCCAGATTCTTCACCTTCCTAGTAGATATCATTATATCTACGCTATAACTGGGTAGGAAATATATATTGGAGGTGTGGCCAATCACATCAAAGTTTTTCCGTTCATTATATAAAGAACGGCATAGTTTAACCAGTTCTTCTTTGTTTTCTGGTTCATAATAGGCGCCGATTATTCCACCTTTAGCATGATTGAGCCAACAGATATCATATATTGGCACATTATTCCGAATTATCATTTGTTTTGAATGATTACTTTATTTGATAAAAAGTTCAGTTTACGTTTTTATTTAAAACAAAACTTAGTTGTTATAAAAACACAATGACATTTGTCCTTAATATAATCCATAATCATTTTCCGCTCTGAAGCACTTAATCCCAATATCGTTAAATAATAATTGTTGTGATACTTATCAGCATTACTTCAGTTCGTGTCATGGGACCTATATCGTTATTCCTAATTTATCCAAAACTGATTTACAATAGTTATCAGAAGATGCTATACACATATCATACATCTGTCTTCTTTTATCTTTATAAGTATCATTGCCCTTGGAAATATCATCTATAAAATATTCCATATCTGTGATATTATACAAAT
Source organism: uncultured Bacteroidales bacterium (assembly GCA_902779315.1). Taxonomy (GTDB): domain Bacteria; phylum Bacteroidota; class Bacteroidia; order Bacteroidales; family Bacteroidaceae; genus Physcousia. The sequence continues at coordinate 76,992 of CACZBC010000001.1, read as the reverse complement.
GATGTCCTGGCATATATTCACGAATATCATCAAAAATAAACTTCCTTGTTTTCTTTTCTTCTTCGTAAGAATCCAAGGTAAATGCAATTGGTTTATCAACAATCAGATAATCAATTGCAATTGAAGAATAATCTGAGATTAATGCGTCAGTTACACCTATGAATTTGTACATAGGAATATTCATCTTCTCAAATAAATCATTTTTAATTTCTTTAATATTTGTAAATGTATCAAATGGGATTGAATAATCCTCCTGATACGGATGAAGTTTTACCAAAATAACAATATTATTTCTCGCACAACAACTATCAAGTTCTTTCCAACTATCTAAGTCATATATAATGGGAAATTGTGTGATTTTAATATAATTAAATGTGGATCGATCATATTTATTTTTTCGATATGTTGGCATCCACATTACGACTTTTGTATTTTCATTCATTTTAAATGAATCGATTAATTTTAGGGCATCATTATCCTTTGATTTAAGCCAATCGTATCGTGGATATCCTATAGGTAGAATGTATTCTTCATCAACATTCCAAAACTCCGCCTTAATCTTAACAAACAAAGGACCTGACACAAGAGCCACATCAAATGTCTTAGCTTTTTTCCTTTCAGGTTGCATTCTTGTTTTATAGCCACATCCATGCCATAATCTTACTATACATTGGTCTTTTTGGGCATGTATTTTATTTGTAATTAGATTATGGGTGCACATTAAATATTTAGCAGTAAAAATCAAACGCAAATAAGAGAAATAATGACATCCCATCTTACTTGAAATAAAAGTAACACCCTCTATTCGATTCTTATAATATTCCAAATTACCTACTTCAAAATATATCTTATATTTATCTGTATATCCATTTTTTACCATGTATTCAGCCAGAGCCCTTGCATTATCCGAATAATCTGGCGTACTTTTTAGAATAATTAAAGATTCATCTACCGAGTATACTTTTTTTATACAGAAAACAAACACTCTGTCTATCAAGCGATGTAATAATACAGAGAAAAAGCCTTTCAAGCCATTTTGTGAAATAAAATCCCTAACTGACTGCATACTATTAATCCTCTACTTTTTTATCAGATTCCGGCTTCAACATCGTTGACGAAATTCCGTCTGTATGGGGAAGAAATACTACATCTACTCCCAATTTTGCAAGATTCTTCTTTGTCTGCATCCATCGTGGATTACCATACCAGTCATCACCAATAAAGATGGCATCAAATTTTATTGTCTTCAACAAATCCAATTTATCAAGAGTATCAACAATCATGCATTCGTCAACTGCTTTTATATTACGAACAATTTCAGCACGATCTAGTTCATTAATCACAGTATCTTTATGCTTATAGGATTGAACCAACTCGTCTGAATTAACACCAACAATCAGATAATCACACTGTTCCTTAGCCTTATTAATCAGATTAAGATGTCCTATATGAAACATATCATATACTCCTTGAGTATAACCAATTTTAAATTTCTTCATTTCTTTCATTTCTTTCAGTTTATCCATTGCAATAATTCTCCAATTCTTTCCGATATTTTTCAGGAATTTCATCAATGCACTTCGGGCGTACCTGGTTCAAGCCTTTCACCACACTATGGGAGGGGACGTCTTTGGTGACGATGGCGCAAGCACCGATGGTAACATCATCACCAATTGTAATTGGACCAATGACCGTCGCTTTACCTCCCAATATACAGTCATTCCCAATTTTTGGATGACGACGAATATGATGTTTATTTAGTTCCGAGTCTCCCTTAATAGCAGCCATTGCACAAAAATACGGATAGACTTTGCAATTGTCACCGATTTCTGCAGTTCGACCAATTATTATTCCAAAAGGATGACGAATCTGGAAATTTTCACCTATCTTTACAGAACAATCAATACATAGCCCATACTTTAACTTGAGCTTATTCTCAATTCTCATTGCTCTATATTTATTTAGGAATCCACCTCTTTCATTAATTCGACGCATTTTTTGGAATTCTCTTTCCGCCTTTCTGTCAAGATTACTAATTAAAAGCAGATCCATTACCCATACTTTTAGTTTTCCTAATATTCCCATATCTTTATTTGATTTATTTGATTAAAACTTCTATTTCTTTTTTAAATTTATAAGAATTGTTCTTAAATAGTTACCTACTTCGGGTTTAAAGAAATAAGACCATCCTACATATAAAATTGCATACACTGATACTTTTATTACGCCATCTACGTACATAGAGAAGTTGAAGAGCATGCCGACTCCATAACTAACAAGTGCCGCTACCATGGACACAATCATAACTGGCATAATATCTTTTAGCTGGTTCCACCATCTATATCCTATATACTTTGAAACCATACCAATATTTACAGCATAAGAGAACCACGCGTTAATGACCATACCTACCAACAGCCCTTTCATCCCCGCTATCAACAAACCAGCAACAACAAACACAATTCCCATTATTCTTTTAACGAAAGTCCAAACAAATAATGTCTGACTTCTTCCTATAGCAGATATGGATTGATAGTTTACCGATTGTAAACTATAAGCCAAACCGGCAATACAAAGTACTTGAAAGTATGGCACACTATCTAACCATCGCTCTGAATACAAAATTACGAATATCGGTTTTGCACAAAGCAACAAGATGAATAGAAAAGGAAAAGTGATGTATGAAAGGGTCATAGTAATTCGCTTAATCATGTTTGAGAGCCTTTCCTTGTCATCTTGTACCTCTGCGTAAAGTGGATAAGTTACTTGTGTCATAACCCGCGATATACTTTGTGATGCCAATCTCTCTGTGGCATTTGCTTTTGAATAAAAACCCATGGTGGTCGCATTATAGAAACGACCTATCAATAATCCCTGAATCTGATGACCAAACTGATTAAGCAGATTGGTTAGGAACATGTAGAATCCAAAGCTAAACAACTCACGGAATGACTGCCATGAAAACACCAACTGAGGACGCCATTTGATATGGAACCAAAAAAATAACGCAGGAATAAGAGCGGTCAAAATATGCTGAGCAACTAATGACCATACTCCATAACCGAGGTAAGCCATCAAAATGGTAACTGTCAGAGAAGTGATAGAGGTCAATATAGTAACCATCGACAATACCTTAAAGTTCAGCTTCTTCTGCAGTTGGTTTCTTTGTACGATATTAAATGCGGAGATGAACAGGATAATACCTTGCACTCTCAACACATCACGCAAAAGCGGGGTATTATAAAAACGTGCTATTGCCGGAGCAGAGAAATACAAAACCGCATACAACAATACCGACATTCCCAAATTCCAGAAAAAGATGGTGGAATAGTCGACCTGCGTAGGCCGTTTCTTTTGTATCAATGCAGAACCGAAACCTCCATCTATGAAAGATTCTGCCAATACCATGAAAATGGTAAGCATACCTATGCAGCCATAGTCATGTGGAGTAAGCAATCGAGCAAGAATAATCCCGGAAATGAACTGGATAATCATTATAGAGTATCTCTGCAATGCTGTCCATACCATTCCTGATGCAGCCTTTTTCTTTAGATTCGTTTGTGGCATTTCGATTATAGAGTTTAATAGTTGACAGTTGATAGTTGAAGTTCTTGCATACTCTAGTAGCAAGGCGCGAATGCAGTCGCGGAAGATAATTGACAGTTGAGAATTTATTTTTCTTCCTGCAGACAAGCATGTTTTTCCCTTATCTTATCATGTTAGGTTTGTTCGTTGCTCTATCTTAATAACTTGCAGGTTTTACTTCAGATTCTGTTTTCAAATCTATAAATGCTCGCCATCTTTGTAAATAATCTTTACCTTTATCTATTTCAGTCTTCTCCCAAAAAGCAGACAAGTAATATTTGTCAGTTTCCTTAACGTTATCTGTTAGATAAAATGGAAAGTCGTTTAAATCAAAATGATTGTTTTTTACATCATCACTTGTTATTCCTCTATTCTCACAATATTGACTATGTTCAAGGGTGAAACTTAACAAATAGCTTCGTAAATGTTTCAGTAAAGAATATTTCTCTATTAATTGTTTAGAAGCATTGAATTGGGGATTCAATGTATTATAGTATATCCAGACTAACTCATAACGAGATAATGTTCCTCTCAATAAAGACATATATTCATATGATACATTATAATCTAAGTCGTAAGAATCCACAAATTGCATAATCTTATATAGATGTAAAAAATAATGATCAAAATATGTTGGAACTAAGGTCTCGTCATACTCCTTCATGCCAAATACTCTTAGATACAATTTATAGCCTATAACCTGAGGTGTTAATGAAGATAAATCTATTTTTTCAAACATATATCGAAAGACATCACGACCCACAACTTCTCTTTTTACCTTTTTCTTATCTGTTGTCGCTCCACCTCCATCAAGTGCTACGGTTACGTACTCTTCATCATAATAGTCATAACGCAAGCCATCAACTATCTTCTGCTGTAAATTAAGCATATTATAGAAGAGATTTTCGAAACGCTGAATTTTAAGCGTATCATTTTGCTCTGACATTTGTTCTTTCTGACCTTTTAGTTCTTCACGGGTCTGTGTCAATTCTTCGCGTTGAAGTGCAAGTTCCTTCTTCTGAAGAATGATAGTAAATATTAAACCCGCAAAAGCCAGACCTGAGAAAAGTGCATTAACAGCTCCAAACTGGTCGCCAAACTGCCCTTGTTTCTCTGAATCATGAAAAGAACATGAAAGCCACCACCAACTCAATGCATACAAACCAATGACACCTATTGATAATAATATCAATGGCCAATAGTTTGTTCCATCACTTCCACTCTTGAAAATCTTCGTGAAATTTCTTTTCATCTTAAAAATTCATGTTGATTGGAAGTTCTTATTTATCGTCACATGGTCCATTGTCATCAACATAAACTGCATGCTCCAATTTTTCAGTGATATCAGCAACCGAATCATATAACGGAGAAATTTCTTCTTCAAGGTTTTTTGACCTTTCGGAAAGCTTCTCCATCTTACCGACTAAGAAAGCCCATAAAGAATTACATTATCTTCTTCAATTCTTTGCTGTAAATCAACGGCTTCGGATATTGCAGAGGTTCTGGCTATTCCACATCTTTCAATAGCTTCAGAATAAATGCCTTTTTGTACATCTACAATAAAGTTCTCGTATTTTTGGCCTTCTTGCTTATTATCCATATTACCTTATTTAAATGTTATCTTTTTATGTGTTTGCGCTTCTATGTTTGACTTGATTGGTTTTAAATCAATACCAAAGTTGCAATTCATATTATCACATATAAGTATTTCATCATCCGTAATATTTGAAGTAACTGGAAGTTTCTTACTCTTTATTTCATTGCTCGTTGTATTAGGATAACCAAGAACATGATGGCGTTTATGGCATTTGGGACATTCTATTTCAATGTCAATTTTTTCAATTGTATTATTTTGAGTAGGCATAGGGATTGGTCTAGGTTGTGGGATATTAGGATTAGCTATAGTTGCATTTCTAGAAACCAACGAACCTTCCCACAAGAAAATTTTAAATGTAGTTGAGCCATCAAATATCATTCGAATAATTGTTTTTATTCTGTGAACTATTTCTGATAGTTTCACATCTTCGTCAATGTTCTCAATTCTTAATAATCCTTCGAGGTCTTCTATTTTCAATGATCGTCCATGTGAGCGCCAATCCTCATGATTAGAAAGCATCTCTGCAACTTCTTTGGCACGAGCCTTTTTAATTTCTGGCGTAACAGGAATCTTGGATGTTTCCTTAATTGTCCAGTTCTTAAACTTGTACCTTTCTAGCCAATCCGTTACTAAATCTTTTGCAAACTCTAGCGAATTAACCACGCCCTTTATTTCTCCTGGTGAAATTTGAGCTATCATTGTAGCATCGAATACATTTAAATGGCCATTCTTGGTTGCCTCCTCCATTTTTTCATCAATCCACTTCTTATAATCATAAGCAGAAGCAGTATATCTCCCTATTTTAACCTGGGCATCAATGGGTCCTAGACTTCCTGTATCACACATATAAAGGTTATCACATGATAAGGCCAATATTGTTCCCGCACTCTTTGCCTCACCTGCTACAACAAAATTAACTTCCCTAAATTTTTTATGAAGAAACCTGGCTATCTCCTCTGCGGTTTCACCACTACCTCCTGGTGTCTCAATATAGAAATCAATAGTTTCTTTATCTGTTGTTCTTAGGATATCTTCTATCATATAGAAATCATCCTGCATCATACTGACATCAATCCCCATTCTTGCCTTATTAACATCAGCAGCATATATAAAAAGATTCCTACCAGTATAATTATTATATAGCTGAGACAACCTTTTCAGTTCTTCCTGCATCTGTATAAAACCCAGATGCCGTCCCAAATAATCTAACAAAAAACTCTTCATATCTTGTAATATAATATATTTAACTTCCGGTAATATTGTTCGATTTAACTGCCATAAGGCTCTTACTTAGTTTATCAGATAAATCAGTCAAATCTTCATAAAAAAGCACTCTGTTAGATTGTATGTCAAATGGGACCTTTGAAGAATCCTTCTGTTGGCATACAAGTATAACTGATTTACCTAATGAATGAGCTATCCCCATCTCATAAAAGACATTGGGATTCCTATTATCAATTACAGCTATCAGAAGTTGAGACTCTACAATTGTTTTAACAATATATTGCAACAAATTCCCAGGTTTATTTTCCTGATCAGTACGAATGCAATTGAACCCTTGTTTTCTGCTTGATTCGACAATCACCCTATACACATCGTCATAGTCATCAAGAAAAGGCATGATGCACATTATTTGACTGTTAACAACCATTTCCGAATCAATATTGATATTAAGATTTTCATAAAATGATTTAGTACATGCCGAATCAACCATAACAGGTCTATTCATCGGGTTTTCTGAGAATAGTGTAAAGAAGGCTCCAAATGTTTCAGGTGTGTTATAATAATCCCGATTCTGATTATAACTCTCTTTCTCCATTTGCTCTCGAATAAAAGAGTAACCCACATATGTAGGACTATTCTGCCTTTCCAATAGTGATTTCTCGGCTTTTCTAGTATGCTTAATCGTATATAAAGTCAAGAAAGTAACGAGAGCTCCTATTATGGATAACAATATTTCAACTACCATGACTTTCAAGAATTATGACAACTATAGACCATATAATTGATAAAATTATGACAGAAGTAAAGTGTATCCATCTTTTCTTTCTTTTCTCTGTACTACACTTTCTCAAAGCAAAAAATTTATTACGCAGCGTACTACAGATTGCTACAAGGAGAATCGTGAATACAACAATAAATACAGCTAAAAGGGTTGAAACTCCAGTTGAAGTTGAGATAATTTCTGCAACATATATGGACACAAGCAGCGAAATTGCATCAATAACATATTCAAGCAACAAGTCCTGTAAATCTTTCCCATTTATATCGTGACTTGATGAATACTTTAAAAATGATACTAATGCAAGACACAATAATGACATCAGAAAAGCCACACGGAAAGAATTCCCAGTTTGATTAACGGAATCACTAGCAACAAGTAGTAATGTGTTCATCCTTTTTAGATTATCAATTTTATTAGTTTCATATTTATTATGTTGAAAATAGAACGTTGAAAACTTATTCTTATCGTGTATTCCAAATGCCCGCTACAACTCTGCTCTGGATAATCAGGGGTCTCCTGACCTTCGTTGTCGTTCTCGCCTGAAATTTCAGTCTGGTGGCTGTGGATGGCAGAACTATTCCTTTCATATATCTTTATTATTTATTTCAAATATCTAAGAGCATTGTGTTTTTGCGGCTATGCAGCTTATTTAATCCAGCCAGTGGTGCTGCTATGTCAGCACTTAACTTTCACGACGACTTTCTTGACTTTTGTTGGGGCATCGGCACAAAGGCCGGGCATGTGGCCGTCTGGGGGGAAGAAGATGGCGAAGTAACCTGCTCCGATGGTCATCTCCTGGGGTTGAAGAGTGGTGGCATATAGGGCGAAGTCACCTTCTTCGCTGTAGAGTTTTGTCTCGGAAAGCTTCTCTATGGGGAGACATGCTATGCGCTCCTGGCCTTTCAAGGTGTATTGTATGTCGATGTACTGTTGGTGCGCTTCATAGCCGTTCTCGTTCTGAGGCTTGGTTTCGTACTCGGAAACGATGGCTTTGACGCGTGGATTGAGTTGATAGACGCCATTTTCTATGTCAGGCTTGGCATCGCAAAGGAACTCCAATCCGATACGAATGTCTTCGGAAATGGCGGAGTATGTTTCGAGGTTGTTTATGTGGTCGTAAATCATGGTGTGTTTAACCTTTAACCCTAACGTTAATCCTAACCTTAACAGTCCTGTTGCAGCTTCACTCCGAAGAGATAGTGAGCCAGGATGGGGCTGAGACGGAGGATGTTACTGATGAGTAGACTGAATGCTATTATGAGTAATGCTACCATCAAGGAACAGAAGGCCTCGATGATGGGCATGTGGTGATCGGTGAAGATGTGCACTACTCCACCCTCGCGGAAAGGAAGGAGGAAATAGTGAATGAGATAGACATCGAGAGTTCTGCGACCTATGTACTGTAGAGAGCGCCCCAATACTTTATCGTTCGTGAAATGCTCTTGATTTGCCCTGAAGAAGCCGAACAGCACGGTGAGACCGGTGAAGGTAAGAACCAAACCGATGAGGAAACCACAGAGGGGATTCTCTGCATTCGAGGGGAAGACATCGCGATAGATGTTCAGGACGAAGTATGTGACGAGACAGATCAACAGGAGCCATCTTCCATCGAACCATTGCTCTACCTTTGTGAAGTACTTATGAACCAAGCTACCCATAACGAAGAAAAGGAAATAACGCCAATAGACGATGCTGAGCAGGCCTTTTACAGATTCGGGTATAGGGATGGCATTGGTGATGGGTGTATAATAGATGGGCAAGAAAGCTATGCCCATCAGGAGCATCACGAGGTAAGCATATTTGCGGAACAGGAGTTGTGCCAGAGCATAGAAAATGAAGTACTGGAAGAGGATATAGGTGAACCAGTATCCCGCTTTCATGTGACTGAAGAGGGCCGGCACGAAATCTATGTCCATCACGTGGACAAAGAGTGTGAAGAAGATGATGGTGGAGACAATTTGCACCACGAACTTCTTGCGAAGGAACTGCACAGCATGCTTGAGGTTCCATACAACGCCTGCCTTGTAGAGTACGAAACCGCTGATGAAATAGAACATGGGCATTCTGACCTGCATGAGATAGCCATGAATGGAGTGTGTGCCCAGGATGCCCCACATGAAGAGTGCGACATGATGGATCACAACGAGAATCATGGTAAATCCTCGCAGGGCATCGATGTATTCTATTCGTTGTTTTTCCGGCAAAATGAAATCGTCTGTTTCTGTGAGTTATTCTCGAACGAGATGTATTCTTGTCAGAACGGCATCCTGCAGCATTTGCTTCATGTTCTTTGTAAGACCAAGGAACCAGACTGATGCTGCTACACACGTCAGACAAAGGAGCAATACAAATGAGGCATGCCAAAGGTTACCTTCGACATTCAACATCATATAGGCTGCTATTGGGATGGGAATGGCTATGAGCGTTACGAAGAAGCAGACTTGCATCGTACTCAGGACTTCTTTCCACGTATAGTCGGCTATCTTGGTTATCAATATGGGCTTGATGATCAGGCCCAACAAGGCGTATGTGATGATGCTGGTCCAGGAGAGCGCTAAGGGGGAAAAGCCCATCCTGAAGAGTAAATACACAGCAGGAAAACGAATGAAGCCTACCATTGGTGAGACGAGGGCGTTCTCGCGGATTCTGCCTTTTGCATAGAGTGCTGTATAGAATGAAGTGTCAAATACTTGAAACAGGCATTGTATGATGACGAGTTGCAGGAATATGACTGTGTATTCTGGTACTTCAACGAGCCACAGATGCAATATGGGAGATGCAAGTAGGCATATGGGAAGGCAGAGTATCAGCATCAGATAGTAGGAGAACTTGGTGGATTGGAGCAAGAGCTTGTGCGAACCTTCTACGTCTCCTGCTGCCAATTGCTTCACTATCTGTGGATTGACTGCTGTCCTGAAGTTGTTCATGAACTGGATTGTGGTATTATATACGAGCAAGGAGATGGCTCTTGCTGTCACGACTGCTGGTGTGAAGAACAGGTTCAACAACAACAGTATGCCCTGACTGTTCAATGCGATTGAACCTCCTGCAAGCAAGCTCCAACTTGAGAAGGAGAAAATCTTCCGAAACTGCTCCTTGTCGATCAGGAACTTGTATTTCGTCTCTTCGAACGAGGCCCTGCAATAGAACACATAGAAGAGGAAGATTGCAAGTTGTACCAAGAAAAGCAGTATGGCATATAGCACCAATTTGTCGATTCCTCCTATCATCAACGCATATACCACAGCAAGTTTGCTAAGTGCATCCACTACACCCACATAGGCAAAGACTTTCATCCTTTCGTGAGCTATGATGGTGGCATTGAACGGAACTGTGACGATGTTTATGATGGCTGTCAACATCGACAGATGGAAGACTACCGTTGATGCGTCAAATCGATCTGGTGGTATCACCATCTTGTTGTTGAAGTACCACAGTCCAATGGTTTCACCCAAAAAGACGATTATCAATGCCAGAAGGATGTGTACGGTCAGAGTTGTGGAGAAGGTATCTTCCAACTTCTTCTTGTCTCCTGCGCCAAGTTCGAATGTGAGGAACCTCGATGTGCCGCTACTGAGTGCGTTATTAAGGAAAGAAAGGAAGCCTACGATACCTCCTACGGCCTGATAGATGCCATAATCGTCAACACCCAATACTTGCAATACGACTCGGGAGGTGTACAATGAAATGACCATTGTCACCAGCATCCGTATGTACAAGAATACTGTGTTCTTAGCTATTACCTTATTGTCTGAAGCCATTCCACGCTAAGGGACTTCTCACAATATCGAGAAGTCGCAATTATCCGGGTCATAACGAAGACGGGAATTGATGTTCAGGCCATCTATGACTGCCATCTCTTCTGTTGACAACTCGAAATCGAATATATTGAGATTCTCTTGCTGATGTCTGTAGGAGAGGCTCCTCACTACTGGTATCAGCTCATGCTGAACATGCCATCGAAGAACTATCTGAACCAGGCTCTTATTGTGTTTCCTGGCCATTTCCTTCAGGACAGGGAGATTGAATAATCGGCCATCATAACGAGCTACTGCAGTATAGGACTCGACCACTATTCCGTTGTCCTTGTAATACTGAATCAGCGGTTTTTGCGTAAACAGGGGATGTATCTCGAACTGACCTATTTCGGGACGATGCTTGCATATCTTGAAGATTTCCTCCAAATGGTGCTGATGACAATTGGCAACACCCAGGTGCATCACCAATCCCTCGTCCTTGAGCTTTTCCATCTCGCGCCATGTGTCGAGATACAAATCTGTTACAGGCCAATGAAACTGAAGCAGATCCACATAATCCAAATGGGCATTATGCAGAAACTCCATGAACTCTTCCCTGACACGATGCTCTCGCTGTGCTCTGTTGCTGACTCGAGTGGTAATGAACAAATCTGCTCTGTCGACTCCACTCTTCTCAATGCCACGCCCCAAGTATGCATCACAGCCATATGCTGATGAATAGTCTATGAGACGATAACCCATCTTCAATGCATTGGAGACTGCTGAGACATATCTCCTTTTGGCTGATGGGAAATAATACAGTTTGTTCAGGACTCGGAAGACGAACCACCCTATCCCACTTCGTTTCCCTTTGTATGTCTTTATCGGTAAACTGCCTGGGCCAATGCCAATGAGGGGTAATTCGCTTTTATTCATTCCCAACTATATCTCTACGATATCACTTATCTTGCAGTCGACAAATGGTACGATTGCTGTTGCCCAAGCCATTCCAACTCCAAATGCACTCAACAGCAACCTCTTTTCACCTGCCATTTTGTTTTTCAGCTCGCTTGCAATGGTTAAAGGAACTGAAACCGAGGAGGTGTTTCCATATTTCTGGATTGTCCAGGGAATACGCTCTTTGTCGAGTTTCATCTTCTTTGCGATGTAGTTGTTGATGAAAGCATTTGCCTGATGGAAGACATAATAGTCCAACTTCTGGATATCTTCACCTGTTGCAGCCAAAAGTCGTTTGATGTCTTTCGGAACTTCTACGATGACGAAGTTGAAGACGTCGGCACCGTTCATTCGTCCTTGTTCATCAGTACGGACATTTCCGTATTCATCGACGACTTTCTCTTTGATTGTTTCTGCAGAGCTCATGTGGCGATAGCCCCCTCCCGGAATCATTATCAATTCGCCACGAGAACCATCGCTGTTCAGGGAGAAATGGCTCTCGCCAAATCTCTCATCACGCTCTATAAGGGCTGCTACTCCGGCATCTCCAAAGATGAAAGCTTCTCTCCTGTCCTTGCGACTATAGACCTTCGAACGCGTCTCTCCATTGAGCAACAATGCTTTTCGGAAACCATTGTTCTGCATCATGGAATAGACAATGCTCAAAGCGCTGATGAAGCCTGAACAGCCCAAAGAGATGTCGAATGCCATTGTGGACATGGGCAAACCCAATCTGTTCTGCAAAAGGATTGAAGTGGCTGGCATTCTATAATCGGGAGTTTGGGAGAGGAAGACCAACAGGTCTATCTCGCTCTTGTCGATGTTGTTGTCGGCAATCAACCTTTCCGCAGCTGCGAAACAGAGATCTGAGGCACATGTGCCATCATCGACGAAACGGCGCTCTGCAACACCTACTTTGTCGACGACTTTCTTCACTTCCTCTTCGGGCCATATGTCCAGATCATAGTGGTAATTGTCTATGACTCGACTTGGCACACAGGCTGCAAGGGCTTTTATTCCGACATTCTTATAGGTTACGATTGGCATAACTTTCTTCTTAAAAAGTCATTACTTTGCAGTTACTCCACCATCGATAATCAGGGATGTTCCTGTAACCCAAGAAGATGCATCGGACAACAGATATACTGCACCATAAGCGATGTCGTTCGGTTCGCCATATCGCTTCAGAGGATACCGTTCCATATCGGCCTTGAACTGTTCCTCGGTCAATGTCCCTCTGTTGATTAACGGAGTATTTACCATCCCGGGACAAATGCCGTTGACTCTAATCTTTTGAGGAGCCAGCTCCATTGCCGCGAAATTCACCATCGACTTCAAGGCCGCTTTGGATGTCCCGTAAATGGAATTGCCCACAGAATGGATGTAATTGCCACCAATTGAGACAATCATCACGACAGAACAGTTCTGGTTGAGTTTCTTTTTCTTGGTCAGGAGTCTCAACAACTCAACCGGAGAAAAGAAGTTGATGTTGAAGATGTCATCGAACTTCTCTCTTGTGCTGAACTTTATAGGAAGGGTCAGACCTCTTCCTGCCGAGAGAACCACTCCGTCAAGAGGAGGAACTTCTGCAACAAGTCTTTCTATTACTTCCTGATCAAGCAAATCGCCTTCGAAGGAAGTATTGCCCGTGCCTTCCATCAGTGCCATTGTTTGAGCCAGCCTTTCCTGATTCCTGCCACAGACAATGACGTTTGCACCCATCTTGGATGCCTCGACTGCACAAGCCTGACCTATTCCAGACGATGCTCCGGTAACAAGGATTGTCTTCCCCTCCAAAGAAAAGGGATTATAGTTCACACCCATTCTCTGTCCTCCATTTCGTCAACCTCTACAAGATCTGATATTACCATGTCTTCTGCCTCGAAAACAACAGTTCCCCATGACAAACCTACGCCAAAGCCACAGCAAAGGAACTTTGAGGGTTTGCTCTCGCACTTGCCCTTGAGTTGGGTTACAATCGTAAGTGGAATACTTGCAGAAGAGGTGTTGCCGAATTCGTACATGCACGAAGGCACTTTATCCGGATCGAGCTTCAACTTCTTGACAATTAGGTTGTTCATCTTCATATTGGCCTGATGGAACACATAATAGTCCATATCAAGATAATCAAAGCCGAAATGCTCTGCAAGACGTTTAATTGATTTGGGGGCTGTGGTGATACCAAAGGAGAACACATCCATTCCCTTCATCCTAGTCTGCAGACGATTTGTTGCTCTGCCACCTTCTCCTGTCTCTTCTATTTTGAAACTCTTGTCCGATATCTGATTGCGACATCCTCCATCGGGAATGATGATTGCATCGTAACCGCTGCCATCTGTGCCAAAGTGGAACTTAAACCCTGCTGCACCTTCTTTGTATTCGAGAGCTGTGACTGTTCCAGCAAAACCGAACAAAGGATCGTTGGTTGGAACATGTCGTTTTGCATCTCCTGCCATCAGAAGGGCTTTCTTGATGGAACCATTTGCCAAGAGGCTTGCAACGATGCTCATTCCATAAACCCATCCGGAACAGCCTATCACCACATCTGTCGCATAACATTCTCTGGAAAGACCGAGTCGTTCTTGCACGATGCATGCTGTGGCTGGAAGATAATAGTCTGTGGTTTGAGAAACAAAAATCAGAGCATCTATCTCTGACTTTTCCCAAGACAAGTCTGCTATCAACTTTTCTGCTGCAGGAACACAAAGGTCGCTAGTCGTCATGCGTTCATCGATACGACGCTCTTTCACTCCTGTCGTTTCAACGAAGGAAGCTGCATCGTATTCGCTCGACATGTCCTTTATGTCGAGATTGCAAAAGACAGATTTGGGAACGCCGGCACTGACACCAGCAATCCTGACGTTCTTGAATTCGAGAAAGGCCATTAAAGCTTTGACTTAACGGTATTGAACAAATCTTCTATTGTCTCAGCTTTCTTGACATCATCGCCTTTGAGAGCAACATCGTACTCTTCATCGACCATTGCAATAATGCTTAATGCTGTTAAAGAAGACCATTCGTCGAGTGCTTTGAACTCTGTTTCCGGAGTGAATTCGCTCTGATCTGTGTCGTCAAACTGTGCTGCAAAATTCTCAATAAAGTCTTTTAATTCCATAGTTATAGTTTTGATCGATTAGTATTTTTTTGTTTAGTATTTCCAATATGTTTCTGTCTGAATGACTCGGGCAGGATTTCCCGAAGCCAAACAGTTTGGCGGAATCTTTCCGTATACAACAGAACCCGCACCAATAATGGCTCCATCGCCTATCTTTGCTCCGGGCATTATGGTACATCCTTCGCAAAGCCATACATGATTGCCTATCTTGACTGGTTGCGACTCTTTGTATCCTTGCACAGAAAGATAGTGTCCTCCATTATTGTCTCGGATTGTCACGTTGCGTCCCATCATGACATGATATCCGATTTCTATTCTGTTTCCGCAGATGAGAGTCAAGTTGATGTTGGAGCCTCCCTGTGTTGTAAAATCCGCTTCTGCCACTTTGAATGTGGCGTTCTTGAATATTTCGACATCACCTCCAGACATTATGCCAAACCTTGAGCCTATCTCGACATGAGCGCCATCTTGAATCATCAATCGCGTTTCCAAACGGGAACCTTTTATGTGTTTGTTTCCTATGGAGAAAGGAGCCTTCAGCACGACCTTAGCAGACTTGCTGATATCTATGACGGAATAAGTGGAAGGACGGAAATAAGCCAGATTGGGGATGCTGGTTTGAATGTTCTTTCGGAAGAAATTATACTTGAAGAACTGCAATTTGGGCTTGATTGCCCAAAGTGAAGGCTCGAACATTGCCCTCCTGAATACCCTGTATATATTCTTGAGGCGACCTTTTAAGGTATGCTGATAGTTTCTGGGGTCGGGGAAGTATTTGTCTGCTAATTTGTCGAAGGTCATTGCGTTGACATCTTCGAAGAACTTCTCTCTGTCTATCTTCGGCTTGGGAAGTGACTCGACAAGTGCTTTATTGCCATCCAGAGCAGTTTCATACGGGAGCTCCACAAACTTGAGTTTGGGCTTGATTGCTTCAAAGAAACGTTCTCCCTTTTCCGAGTTGATGAGGACAAGAGATGTGCCGATGTCGTCATCCAGGCTTTGGTCTACACCTTTTATCTTTTCGATTCCCCAGAAATCTGCCAAGGAAATGTCTGCAATGCGAGGGAAGCCTTTGAACTTGCAATCGTAACAGGATGGCCGACAGAAAGCACCTGTGATGAGATAGCCGTGTGTGAACCTGTTGTTTTCTGCTGTTTTATAGACGATGTCACCATTGGCGAATATGGTTTTCCCAGTAAGGTTTCGCCATCCGAACTCTTTGTTCTTCGCTTTGGAGTAAACGATTTTCGACTGATGTTCCGCTTCCAGAGATTCTCTGTACTTTCGCGAGACCAAAGGAGAATTGATGCCTCGACACACATAGTCGAGAATGAGGAGATTCTCGTAATCCTTGTATCCGAGGAAAGCTCTCAAGGCTGCCATTTGACAAGGACCGCCACAAACGAGCACTTTCTCGCCCTGTTTCAGCAAATCCCGCACTTTGCTGAAGAAGCCTTCGAAGTTGCTTTGAGAATACTTCGAACTGCGAAGCTTTGGCAAATCCGTCTTATCTGAAGAGATGTACTGCTTTACGTTTCCGTTTTCATCGTAGAGTGCTCCTCCCACATATCCGCCATCTTTGTACATCTTCTCGGCGAAAGCGGAGAACAACCCTCCTGAAGTGCTGTCGAAACGAACTTCATAGTTCTTATGTATGGCTGCAAAACACTTCGGTTCTGAATAGTCGTTCTTTTTCAGCTTCCCAATATTGATGACGGGACAAACCTTTTCGCAAAGGCCGCAATCTGTGCATTTCTCTTTGTCGACTAGTGGATACCAGAAGCCTTCTTCGTCGTTCTTGAATGAGATTGCATGATGAGCACAGATGTCACCACAAGCATTGCATCCCACACAGTCTTGTTTTTCTTGTATTTCAATCATGCAATTCTACAGTTTCTCAATTCTGCTTTTCTTAACTTCCATGTAGGCACAACCCAGAAAACTGACGCGAACGCCCACATAGGTCTTGTTGTTGCCGAAGATTCGGACTATCTGCGCTTTGCCACTCGAATCGCTAAAGCCTTTGATGCGGACATAGTCGCCAACCGAGTAATCTGCCGAAGCGAACTGGACATCCATTTCTTCCATCCCAAGCATCTGCTTGAAGAGGTGCATCTCGTCGTTCGAAACGCGGGCCAGAGTCTCCCATCCGCTCAGTCCTTCACGCTTTCTTGCTGGGTCGCGCATCATGGCGTTCACGCCAGGACAATCTTCCACAATCCTTCTGTCAGACTGTTCCATCCGAACGAAGACAACGGAAGGGATGAGGACTTTGTCAATCTTTCTGCGTTCACCTCTGCGCCAAGTATGTATCTCCTGCCTAACAGGAACGAATGCTTCAAGGCCTTTCCCGATAAGGTTGTCGCGAACCGACCTCTCTGCTTTCGAGTTAACCCAGAGCACAAACCAAGGCCTTTCATCCTTCGCTTCCAGCCCTTCGAGAGAAGATTCCAGGGCAGTTTCGGGTACGGCTCCGCCGCCGTCAGTGGATAACCCTGACGTACCTTCGAGGATACATTGATTTGGTTCTGACATGTATTTCGTGCGTCAAAGGTACACATTATTTATGAATTACAAGGCATAAAAGGCAAAAGAAAATGCAGAAAAAGTGAAAAAACACAAGAAAAGAGCCTAAAAGGGCAAACGAAGGCAGTGAAGATTGCAAATATAACGTGTGAAAACGGCAAACGCATAGTGTTACGATTGCAAACATCAAACGTGAAGATTGCAAATGACTAACGTGAAGATTGCAAATGACTAACGTGAAGATTGGCAACTTCACCTTTGTCGTCATCAAGGACTGCTGGAGACCTATCGTTTTTTAAGTTTTTTTTTGTAGGAAGAATTTGCAGGATATGGGAAAAGTTCATATCTTTGCAGAGCAGAGTTAACAAAGATTATAAACCCTCTAAACAGAAAAAACTATGGCAAAGTACGTTTGTGAAGTATGCGGTTGGGAATACGACCCCGAAGTTGGAGTACCCGAAAAGGGCATCGCTCCCGGCACACCTTGGGAAGAAGTTCCTGAAGATTTCGAATGCCCGCTTTGTGGTGTTGGCAAAGACCAGTTCGCAAGTGAGTAAACGAAGCGGCATCGGCTCTGCAGCAGAGCTGATGGAACTTATCGACGAGATTGGTTTCCTGCCTCTTCTCGACAGCGGAATCCCAGGCTTCTCGGCCGAAGAGATGGTCGACGACGACTGCCGATATGTGGTCTTCGACGACGGAGGCTGGGATTGGCCGCTATGGAAATGGAAAGGGCAGATTGTGACCGATATGCCCTGCTTCTACGGAAAGTTCTTCAACAAGAAAGCCGGCTTCATCAGCAAGGAATGGTGGGCCGACTTCTGCAACTACCGAAGAAGCATATTCCCCCACCCTTCCCCCGACTCCATCGAAGGCACCATCCTCGACACCTTGAGGTCTACTGGGAGCCTGATTACCAGAGAGTTGCGTTCGGCCTGCGGCTTCAACGGAAAGGGAATGAGGTCGAAGTTCGACGGTTACATCACCAAGTTGGAAATGGCGACCTATATCGTCACAGAAGATTTCGTGTATCCCGTCGACAAGCGAGGCAGGGAATATGGCTGGGGCTGGTCCCTCCTGAACACTCCAGAAGCCCTTTGTGGAAAGGATTTCTGCAGGAAAGACTGTCCCCCAGAAGCCTCCTTCGAAAAACTCGTCGAGCAGTTCAAGAAAATCCTTCCTGAAGCAACGGAAAGACAGATATTGCGACTCGTAGGATAAAACATCTCAGAATTTCGGATAAGAAGTAGTTTCATTTGAAAAAAGAAGTCATAACTTTGCAGTTGTGAACCTGATAACAAAGAGACATATCGCAGCGTGGGTGCTTTTGGCGACATATTTGCCGATGCTCCTCTTCTCGTCGCTCCATATCCATAATGCAGACGAATATGGCGAGACGACCTGTTCAGAATGCGTGCAACACCAATGTCACGGACATTTGTCGCAGTTCTCGGATGGGACGCACCAATGCCTGTTGTGTCAAATACTGACATTGTCTTATGTCTCGACTGCAACAAAACCATTGCTATGTTATCAGCCAAAAAGCAAAGTCACTTATGTCCAATACTGCCAGATTCCCAGTCGTATCGGGCATGATTTCGTCAGTCTTCGTGCTCCTCCAACTGTTTGAAATACAAAGACATCATTATTCTCCAAATTTTTTCAAACAGAAATCCAGCAAACAAATAATCTTCCTGACTGTCGCGCTTAGTGCTGCGCATGAAGGAGGACACGAAATCCGCATTAAATGGAAGCAAAATGAAACACATTATCTTATATATAGGAGTCTGCTTATGGGCAATCTCTCCACACATTTCAGCACAAAATGTCCACGAACATAGCGATTGCCATGACGACAGCATAAGTCCGATGAAGGAAGCCATCCTGAGCGAAGTTACCGTGCAAGGTATTGCAGGCATCCAACGACTCAAGGATGCGGCTTCGCCCTTCATGGTTGTCTCACCAAAACTACTACATAACTCCGTGGGAACCAATATGGTAGATGCAGTAAGTTATCTTCCCGGCCTTTCCCAGATAAGCACAGGAACCGGCATCTCGAAGCCTGTCATTCGCGGCCTTGGCTACAATCGGGTTGTAGTTGTTGACCAGGGAATTCGTCAGGAAGGGCAGCAATGGGGAGATGAGCACGGACTGGAAGTGGACGAGGAAGGCGTCCATTCTGTCGAGGTTCTGAAAGGTCCAGCCTCGCTCATGTATGGCAGCGACGCCATTGCCGGCGTGATGATTCTGCATCCAGAACACCCTTTGGAGATGGGCACGATGCAGGTCAAGGTGGGCAGTCAGTACCAATCGAACAACGGACTCTATGACTATCATGTAGGCTTTGCAGGGAATCTGAACGGATTCGTTTGGAATTGGCACTTCCTGGACAAGGCTGCCCATTCCTACAAGAACAAGGCAGACGGTTATGTTCCAGGCACTTGGTTCAAGGAACGCGATGTTCAGGGCATGCTCGGCATCAACAGAAATTGGGGACACAGCTGGCTTCGCTTCTCAAGAGTCAACTTCACGCCAGGCATTACAGAAGGTGAACTTGTCGGCAGCGACTTCGACGGAAAGCGTTATGGCATAGAGCCGCCCTATCAGAAAGTGCTTCATACTAAGGCCGTTAGCGATAATGCCTGGTACTTTGGAGACGGCACTTTGAAGGCCATCATCGGTTATCAGCAGAACTATCGAAGGGAATTCGAGGAGGAGGTTGAGCCTGAGTTGGCAATGAGGCTGCATACTGTCAACTACGACATCAAGTATCTCCACTCCCTACCCCACGACTGGAAGCTCTCGACGGGCATTGGTGGAATGTGGCAAAAGAATGTCAATCAGGGCGAAGAATACCTGATTCCAGACCATCACCTCTTCGATATCGGCTTCTTTGCTACGGCAGAATGGGAATGGAAGAAGTGGCACTTCTCTGGTGGAGCGCGCTTCGACAACAGACATCTCAACACATCTTCTCTGTTGGAGGATGGAGTGCTGCGTTTTGAGGAACTGAGCAAGAACTTTTCAGGCGTTACTGGGAGCCTGGGTGCAGTATGGAATGTGACAGACCGACTCAACCTCCGACTCAATGCCGCTCGAGGTTTCAGAGCTCCCACAGTGAGCGAACTCTCATCGAATGGCGTGCATGAAGGCAGCATACAATACGAGTTGGGCAACGGAGGACTCAAGGCGGAAAAGAGCACGCAGATTGACTTGGGAATGGACTACACATCCCACTTCGTGAACCTTCAGGCATCACTCTTCTGCAATTGGATTGACGACTATATCTTCTTGGCTCGTCTTCCCTACGAAACTGACGGCTTCCGAACCTACCAATATCGTCAGGGAGATGCCAGGCTGATGGGTGGAGAGGTTTCTGTCGATGTCCATCCCTTCAATCCGCTCCACATCGAGAATGCTTTCAGCTATGTTCGAGGCCTCCAACTTCACCAGCCTGAAGAGAGCAAGAACTTGCCCATGATGCCAGCCCCAAGGTGGACTTGCGATGTGCGATACGAGTTCCCAGACTTCGCAAAAGGCCGTTGCCGTCGTACTTTCCTTGCCTTTGGTTCAGAATGCAATCTCAAACAAGACAAGTTCTACGCTCTCGACGGTACTGAGACGGCTACCCCAAGCTATACGCTCTTCAACCTCTCTGCAGGCATGGACTTGCACATCTTCGGGCACAACTGCATCGAGCTCACCTTCTCCTGCCAGAACCTCCTCGACAAAGTCTATCAGCCGCACCTTTCCAGACTGAAATATGTCGAGACTGAAGCCATTTCAGGGAGGCAAGGCATCTCGGCTATGGGCAGGAACTTCTGCGTCAAAGTCAACATCCCCATCGACATTCATCTGAAGTAATGAAAAGTGGAAACCGCCTATATATCGCCATCGACCTGAAGTCGTTCTACGCCAGTGTGGAATGTGTGGAACGAGGTCTCGACCCTCTTGCCGCAAACCTTGTTGTGGCAGACGAGAGCAGAACGGACAAGACGATATGTCTTGCGGTTTCCCCTTCACTGAAGAAACTCGGCATCCCAGGTCGAGCAAGACTTTTCGAGGTCAAGCAGAAGGCCCGGGGCGTCGATTTCATCATTGCCACGCCCAGAATGGCGAAATACATCGAGGTGAGCTGCAAAATCTATGATATCTACCTGAAATACATCGCTCCGGAAGACATTCACGTTTACAGCATAGACGAAGTCTTCATGGACGTCACGGATTATCTCGCCACCTACAAGAAGACGGCTCACGAATTGGCCATCATGATGATTCGGGACGTCCTTAAACAGACCGGGATCACAGCTACTGCAGGCATCGGAACGAATATGTATCTCGCCAAAGTCGCGATGGACATTGTGGCGAAGAAAATGCCCGCAGACGAGGATGGCGTTCGCATTGCCGAGCTCGACGAAATGGCGTATCGGAAGCAGCTCTGGAACCACTTCCCCATCACAGACTTCTGGCGTGTGGGACGAGGCACAGCGGAAAGGCTCGCCAGGTACGGCCTCGACACAATGGGGAAAGTGGCTCGCCAATCCGTTGACAATGAAGAACTTCTGTACAAGCTCTTTGGCGTGAATGCCGAGCTGCTCATAGATCATGCTTGGGGGTGGGAGCCCTGCACCATCGACCTCGTCAAAGCCTACCGACCAGAGACGAATTCCATGAGTAGCGGGCAAGTCCTGACAGAACCCTACACCTTCGAAAAGGCCAGAAATGTCGTCATGGAAATGGCAGATGCCATCAGTCTCGACCTCGTGGAAAAGCGCCTTGTCACCAACCAGCTTGTCCTGACCGTCAGTTACGACAGGGAGAGCCTGACAAGGCCAGAAATCGCATCGAAATATCATGGGGAAGTCGTGCTGGACCATTACGGCAGACCTGTGCCAAAACACGCTCATGGAACGGCGAATCTGGGCAGCCACAGTTCCTCGAGCAAAGAAATCATCAATGCCGTTATCTCGTTGTACGACAGAATAGCTAACAAGGATTTGTTAATCCGTCGCTTGAACATATCGACGAATCACATCATTGCAGAAGGCAACAGACAAGAGGCAGCAGACAACGGCCCTGCTCAGCTCGACCTTTTCACCGATTACGATGCCATCCTCAAAGAGAAGGAAAACAAGAAGAAAGAGCGCAGAATCCAGGAAGCCCTGATCAAAATCAAGAAGCGTTTTGGCAAGAATGCCATCCTGAAAGGGACCAGCTATGCCGAAGGCGCAACGGCGAGAGAGAGAAACAAACAAATTGGCGGTCACAAAGCGTAGTCCTTAGTTATGAAAGCATTTGACGATATCATCAACCTGCCACATCATGTTTCAAAGAAACATCCGCAGATGTCCATGCTTCAGCGAGCTGCTCAATTCGCCCCTTTTGCAGCCCTGACTGGCCACGAAGAAGCCATCGAAGAAACGGCTCAGGAACACATAGAGGACTACAACACAGATTAACCTTCACTTCACGAATTCCGCCAAACTGATTGTAATATAAAATTCAAAGAATTTTAACGGCTCGTTTTAAGGCATCGTAGAGCGCTGTTTTTGCCTCGGAGGTATAAATCACGTCGAAGACATTTTGAAGCGATTCTGAGGCAAAAGAGAGGGGTTTTTCGGGGGTTCCGGATTTCGTGCCAAGACAGGCATTTCTTTTCAGACAGGAAAACGAGGGGGATTTCGTGGACAAAGCAGGGCAAATGTAAAATGTTGCATGTATCGGCAACATTTAAAAGGGACTATACCCTAGAATTATTCTTCAATATTATTATAAATAATATTGACCATAGACACCGGGGGGTACAGTCTGTGTTTTTTGTATCATATACATGCAACATTTAACATTCTGTCATCACACACCCCCGTCATAAAACACCATCGTCACATTCGAAAATGACACTTTTCTCTGCGCAAAAAGAACTTTTCCAGTGCGAAAATCACACTTTTTCAGTGCAAAAACGCACTTTTTTCTGTGCGAAAATCAACTTTTTTCGCGCGAAAATCACAAAATCATCACACTAGGTAATTGCCAACGTCACACTAGTTAAATGCAAACGTCGCACTAGTAAATCGCCATCGTCACACTATACGTTTGCAAACGTCAAACGTGAAGTTCGCATTCTGACTGAGGGACGATGAATAATTCTTAATTCTTGATTTCTTCAGAAATAATTATGAATTATGAACTATGAATTATGAATTATTTTCGTACCTTTGACTTCGTCGAAAGTACTTCCGCTCGGAAATACTCAAATAAATTTGGTATTTCGCTCTCTTATTCGTACCTTTGCAGCCGAAAAAGGGAATTGGATGAATTATCACGGCATCATATTGGGCTTGGGGACTTTCCTGTGCATCGGAGTCTTCCACCCCATCGTCATCAAATGCGAATACCATTTCGGCGTGAAGTGCTGGCCCGTTTTCCTCGTCTTGGGGATTGCCGGCTGCATCGGTTCCCTGTTTGTCGAGAGCATCTACATATCGGTGTTGCTTGGCGTCTTCAGTTTCTCGTGTTTCTGGTCGATTCTGGAGCTTTTCCAGCAGAGAAAGAGGGTGGAAAGAGGCTGGTTCCCCAAGAAACCGAAGAAAGGCTAGCGATTCTTCGGTCGGAAATAAAAATAAAGAATTATTTTGTTTTTCTCTTGCTTTTTCGTACCTTCTTGCGCGCCGTAGGTGCTCAGGCGCAGGCGGAAGACTAGCGTCGAGCTACTTTTGCGCTCGGAAATAAAAATAAAGAATTATTTTGTTTTTCGCTCGCTTTTTCGTACCTTTGCAGCCGAATTATCAAGGGGTGCCTGTCAAAGTGGCGGGCTGAGATCAAACCCTCCTCACCTGATTCGGACAATACCGACGTAGGGATGATAAGTGGAATCTTCTGAGCAGGAGCAACCTGCACCCCTTTATTGTTAACTTTTAATAATAAAGGAAAAATGACAAGAGAAACAAAAAAAATGATTGCCCTGAGCCTCTTTGGCCTCATGGGAAGCACGGTCGCAGCTGAGGAGCTGACTACAGACGACTCCTTGCAAACAGAGCGTATCCAGGAAATTGTGGTGACTGCTGTACGCGCTCAAGACGATGCGCCATTCGCCGTAACAAACATCAAGAAGGCGGAACTGCAGGAACACTCCAAGACTGGCCGAGAACTGCCCTTCTTGCTGGCAAAGACGCCAGGCATCATGGCTTGGGGCGAGAATGGACTGGGTACAGGAACGACTTATATGCGCATCCGAGGTGCTGGCGACTCGCGCATCAATGTCACCCTGGATGGCGTACCCCTCAATTCGCCTGAAGACCAATGCGTTTTCTGGGCCAACATGAACAGCTATTCGGCTTTGCTGGGCAGCGTGCAAGTGCAGAGAGGCGTTGGAACAAGCACGAATGGCGACGGAGCCTTTGGCGGCACAATAGCACTCTCCATGGCCGAACCCTCGCTGAAGCCTCAGGGCGAAGTCAACTTCTCGTACGGCTCCTACAATACGATGAACTATGGCGCGCAAGCCTCTACGGGACTTCTGTGGAACCAGCTCGTCATTGACGGAGCTTGGCACCAGACGCAAACCGACGGATTCCTACATGGAACAGACGGACGCTCAGGCTCCTATTATGGCGGCATCACATGGATGCCCAACACACGATTCACGCTTCGATACAAGAACATCGGCAACTACGAGCATACAGGGCAGGCCTGGAACGGCGTTACGGCTGGCGACAACGACCTCACCCTCATGGACGGCACCTTTGGCGTATCGACTGGCATCAAGGACTACAAAGACCTCTACGACAGAGGTTTAGGCAAATTCAACTCGCTCTACGAGGCTTTGGCTTACGACGAGGATGGCAACTTCGCCCGTGACGACAACGGCAACTACCTCACAAAACGCTATGCCATGAGCGACGGCTCTTTCTGGCCTCGCACAACAGACAACTTCAAGCAGAACCACAACATCCTCTCGATGGCTTGGGACATCAACCAGCACTGGAGCACAACCGCTTCGCTTCACTACACCTACGGCTACGGCTACTACGAAGAGTTCCGTCCCAACAACAAGCTGCCGAAGAAGTTTGGGCTCAACTACTTCAGGGCAGACGGGAAGGAGATGAAGAGCGATGTGGTGAGGCAGAAAGGGCTGAAACAACACACCTACGGCCTGCTTTGGAACGCCAACTACAAGAAAGGGCGATGGAATGTGATTGGCGGGCTGGCTCTCCAGCGCTTCAAGGGCAACCACTTCGGCTACATTACTTATATAAAGGAAGGTTTCATAAGCAAGGAAGTGCTGAAAGGCGGAAAGTACACCTACTACGATTCCGATGCCACGAAGGACGACCATAGCGTTTTCGCCAAAGCCTCCTACCGCATCGGCAAAGGCTGGACCGCTTGGGGAGACCTCCAGTACCGTCACGTAGGCTATCGTACCGACGGATATAACGACAAGTTCGTCATGCAGGATGACGGCACCTACGACAAGCACTACCTCGATATCGACAAGCACTACCACTTCCTGAACCCCAAGGCTGGACTCAGTTGGCATCAAGGCGGGCACAGGGCTTACGTCTCTCACGCCATCGCCAATCGCGAACCAGAGCGCAACAACTTTACTGACAACGGACACTATCCCGCACCAAAAGCCGAGCGTGTGTTTGACACAGAAGCAGGGTACTCCTATACGGCTTCGAACTGGCATGCAGGAGCAAATCTGTATTGCATGTACTACGACGACCAGTTCGTTCAGACAGGAATGGAGAGCGACATCGGCGAGAAGTTGACCACAAACATCAAGAAGAGCTATCGAATGGGTATTGAACTGACGGCAGGAGTCGACATCACAAAATGGCTCTCCATCGAAGGCAATGCCGCACTCAGCAGGAATCGCATTCTGGACTTCGATGAAGAAGCAAGCGTCTTTTGGGAAGACGATTGGCGAACCATACATTACGACAACTCCACACTCGCCTTCTCGCCATCCGTACTCCTCAATGGTTTCCTCAACTTCCATTGGAAAGGCATCGAGGCAACTTGGCACACGAATTTCGTCAGCCGCCAATACCTCGACAACACAGAGAACAAAGACCGCTCTCTGCCAGCCTTCACCACCTCGAACCTCAACCTCTCCTATACCCTACCCTGCAATCGTTGGGCTGGGCTGCGAGAAGTCATCTTTGGCACCACCCTCACGAACCTCTTCAATGCCCGTTATGCAGCGAACGGTTGGGTATATAGCACCATCTGCGACGAATACGGACACCCCAACGAGAACCGTTACTATCAGATTGGCTTCATCCCTGCAGCAGGGTTCACAGCAATGGGAAGCGTGACCTTAAGGTTCTAAAGAATAGGAGAATAGGAAATTAAGAAAATAAGAAAATAAGAGATTAAGAAGATAAGAAATAGAGATGGAATTCCTGATTAATCATTGGCTCGACATCACTACAACCCTTCTGGGGCTTGCTTACATCCTTCTGGAGTACAAGGCTTCGATATGGATGTGGGCTGTAGGTGCAGTCATGCAAATCCTGGGTATCGTGCTTTACTATCAGAAAGGCGTTTATGCGGACTGCGGCATGGAGTTCTACTATTTGGCAATGACGGCATACGGATATTGGAAATGGAAAACACTTTCCAATAAAGAAGGAGTTAAGGAGGAACTTCCCATCACACACATCCCAATGCCTCTTGCCTTATTGTGGACGGCAATTTTCCTTGTCTTGTGGTTCGCCATCTGGTGGTTGCTCACTTCCTTCACCGACTCCACAGTTCCCATTGCCGACTCGTTCACCACAGCTCTGTCGCTCGTAGGCATCTGGGCTTTGGCGCATAAGTACCTGGAACAGTGGTTCGTATGGATTGCAGTGGATGTCGTCACTTGCGTGCTTTACTTCCACAAGGACATTCCCTTCAAAGCCTCGCTCTACGGCCTTTATGTCGTCATAGCCGTATTTGGCTACCTTCGTTGGCGAAGAATGATGAAACAAACATCTATGCCCAAATCGGCAGTCCTTTCCATTCTGCTTTGCCTATGCTGCACCTATGCTCAGGCACAGGATTTCGACAAATGGTTTCAAGACAAGACTTTGCGGTTGGACTACACCTTCTCAGGCGACAACCGCAACCAGCACATTTCGCTCGACGAGATGAAGCACTCGAATGGTTGGTTTGGCAGACGAACAAACCTGGACAGCCTCCTTCTCTTAGGTGGAGGACAACTCTGCATGAAGGATTCTGAGACGGGTCAAGTCATCTATCGCCATTCCTTCAGCACCCTTTTCCAAGAGTGGCAGACAACAGAAGAAGCCACTCGTGTTCAGAAATCCTTTGAGAATGTTTTCCTTGTCCCTTTCCCAAAGCGACCTGTCGAAATCACAGTAACCCTGACAGACACGCACAACAAAGTGAAGGGCGAGATGATACATCGTGTTGATCCTCAAGACATTCTGATAAGACCTCTCTCTTCAGACAAAAGCACAAAGTGGGAGTATCTGGAGAAGTCTGGCGACAGTAGGGAGAAGATAGATGTAGTCTTCGTTGCAGAAGGATACTTGAAGCGCGAAAAGAAGGTGTTCATGCGAGATTGCAGAGATTGTATCGAGGCCTTGAAAGCGCACGAACCCTTCAAGTCGATGTCCGACAGATTCAACTTCGTAGCAGTCATGCTACCCTCTCAAGAACAAGGAGTCAGCATCCCACACAAGAACATTTGGAAGGAGACACTGTTGAGCAGCAGCTTCGACACCTTTTACAGCAACAGATATCTCACCACATTACGGCTGAAGAAGTTGCATGACGTACTGGCAGGCATACCTTACGAACACATCATAATCCTCGCAAACACAGACAATTACGGAGGTGGAGGCATTTACAACAGTTACCTGATGTCGGCTGCTCACAACAATCAGAACAAACCTGTAGTCGTCCACGAATTTGGGCACAGTTTCGCTGGATTGGCAGACGAATACTATTATGACGACCAATACGAAACCATGTATCCTGCTGACACAGAGCCTTGGGAACCCAACCTGACAACTCTGGTTGACTTCAAAAGCAAATGGGCAGACATGTTGGACGAGGATGTGCAAGTCCCCACCATTCCTTCTGGAAATAACGTCTATACCGAAGTTGGCGTATATGAAGGAGGAGGCTATCAATCGAAAGGCGTTTACAGGCCGAGTCAGGAATGCCGCATGAAAGTGAATCAGGCTCCAGTCTTCTGCCCCGTTTGCGAAAGGGCAATCCGCAGAATGATAGATTATCAAACGAAATAAGGAAAACATGAACGTCACAGATATCATATTCGACCTTGGAGGCGTACTTCTCGACCTCAACATGGAGGGCATAGGAGAAGCGTGTAAACGTCTGGGAATCAAACCGGAACTGTTCTTCGTGAAAGCAGAAATCCCCTCCCCTTTGGGGGAGGTTGGGAAGGGGGCTGCTTCTACTGTTTGTCAAGGCATCTCAGCAAGTAAGGCCATCACAGCCTATCAAGTTGGCGAGATGACGAGCGAGCAATTCCTTTCGCTTGTGCTGAGTCATTGTGGTGAGGGCATCACTCGCGAAGACGTGACAGAGGCTTGGAACGCATGTATTGGAGTGATTCCCCGTTGGAGGTTGGACCTGATAAAAGAGCTGAGGCGAAAAGGCTATCACACACACTTGCTCTCCAACACAAACGACCTTCATTGGGAAGAAATCAAGCGACGTTTCTTTATGGAAGAAGGTTATACATGCGAGGACCTTTTCGACCATGTTTTCGTCTCGCACGAAGTGCATTTAGCTAAACCGGATGCAGAGATATATCACTTTGCAAATCAGACGATTGGATGCCAAGCGGAGAAGTGTTACTTCATAGACGACACACTCATAAATGTCGAAGCCGCGAAGAAGGAAGGAATGCAGGGAACTTGGCTCGACATCAACAAGGAAGGCCACCTGAAATCCATCCTGAAAGAGTTTTTATAAACGACCGAAGGAAGGGAAGAAAACATACCGTTCCTCGTTGGCAAACATATAGTGTTACGTTCGCATTTGTATAGTGTGACGTTTGCATTTGTATAGTGTGACGTTTGCGAATGACACTGCAGTCGTTTACAAATATCCTTACCCATATTGAAAACAAATCCTTGCAAGGATTCGCTATATAAATACTTTTTCGTACCTTTGCAGCATCAAACAAAACCTTTGACGGTATGAAAATGAATATCTGGGGACTGCTGAAGAACATCCTGCCGTTTGTCCTGCCCTATAAATGGCTGATTGTCATAACGTTGATACTGACGCTGGTCGGCTCGTTGATGGCACAGGTAAATGCTGTGGTACTCGATCGTGCAGTAGACGCCATCAATGCCATGATGCAGCAACCAGATGGTTTTCAATGGAGTCAGGCCGTCAAGCTTCTGACCATCATTTCCATCATTCTTTTGGGCAAAGAAGTCATCGGCGCCGTCGTTACTTTCTGCCAGCGTTATTATGGCGAAAGGATGCGAATCCTGGTGAGTCGTGATATGTCGCTTCGAGTGGTGGACCGCATCCTCTCTTTCCGCATGGCTTTCTTCAACAGCGATGGAAACGAGACGGGCAAGTTGCAGTCGCGTATCGACAGAGGCATCATGAGCATGAGCAACACGGTGAACAACTTCTTTATCGAGATTCTGCCGCTCTTCACAAGTGCCATCCTTGCTTTGGGACTGATGTTTGCAGCAAATGTCTATGTGGGCCTCGTTGCCTTGTGTATCGTGCCACTCTACTTCTGGGTGACTTACATCCAAGCCTCTCGAATGAAGGGAGGGCGAAGGGGCATCTTCGGAGGTCATCAGGCTGTGAGTCAAGGCATACTCAACATCATTGAGAGCATCAATGTCATCAAGTCGTTCAATCGCGAGAAGACGGAAGCTGAGCGTCAGGCTGCCTTGCAACAAAGCATGACAGACCTTCAACTGAATACGCGCAAACAGGCCTACCTGTTCAACGGGCTGAAGAGTTTCCTCGAACAGATCGGAACTGTGCTCATCATCATTCTGACAGCCTATCTCGTCTTGATTGATTATCCAGGTATGTCCATCGGAAAGATAATGTACCATGTGATGCTCTTTGCCAATGTCAGCGCTCCCATTCGCCAGTTGCATCGCATCTACGACGATATGAACGATGCCCTCATCTATGCTGAGGGATTCTTCGGCATTCTTCAGGCTGATGAAGAGGTGGAACCAAGCGGGAAGCACCATCCAGAGCAGGTGAAGGGTGACTTTGAGCTGCAGAACGTGGACTTCACTTATCCAGGTGGCACTCAGGCTCTCTTCGATGTTTCTATGCATATTGAGAGTGGCAAGATAACTGCTCTTGTAGGTTTGAGTGGCGCAGGAAAGAGCACCATCGTAAACCTGCTCGACAAGTTTTATCAGCCTCAAAAGGGCAGCATCTCGCTCGACGGACACGAGCTTGGAGAATGGGACACGCAATGGCTTCGCGAGAATATCGGACTGGTACTGCAGAAGAATCACATCTTCGACGGAAGCATCGAGGAGAATATTCGCTATGGTTGTCCTGAAGCCACACACGAGGACGTGGTACAAGCAGCACGCCAAGCCTACATCTACGACCAGATTATCGGGTTGCCTCACGGCTTCGAGACGTCTGCCCTTCAACTGAGTGGAGGACAACAACAACGTATCGCCATTGCCAGGATGTTCATCAAGAACCCGCCCATCATCTTCCTCGACGAACCGACAGCCAGCCTCGATGCCATCGCTTCCGAACAGATCAAGGCTTCCATCGATGCCATCAAGAAAGGGCGAACTGTCATCATCATTTCGCACAACATCGGCCAAATCATCGATGCTGACAAAATCTATGTGCTCCAGCAAGGTCGAGTGGTTCAGTCCGGTTCGCCTTCAGAAGTCTATCGAGAGGGAGGACTCTACAAGGAAATATTCGATGCAAGTGCAAGCAGCATGAATGTCGACAAGATCGCCAACATTACAGCATCTGCGAAACAAGCCTAAGACAATAACAGAAAAACGATAATCATGGCACAAGAAGCAAGTAAAGTTTTCAGGCATGTATTGCCTATCCAGATACGTTTCAATGACGTAGACAAGTTTGGGCACGTAAACAACACCATCTATTTCCAGTTCTACGATACGGCCAAGACTGACTATTTTGCTGCTGTCTGCAAAGATGTCGATTGGGAAAGTGTGGCTATTGTGGTGGTGAAGATCGAGGCTGAGTTCCTCTCGCAAATCAAGGCTGGCGAACACATTGCAGCCAGAACCAGAGTCACGAAGATTGGCAACAAGAGTTTCCAGTTGGAACAGGACATCATCAACATGGATACGCAGGAAGTGAAATGCCGTTGCCTCTCCGTCATGGTGCTCTACGACTTGGTCAACCACAAATCCATGCCTTTCCCAGACAATTGGCGCCAAGCCATTTGCCAATACGATGGATTGAAGAAGTAGCTTCCCTCTACCAGGGAGCATCCCCCTATTTGTTAGAAAACGTAACATAGTTAAATCGCAAACGTAACGTTATATGTTGGCAAACGTATAGTGTTACGTTTGCTATCGTAACGTGCTATGTTGGCAAAGTTGACGTGTTAAATTTTACCAACCGCTTACCTCGTGTTTGCAATTTGCCGTGTTAAAAAGATAAAAAAAGAGGAAGTGCCCTTTCCTCAAAAAGAGAAACTTTTTGCTCAAAATGGTCAAAAATGTGAATTTTTCATGTTAAAATGACATTCAGATTTAAAAATATTTAATGTTTTTGATAGCATATTTGAAATTTTTATGTAATTTTGCGCAAATAAAATAAATGTTAAACCAGAAAAGACCTTGCTTTAAACGCGCAACATTTATAGCAAAGAAGCAGAAAACATTACATTATTATATTATTATTTACTTAAACAAAACAACATGGGTAAAAAATTCCTTTCAATCCTAGCTTGTATGTTGATGACAGCAAGCATGGCACTGGCCCAGAAGCAGATTACAGGTACTGTAGTCGATTCTGAGACGAGTGAGCCTCTGATTGGAGTCACCGTCCGCGTTCCTGATACCAACATCGGGGTGCTGACTGACGACGACGGTAAGTTTACAATCACACTTCCCGAAAATCAGAAAAACTTGACTTTTAGCTTTATGGGTATGAAGCCTGCAACTATTGTCGCCCGTGACGGAATGAAAGTCCTCATGGAGACTGAGACAAAGGCCATGGACGAAGTGATTGTCGTCGCTTTCGGTACTGCTAAAAAGTCGGCTTTTACGGGTTCTGCCAAAGTGGTGGGTGCCGAAGAACTGGCGAAGTCTCAGGTGACGAGTGTTACGAATGCACTAGCTGGTGCTGTTCCAGGCGTTCAATTGACATCGGCATCTGGTGCTCCCGAACGGACATCTACCATCCGTATTCGCGGCTTCGGCTCTCTGAATGCCGGTAAGGATCCGTTGATTATCGTTGACGGAGCACCTTATAGCGGTGACATCAGCAACCTGAATCCCAACGATGTTGAGTCGATGACAGTCTTAAAAGATGCCGCCTCCAATGCTCTGTATGGTGCTCGTGGTGCCAATGGCGTTATCATGATTACCACAAAGAAGGCTAAATATGGAGAGGCTAAGGTGACACTCGATGCCAAATATGGTTGGAATACTCGTGCTCTAAAGCACTACAAAACCATTAATAGCCCTGAGAAATACTACGAGATGCAGTATGGAGCAGTCAACGACTACTATCTTAACAAAGGCTATAGTGCTGTAGAAGCTTGGCAGATGGCTAATGAGAATTTGTTTGGCCCTGCAGCACAAGGTGGTTTAGGATACAACATCTGGACTTATCCAGAAGGTCAGTACCTCATTGGCCGTGACGGTAAGTTGAATCCCAATGCAACGCTGGGTCGTATCGTTAACAACAATGGCAACGACTATTGGGTTACCCCCGATGATTGGGAAGACGTTGGCACACGCACAGGTGCTCGCCAAGAGTATAACCTCTCTGTTAGCGCCTCCAATGAGAAGACCAATTTCTTCAGTTCTTTAGGCTATCTGAACAATGAGGGTATCACAACGAATTCTGACTTAAAGCGCCTCACCGGTCGTCTGCGTGCAGACTATCAGGCCAAGAAGTGGCTGAAAGTAGGTGCTAATATGTCTTATACCCATTTCAATGGTAACTCTTTGGGTAACAATGGAACCAGCACCTCTACCGGCAACATATGGGCTTTCACCAGCCAGATTGCTCCCATCTATCCTATTTGGGTACGTGATGGACAGGGCAACATCAAGGTTGACGAGTATGGAAACAAGATTATGGACTATGGTACAGGTCCCACCTCTACTTATGATGACCCAGGACTGACACGTCCGTTCATTGGTGATGCCAACCCCGTACAGGATGTTCGCCTGAACACCCGCAATTATGAGGGTAATGCCTTTAGCGCTCATGGCTTTGCCGATATCACTCTGTTGCCTGGTTTGGTATTTACTGCTAATGCTACTGCAAACCTCGACGAGACTCGTAGTACATACGTCTATAATCCTTATTATGGACAATTTAATACCACTGGCGGTACGGTTGAAAAATATCATACTCGTTCTTACGACTACAACGCTCAGCAAATTTTGAACTATACACATACGTTTAAGGATGTTCACAATCTGAACGTAATGGTAGGTCATGAGTATTTCGACCGAACATACTCTTATCTGTATGCCAGCAAATCGAAGATGTTCTCTCAGGACAACAAGGAATTGGGTGGCGCTGTCGTTGATGGCCAAAGCGCTAATTCCTACAAGGAGCGCTACAACAACGAAGGTTGGTTTGCACGTGCACAGTATGACTACGATACCCGTTATTTCGGTTCGGCCTCTATACGTCGTGATGCCTCTTCACGCTTCCATCCCGACCATCGTTGGGGCACGTTCTGGTCGTTGGGCGCAGCCTGGCTGATGAACAAGGAAAAGTGGTTCAAGGCTTCATGGGTTGACGAACTGAAATTCAAGGTCTCAATCGGTTCTCAAGGTAATGACAATATCTACAGAGACGATGAACTGAACTCTTATTTCTACACAGACACCTATACCATCAGCAACTCTTCTGGTAATATCGGCACTGCATTCAGCGAAAAGGGTTCCGAGGGCATCACTTGGGAAACTAATACCAACTTCAATACAGGCTTTGATTTCCGTCTGTTTAAGAGGTTGACAGGTTCGTTGGAATACTACTATCGTAAGACTTCGGACATGCTGTTCTCTTTCTCTGTTGCTCCTTCACTGGGTTATTCACGATACTACGATAACGTTGGTGACATGTACAACACTGGCTTTGAACTCGACTT
Organism: uncultured Bacteroidales bacterium; assembly: GCA_902779315.1. Lineage (GTDB taxonomy): Bacteria > Bacteroidota > Bacteroidia > Bacteroidales > Bacteroidaceae > Physcousia. Next base: position 42,147 of record CACZBC010000001.1, on the reverse strand, counting down.
GAACTACAATGTACTGAAGACCAAGAATATCAACTGGGATTTGCATTTGAACTTCTCTACCCTGAAGAACCGCATTACCAAGTTGGCTGACGACAAGAAGGTATCGAAAGTCTATGGCACAGACGGTAAAGCCTACGAGGGTTATGCAGATCCTGACTACAATTTCTATATCACGGAAGGTCAGTCTATCTACACATGGTATTTCAAAGACTTCGCAGGTGTTGACCCCCAAGACGGTCAGCCCAGATGGTATAAGAACACCTTCGACGCTGATGGAAATTGGACTGGTCGCGAGACTACCAAGACGTATTCCGAAGCTGACTACTATATGCTAGGGAAGAGCACAGTACCTCCTGTATTTGGTGGCTTCGGTACCACGATCGAGGCTTACGGCTTTGACTTCTCTATGAACTTCTCTTATCAGTTAGGCGGCAAGCAGTATGACGGTACTTATGCACAATTCATGTCTTCACCGAACTCTAACCATGCCGGTTATCAGATTCACGAGGACATCCTCAATGCATGGAATCCAACCAATACTTCTTCATGCATTCCTCGCTTCATGTTCAACGACCTTTACTCGGGAGCAGCATCGTCACGATTCTTGACGACAGCAAGTTACCTGAACATTGAGAACATTAACTTCGGTTACACCTTCCCTGCTAGACTGACACGTAAAGCTCTGATTGAGAAGCTGCGTCTATATCTCGCTTGTGAGAATGTTGCTTACTTCTCTAAGCGTAAGGGCTTTGATCCGCGTCAGTCGTTTACAAACACAACTAATGCTACGCGCTACTCTCCTATGAGAACCATCTCAATTGGTGCTACGGTTACATTCTAAACTAAAGAATAAATAGTAAAGATATGAAAAAGATTAATAAAATATATTCAGCGCTGGCTCTGACTGCAGTTTTTGCTCTGACAGGATGTATCGACGAGACCATCCCCGAGAGTTCTACAGCTACTGCAGAGATGATCTCTGAATCTCCTAGCGCTTTGGAAGGTGCTGTCAACGGTATATCTTCACAGATGTCACGGGGCTATTTGGTCTATGGTGATCAGGTGACTGAGATTGACATGGCTCTGCCTTCAATGATGATTATCCAGACAGAATTGTTGGGCGACATATACCCAGGTATTCCTGACAACGCAGGTTACGACTGGTATCGCCGTTACAATACGGTTCAAGACATCGGCGAAACCACGGACTTCTCTTTTATTCCTTGGTTTACGTTGTATAAATTCATCAAGTCAGCCAACGATATCATTGGTGTGGTTGACCTCGAAACCGCTGCTCCCGCCCAGAAGGTTTATGCAGGCATGGCATACGCTTGTCGGGCTTACGAGTACTATCTACTTACGGCGCTCTATGAGCCGGTAGAGAATATCTACACCGACGTGTCAGCTGTGAAGAATCTTACCGTGCCTTTCGTACTGCCGACCACTACTGCAGAGCAGGCAAAGAACAACCCACGTGTTCCTCACGACGAGATGATTGCATTCATCCTCTCCGACCTCAACAAGGCCGAGGAGTGCCTGACAGATTACAAGAGCAATAATCGCTTGGTTCCTAGCTTGGCCGTTGTCTATGGCCTAAAGGCTAAGGTTTATCTGCTCGATGGCAAGTATGCTGAAGCTGCCCAGTATGCAGGTAAGGCTATCGAAGAAGCTACCACCAATATGAAGGCAAAGCCCATGACTGCTGAAGAGTTGATTGACGAGACTTCTGCCTTCTCGAAGGCTGTTTCCAGTTGGCTGTGGTATATTCACTATGATCCTGAGAACATGGGCAACCTGTGTAACTACGTAGGATGGTTGTCTAGTGAGGCCGCATGGGGCTATGCTAAACTGACGCAGCCTTGTATCGACAAGTCGCTCTACGACCACATGTCTGACAAGGATTATCGTAAGAATTGGTTCTTGAACCCCAAGAAATATGACTATGCAGACTACAGAACCTGTCGCGACAAGGATTGGGTAGAAGCTGCTCCTGCTTATGCCAGCCTCAAGTTCCGCTGCCTGAACGGCGACTATGAAACCTACAGCATCGGTGGTGCTTCTGATGTATCCGTAATGCGTTTAGAGGAACTCTACCTGATTCAGGCCGAAGCTGTTGGCGCTTCCGAGGGGGTTAGTGCTGGTGTTTCACTGCTCAACAGTTTCATGAGGAGCTATCGCGATCCCAGCTACAACTTTAGCGCAACAGACCTACGTGCCTTCCAGTTGGAGGTGCTCACCCAGATGCGTATCGAGTCGTGGGGCGAGGGATGGGCATTCCCATCGGCCAAGCGCTTGCAGCCTGACGTGATTCAGAACTACGAGGGCACCAACGCTCCTACCGACGAATTCAAAGTTAACTGTAAGGGTATTAAGCCCACATGGACATTGGTTATTCCTCAGGCCGAGGTGCAGTCGAATGTTGCACTGGAGGGTAAGAACAACCCAGATCCGACTCAGGCTGTCATGGGTCCTACTCCCATTGGCACCTTTGCTAATTAGGAATTGCATGTTAATAACAGATAAAAGATAATAATTATGAAGAATATGTTTAAATATGTCTATTCGCTTCTGGCAGGTGCTTTGGTATTGACTGCTGTATCCTGCTCAGACGAGTACGATTATGAAGGTCGTGGTACTTGGGATGCTGACAAAGACTATGCCGACATCTACTTCAATATCACAGACTCCGTGATAGAACTTGACCCGGCAGACCCCACCACTGTAGTCGTTACTGTAAAACGCAGGAACGCTGCTGGCGCTTTGTCTGTTCCCTTCAAGGTTCTCAAGAATACCGATGAAGTCTTCGAGGTTGGTAAGGCAGAATTTGCTGAAAACGCTGAAGAGGCAACTCTTACTATCAACTTCCCTCAAGCAGCAGTCGGTACTACCTACAATTTGCAAATCATGTTGGATGATCCCGCATTCGTTTCTAAGTATTCCTCCGCTGCCACTTACAACCTGACACTAACTCGTGTGAAGTGGAACGATGTTGGTTTCTACTATGACGAGGATGGAAACAAGGTCGAGGGCTATGCCATGTACACCGATGATATTCTCACAACTTTCTTTGGCGTGGGAAATTCAGTCTTTCCGACCAAAGTACAGGAACGTGACGATATGCCTGGCTATTTCCGCCTAATTAATACCTACGGTGCTAACTATCCTTGGAACGACCCAGGCGACTGGGACGAGTCTCAGGACTACTACATCTTCATTGATGCCACAGATCCCGAAAAGGTGTACATTCCAAAGAAATGCAACTTGGGTGTTGACTGGGGCTATGGCTTCATGTATGTCTATAGCATGGTAGGTCTCGGCATTGAGAAAGAGAAGAATGATTACATCGAAGGCAACTATGGTACGTATGCCAATGGTAAGATTACCTTCCCCAAGAACGCTCTGCTCATGGGCATGGAGAATTATAATAATCTAGGTCTTTATGACTCAAATAGTAGTGGTAACTTCTGTCTGGTCATCAATCCCGATCTCGATCCGTACATTGCCACTCCTCTTAACGATGATTTCGCTTGGGAGAAGATCTTCGACGGTGCCTTCATTTCTGAGAAGTTAGGCACGTCGAAAGATGGTGTCGCTCTCTATAAGGGTGTTCCCAAAGAGGATGTTGAGGCTGACAATCCTGGTTGCTATGACCGCTTTGCCGAACTGTATGGCACCCCATATCTCATCGAAGCTCCCTATGCAGAAGGTAAGAACATTATCTTCGGCGTGCTCGACGGAGAGATTAAGGTTATCGAGGGCCTTGAGAGTCAGGACCTCGGCATCAAAGCTGTCGGCGATGATGTCTATGGTGTCATTGGCGCTGGTAGTTCTTCCTTCACAGATGCTGTCATCAAGTTGAAGATTACCTTCCAAAACAAGAAGGGTGACATGGAGTATGGTACAGCCGTTGAGACTCTGGCCAACCTGACATGGACAGAACTCGGTTCCGGTGTCTATACCTATGGTGTAGAGGCTTTATCTGAAGATGCAGGGAGCTTCTATGAAGGAACGACGGATGCTACACTCTATCAGTGCAACGAGTTGCCAGAACAGTACATTCTCAAGCCTTGGGCTAAGTCTGAGGAAGGCTTGAAATTCACGTTGAGTGCAGAGGACGGCAAGATTCGCTTCTATCAATATACGGGCGAACCTTACGTTTACGAAGGAACGAATTATGGCGACGTTTACTTCATGGACCTTGAAGCTTATAATGCTGGATATACACAGTATCTGGGTGAGTATGATGAAGAAACTAAGACCTACGAGTTCTCTGGCATATACTATATCCCCGCAGCAGGAGGGGGCTTCGGTCCTATAACCGAGACCTTCGTCATGGGCGATGCTCCCGAAGCAGCGCCGAGGAAAGCATTCAAGAAAAAATACAATATGAAGTCCTCGTTCAAACCTTATCAGTTGCCTTCGCGCTTCCAGCCGAGGTCAGGCCTAAAGAACGCCTCGAAGGTTTGGTAAAAGGCTAATATCTTAAGAAAGAGGATGTGTCAAGCACATCCTCTTTCTCTTTTTTTATTTAACGTGTGAAGTTGGCAAACATCAAGTGTGAAAATCGCAAACTTCACGTGTGATGTTTTTGATTGTGGCTTAGGTTATTTGTCCCAAGCCCTGAGGTCGCTCATGGCTTCGAGCTTGTCTTCCTGTTCATCTGGAAGGCTGGAGAAGAAATCGATGCCAGTCATGCGTTCTATATCATCTACGCTTCGAACTGCATCTTCCATAGGTTGAATGGCATCGTCGTTGGTATAGTAGAATCCGATAGCCTTCTCCCTACCCTTCTTCTGCGAGAGGACAACCTTGTAGAAACCTTTTGGAACGGCCATTCTGTGTTTCTTTCCGAAATGTCTTGGATTCTCGGAAAAGACTGGACCACACACGATCTGAACACTTCCGTCCTGCCTGGCCCAAGTGCGACAAGCGCGTTCCAAATGCTCCCACCAAACCTTGTTCAGCTCTGCATTCTGAGGGCAGATATTGGTCATGTAGTGACAATCCTGCATAGCCTCTTTGCTCCACTTCATGTCTCCTGCTGGACACATGTGACCTCGCCCATACGCGCCTCCATTATAGTCCCAAGAAGCGACTTGATACTCCTTTGGCACATTGGTATCTTCCTTGAAATCAACACCCGCGCGCGACACTCTGCCTCTCGTCTCCTCTGCTGTCAGTTCCCAAGCAACCCAACGAGGACACATCGTCTTGGTGTCGTAAAGCAGGGAGAAACCTTCGTGTTCGATGAAGACACCCTCCATCTTCCCCGTAATGGGGAGAATTATATTGTTCGGATTGCTTTCCGGCTTTTGCGCTTCGAAAGGCTCATTGTATAAAGTCTCTTCTTCTGGGAGGGTTCGGGAGGAGTTCTGGTTGAAATACTTCTGCGCAAACAGAAGCAACAAAAGGACAACCACAGCAATCAGGCTTTTCAGCAGTTTATTATTCTTCATTTTTTACTCTTCGTTTTTCATTTTAAGTAGGTTATACTGGCCTTTCTTTTGAGTCATCTTACCAAAGTTGATGGCATGATGCGGACAAGCATGATAGCAAGCAAGACAACCTGCACAATGCGATTGCCATTGAGGCACATCAAGGCCCCCTCCCCGCTCCCCCTTTAGGGGAGTGCCCATTATTATGTTGCCTACAGGACACATCTTCTGGCATCTTCCGCATGAAACACAACTTGAAGCATCCACACGGAAGTACTTGTCTGTCACCAAGTAACGGTTGAACAAAGGTCTGAGAATATAGGTCTTGGCCCAAGGGAAAGGACCTCGCTTCAAGTGGCGAACGACCTGACGATTTTTCACGCATTCTGCAATGAGCTGGACAGTCTCTTTCTCCTTCTCGAGCTTCTCCCTGCACTCCTCCTTGCTATCCACATCGAAGCCTGGCAAGCAGACATAGACATCCGGCATCAGCACAGAGAAAGCAGCATCGAGTTTCCTGCCCAAAGCCTTCTCCAAAACCCAGTCCGTATAGCCCATATCGTCGCCACAAGTCATGACGGCATATAAATATGCGCCCTCAAACGAGGCCTTATAACGGCGGACAAATTCCTCCACGACATTCGGAATGCCCCAACCATAGACGGGGAAGACGAGACCTATCACAGTCCCCTCCATTCCTTCCCTTTGGGGGAGGCTTCCTGAACCAGCCAAAGTCATTGGAAAGAGTTGCTCACCTAACAAATCGGCCAAATGTCGAGCGACATAGAGGCTGTTTCCTGTTCCTGAGAAGTAGTATATCATTCTTGTCTTATTTTACGAGTTTCCTGTTGCCTTGGATGTAAATGCCTCTACGCAGATTACCGCTTCCCATTTGACGACCACTCAAATCGTAGATTTCTCTTTGACCACTGGAGCTTCTTGCACCCTTATGCTCCTGAACATCTTTGATTCCCGTTGGGTCTTCATCATCCATAAGTCCCAAAGACATAAGTTTATCGAACATTCGCTGGGCAGCATCAACACAACCAGCGGCGTCAAAGTGCAGATTGTCCGAGCCGAGCTTGCAATTGCTCATATCAACGACATGGAAGTTCTCGTCTTCCTCTGCCAGTTGAAGAACAGCCTGCTCCACTTGTGCATTGTACTGAGTACTGCTGCGATTCACGGTTCCTGCGATGAATGGGAGTGTTGCATAACGTTCAACTCCAGTCTTGCTGACAAGATATGAACGCAGGTAAGAGACAAGTTGGCGAAGATTGTCGTGATAAGAGGCTGCTTGCGAGCGGTCCGATTCACCTTGATGCCACATAATGCATTGAATCTCATAGCCTTCCTGCAGTTGTGACAGAACATTGTCTATGCAAAGTCCGATGTTCTCTGTAAACTCCAAAGCCAACGAATGACCACTTCTTGGAGCAGCAGTAGCAAGCCAACCAGGAGCAGCATTCCACCACAAATCGCCAGAACTGGAACATCTGGTATCTATGGCTGTCCCGCCCCGACTCTCCTTAATGACATAGAAACGTTCTTGCAAAGCCTCCTCTATAAGGTGATAGACAATGCCGTCAAAGCCACAACGGGAAGTCGTATTGTTGTCTGTATAAGGCATATAGGGCACAAGTTTGCCCCCAAACATATCCCAAGCAACCTGAGTTCCGTTTGCATAACTCCAATAACAGAACTTGCTTCCACCGTTATTGGCGTAATCCTGAATGTATTGAGGCATCGTTCCTATCGCAGGACGACCATCCGCATTGCTCTGTCCTGCCATGAGGAAGACTTTGCGAGTCGGGAAAGCATAATCAGGTTGCAGAGCTCCACAGACTACACAATGTCCCTTCTCGAACTGATGTCCTAAAACCACAAGCACTTCTTCATCATCATTAGAGAAGAAGGACTCGCCTTCAATCAAAGTGCCGTCACAATTGGCTTTTCCGCAGAGGAACACATTCAGGGACTCTCCAAATGGCAAGGGAGATTCGTCCTCGCCAATTGTCTGATGCCACACATCTGCATTCTGTCCTCTGGAAAGGAAGTAACAAAGTTCACCACTTGAAATGGGAGAAGATGTAAGCCAGTCTTTCTTAATGCCTTGCGTGTAGGTTGAGTTGTTGTAGAGCTCATAGAGGTTGTGTATGGCAGAAGAGCCTCCATGACGGACCATATTGCGTTTGCTGCTGTCCAAGCCCATGAGACGACCTGTATTGTAACAGTTCTCGACAAGCGAGCCAGCATTGTCTCCCAACCAGCCTGCGATAGTGGCGGATTCTCCTGAACCTCGAACGATTCCTGTATTGATGCAATTGCGGATATGAATGGCAGGATGAGGACTGAGGCTGCCACCAAGAATGCCGCCTACACCAGTACTTGAGCCTGTGATGTTTGCCTCGTTGATGCAGTTCTCTATAATGATAGGGCTGCTGCCAGTCGTTTGTGCAAAGGCAGCAATACCTCCCACACGCTGCTTTCCGTTAATGACACACGACTTGTCGAGGATGAGGTTGCGTACTGTAGTTCCACCTCCACGCAAGCCTCCGAAGAAGCCTTGAAGGTCGCTCGTAGTACGCAGTTTGAGGTTGAGGATGCGATGGCCTTGCCCATCGAACTTGCCATTGAACTTCGTGCCCTCGCCCACACCTATTGGGGTATGAGCGACATTTGTGAAGTCAATATCAGCCACCATCTTACCCCAAAGGTTCACATCATTGCCTCCCTGATTGACAAGAGCGGAGAACCATTCCACATTACCGGCGTTGGAAAGCAAATACCATCCTTCCTGCAAAACAGGTGGTTCGTATGGATCTGTGCAACCGGTCTCAGTGCAAATACCCTGTTCGTTATAATCATGTGCCCAAACCTGACAAAGGGGAACGAAAAAGATTATGGACGAAATCAGGAATGATTTGCAAATATATTTCATAAATCGGAGTGTTTACAAAGTGTGTGCGAACCAGAAGCAATTTCACTCTTCCATCGTCTTCAAGGCACGATAGATGAGGATATCAGATTGCTCGGTTATCTTGAAGTTACGCAGGTCGCCTTGAGCGATATGCAAGGGCGCAATGCCCAATTCGCCAGCCAAGGTGAAGATGCTTTGCGACTTACTGATGCCTTGCTCCTTAGCCTGTTTCATCATCTGTCGAAGTGTGGCGAGCGGGAATGTGTGAGGTGTCTGGGCTCGCATCAAACCCTCGCGAGGCTTGAAGGCATCGGAAGTATTGCCATCCTGCGTCACAAGATAAGCTTCGTGGCTCTGCAAGGCTGTGATGGCATTGCCGTGAGTGAGGCAAACCGCTATGTTGCGACTGATGATGTCCTGCGTGATGAGTGGACGAACGGCATCGTGGACAAGGACTATGGCATCTGGCTCTTTGACTGTTTTCGCCAAATGCTCTATGCCGTTACAAGCCGAAGCATAGCAACTCTCGCCAGCAGGAATGATGCCGCATAGCTTGTCTATGCCACCCTTCTTCGCTTCGTTCCTGACGAATGACTCCCATTCCGGCATGCAGACAAGATAAATCTCGTGGATGAGAGGATGTTGCTGGAATGCCTTCATCGTGTGCAGCAAGACCGTTTCGCCGTCTATCTCCATAAACTGCTTAGGCACAGAAGCACGCATTCGCTCGCCAGTCCCTCCTGCCAGGATCAAAGCTATGTTATGACTCTGCTTCATATGGCACAAAGTTTTTGGTGCAACTTATGGCTGAAGGACTCGTGGCGATGAATCGTATAGAGTCGCAGGCCCTCGAGCACAGTCATCTCGAAGATGAAGTAGACCCAAGGAAGTCCGATGAACATGGAGAGGAAGAGGACTATGACGCGTGTGTCGAAAGTCAGGATGTTGCATAGCGGCATCAGGGGAAGGCTTTCCCTGCGGAACTCCTGACGAGTGGGATCGTCGATGGGCAACTTCTCTATCAAGGGACGAAGCAACTGGAACTCTGGCGTTTGCCGTTCCTGAGTCCGCATGTATCGCACATAGAAGAAGAGGTAGAACTTCCCGAACCACTCCTTTCTGTTCCAATGAAGGCTCTCCATTCGCCTTTGCAGCTCAACACTTGTATCGAGTTCGCTGCCTTCCTCACCCAGCGTCACCCAGAGGTGGATGTTTCGATAATAGTCGGCAATTCCGCATTGGCGCGAATGGCAATAGAAGCCAGACCAGAGGATGATGAGGAAAATCCAGATGCCCCAAACGGGATAGAGCCTGATGGCTATGCCGATGTAGATGCAGATGAACCAGAGCTCGCCACCAAAGCCGTCGAGAACCCTGCCTATGAGCGTTGTCTTCCCCGTCATTCGAGCCAATTGCCCGTCTGCACAGTCGTACCAGTTCGCCCAAACGAGGAGCAGCATTCCGATGATGTTGTACCAAAGGTCCGTGGAAGCGAAGAAGAAAGCCGAAGCACATCCGATGACGATACTCATCAGGGTGACCACAATGGGATGGACATGCAACCAACGGAAGAAGAGCGCCCACAGATAGCCAGGGGTGCGAGTGACGTAGAGTTCGAAGTTGCCCTCTATGTCACGAGACTTCATGGTCGCAAGGACACGTTGCTTCAGATTGAATTTCATTCGACTTTTTCACGCCTTGCCATAGCTCAAGCGAGCTGGCTCTGGTCATTTGGCTTAATGAAAACGTTCATTCGAATACGATTTCTCCGAAGAACTCAGGACGATGGAAGTCCGGGTTCTCTGTCTTGATGGGGTTCCAACTGATGAAATGAGGCACAGGCAGGTTGTCGCCACACTTGTAGACGTTGCCCTTTGCCTTCAAACCATTGAAGCTGACGAACTGGTGCTTGAAGAAAGTGGTGATGGGCACACGAAGGGCGAGCTCCCACTTCGTTGGCTCTTGACGGACATCGAAGGGCTCTGAACCAAGCGAAGCCCAACGGTCAACACCCTGCATCACCTCCATTGGAGCAGGTTGGCGTTCAGTGCGGTCTTTGCCTACTGCAACCAAGAGTTTGCCTGTGCAATTGCATTCCAGATTGTAGTAGAAGCCGTCGTCAGCCGGCATGATGAAGAACTCGGCACACGAGTCTTCCCAAATGTGTTCATGGTCCTGACGAGCCACAGCCCTGACGCTTTGCTCCTCGACACGATAGTGCAGCAGGAGGGCATCACCGTCGTGAACTGCTGCAAACTCCATCTTTGGCTTGTAGGGATAGCTCTCAGGCCAATTGACATTCTCGACTGAGGTATACTGGATGCCTGCAGCCTGAATTGCAGCAGGTATATCGGCTGCCGAAGCAACCTTTCTTTTCAGTTTTTTGATGACAAGTTTCTGCATAGTCTTCGCTTCGCTTTAACTTATTCTGGGGTATTCTGTTCTTCTTCCTTCTGCTCCTTGCTCTCTTCGGTTTCCCCGCTCTTCTTGGCGGCTCTCTGGCGTTGAGCGCGAACAGTATAGGTGCGTTTCTTGGGCTTTGCCTCTTCGGCTTCCTCGTCTGTCTCTTCCGCAGAGCCCTCCACTTCAGGAACAGAATCCTCTTTTTCCTTCTCTATAGCCTTTGCTTTGGCCTCCGATTCCTTGGCGCGCTGTTCAGCTTCCTTGGCTGCTTTTTCAGCATCCTTTACGGCAGCCTTCACGGCCTTCTCCTTTTCCTTTTCAGCCTTCTCGGCATTCTTCTCAGCTTCTTTCTCAGCCTTTGCAGCAGCTTCCTTTTCTAAGGCGCTTTCCGACTTCTGGGTTTTACCCTTACCCTTTGTGGAAGCGGTTTCTTTTCCCTTGCCGTTGTTCTTACCTGTATCGGTTTTGCCATTGTCCTTGCCAGAAGAGGCTTTTCCATTGTCTTTGCCTGCAGGAGCCTTGCTGGAGGCTTTCTTCGGAGCGGCATCGGCCTTGCCATTATCCTTGCCGGCATCAGCCTTTCCATTATCCTTGCCTACATCGGCTTTGCCATTATCGTTGCCAGCATCGGCTTTGCCATTGTCCTTACCAGCATCGGCTTTGCCGTTATCCTTACCAACATCGGCTTTGCCGTTATCCTTGCCGCTCTTGCCTTGGTTGGCATCATTCTTGCCCTGATTTCCATCGTTTTTGCCAGTGTTGGCATCGTTTTTGCCCTGATTTCCATCGTTTTTGCCAGTGTTGGCATCGTTTTTGCCCTGGTCTTGGATTACAGGAACCTTTTCGTCTGGCAGGACATCGTCCTTGCCTTTGCCGGCTGGAGCTTTTCCATCCGATTCCTTATCTTTGGCTGAAGCTTTCTTCTCGTCGGATTTTCCATTATCCTTTCCTGCAGAGTCCTTCTCTACCTTCTTGCCGTTGTCTTCGACGACATTCTTGCCGTTGCCTTCCTCGACATTATCGCCCTTAACGCCATCCTTCAGGTCTGCTTCCTCCTGCTTGGCAATTTGTTCATTCTCTTTTTCCTGAGCTTTCTGTTCGGCTTTCTTCTGGCGAGCCCGTTTCTGCTGGCTCCTTGCCGAAGCCTTCAGCTGGTCCTTCTCGTCCTGCTCAGCCTGCTTCTTGGCAGCCTTTGCAGCCTTTGCCTCAGCTTTCTTCTCAGCCTCTTTTGCCTTGATTTCGCGCTCCTTGGCAGCCTTAGCCTCCTTGGCGGCTTTTATCTTGGCTTCCACATCGCCCTGAAGTTCTTCGGGGATGTAGGGCTTCACCTGATAGAACTTGCCGTTGCGCTTTGCCTCCTTCAGCTTAACCTTGTCCCTTTGAGCCTGCGTACGAGACTTTTCGAGGTCGCGATTGAGGGTTCGAAGCTTCTTCTCTTCCTCTTTTAGTTGGGTGCGAGTAGCCCTCAACTGTTCTTTCACTTCGACGATACGGTCCTTCAGGTACTTCTGAATGGTATCGGGGTTGTTGTAGAGTGCCTGAGCTGATGCCGAACCGGTGAATACAACTTGCATCAGGAGGCAAGCGAATATGGCTTTAACGATAGTTTTCATGTCCGTAATATGGTTATTCAAGTGCAAAATTACGTATTTCTTGTCATTTGGCAAAGCTTTCTTCGCAATTTTTGCATAACATGAGGCCAAGGAATTGCAGCAGGCAACCAATTTCGAGGCAAAAGGAGGCATTTTCATGGTATTGAATTGTATCGTGTTTTCGAATTTCAGGGCTTCAGAGAAAGAAGACAACTCTACCCAGGTGAGCAAGTCAATCTTTTCCGTAAGGGTAGACAAGTGTTAAAAATCAACGGCTTAAACGAGTCAAGCCTTTTCCTGAAAAGACACAATTCACGACGGACTACCGTCTCACCGTCTCACCGTCTCAGTTAAAAAACAAGCGTACAAATTCCCAAAAGAAAATTCTATTATATATATTTATTAAAATAAATATATATAATAGATTCATTTTTCGCCATCATACACCCCTTGAAATCGAACTGAGACACTGAGACACTGAGACGCGAAATTTTTTTTTTGAAAAAGTTGCCAGAGTATTCGAAAACCGCACCGAGAATGTTGTATCTTTGCAGTGGATTTAGAACTGAAGTTCATCGCATCGAAAACAGGGCCCGTTTCCGCTGCATGAGCTAAGCTCAAAAATCCGGATGACACCAGTCAACGATGCGAACGTAACATTATACGAAGGCCTGCATAACACAATACAATCGCAATCGTAACACGTCAAGCCCGGCATCTTCACATGCTGCGTTGGCAATCATGCTGGGAGTCAAATGCTGATGACAAGCCCTTCGTTGGCAAGGACGGTGTTGGGGAAAACGCTCTGAGCCTCCTTCAGGAGAGCATTTTCGTCCTTAATGGAGGCGCTGAAATGGCCTATGCAAAGCTTCCCCACCCTTGCATCCCGAGCCAAGGTAGCTGCCTGCAGGGCTGTGGTGTGCATGGTCTGTTCCGCCCTGAGTGCGCGCTCGTGGAAATAGGTCGCTTCGTGATAGAGCAAATCGACGCCATCAATAATGTCTTTCAACTCTGGCAGATAGACGGTATCAGAGCAATAGGCAAATGAACGCGAAGGTGTGGCTGGCGTGGTGAGGCGTTCGTGAGGGATGACGGTTCCGTCCTCTGTCGTCCAAGAAGCACCGGCCTTGATGTTATTGATCTGGCTGACAGGAATGCCATAGGCATCAATCATCTCCCTGCGGATGTGCGGCAGGTTTGGCTTCTCGCGGAAAAGGTAGCCGCAGGTGGGAAGCCTGTGCTGCAGGGGGATGCTGTGGACGGTGATGCTGCGGTCTTCGTAAACGAGGTCGAACTTGCGCGTATCGACTGGATGGAAGAGCACTTTGTACTGAATCTCGGAATAGTAAGTGCTCATGAGGAACTGGAGCAGCTCGCCCACTTGCTGAGGCCCGTGTATGTGGAGCTCGGCAGTACGGCCCAGCAGGTCCATCGTGCCTATCAGTCCAGGCAGTCCGAAGACGTGGTCGCCATGGTTGTGGCTGATGAAGATGTGGCCGACGCTCATCATGGAGAGCCCCATCCTCTGCATCTGAGCCTGCACGCCCTCGCCACAATCTATCATGAAGAGTTTGCCCCTCACGTTCAGGATTTGCGAGGTGGGCTGGTGGCGTGTGGTGGGCTTGGCAGAGCCGCAACCCAGTATGTTCAATTCGAAATTCAAAACAGACGGAAAAAAAGAAACCCTCGCCCCTTTGTGAGGGACGGGGGCTTCGTTAGTTATTGGAATTTTTATTCCTCAGTCTTTGCTTCTGCTTCAGGCTCTGCTATGGGCTCTTCAGCCTTAGGCTCCTCTGCCACGGGTTCTTCAACCTTCTTGGCAGCCTTCTTTGCCTTGGGCTTCTCTGCGCTTTCGCTCATCTTGGCCTTCAGCTCTGCCAGAGCGTCGAGGTCGCCAAGCGTGGTGCTGGCAGCCTGGTTCTGAACTACGGGCTCTTCCTTCTGGGCTGCCTTGCGAGTAGCCTTCTTGGCCTCACGAGCCTCGCGGGCTTCTGCACGCTGAACATCTTCGTAGATGCGGCTGTGAGAGAGGATGATGCGCTTGCTGTCCTTGTTGAACTCGATCACCTTGAACTGCAGCTTCTCGCCCTTCTGAGCCTGTGTGCCGTCTTCCTTGACGAGGTGCTTGGGAGTTGCGAAACCCTCAACACCATACTCGAGCTGGATGACTGCACCCTTGTCGAGCATTTCGATGATTGTACCCTCGTGAATGCTGTCCTGAGTGAAGACTGTCTCGAATACGTCCCAAGGATTCTCCTCGAGCTGCTTGTGGCCGAGAGAGAGACGACGGTTAGCCTTGTCAATCTCGAGAACGCAAACCTCGATCTCAGCACCAATCTGAGTAAACTCGCTGGGGTGCTTGATCTTCTTGGTCCAGCTCAGGTCGCTGATGTGAATCAGGCCGTCAACACCCTCTTCGATCTCAACGAAGATGCCGAAGTTGGTGAAGTTGCGAACCTTGGCAGTGTGCTTGCTGCCAACGGGATAGCGCTCCTCGATGTTCTCCCAGGGATCGTCCTTGAGCTGCTTGATGCCCAGAGACATCTTGCGCTCCTCGCGGTCCAGAGTGAGGATGACTGCCTCTACCTCGTCGCCCACCTTCATGAAGTCCTGAGCGCTGCGGAGATGCTGGCTCCAAGACATTTCGCTGACGTGAATCAGACCTTCCACACCAGGAGCAATCTCGATGAATGCACCATAGTCGGCCATCACGACAACCTTGCCCTTCACGTGGTCACCCACCTTCAGGTTGGGATCAAGAGCATCCCAAGGATGAGGAGTGAGCTGCTTCAGGCCCAGAGCAATACGCTTCTTCTCGTCGTCGAAGTCGAGGATAACGACATTGATCTTCTGGTCGAGCTCGACAATCTCCTTCGGATCGCTGACACGACCCCAGCTGAGGTCTGTGATGTGAATGAGACCGTCCACGCCACCAAGGTCGATGAAGACACCGTAGTTGGTGATGTTCTTGACGACACCCTCCAGCACTTGACCCTTCTCGAGCTTGCTGATGATTTCCTTCTTCTGTGCCTCCAGCTCTGCTTCGATGAGAGCCTTGTGGCTGACAACGACATTGCGGTAGTCCTGGTTGATCTTCACAACCTTGAACTCCATCGTCTTGCCTACGAAGATGTCGTAATCGCGAATGGGCTTCACGTCGATCTGGCTGCCGGGCAAGAAAGCCTCGATGCCAAAGACGTCCACGATCATACCGCCCTTAGTGCGGCACTTCACGTAGCCCTTGATGATTTCTTCGTTGTTGAGAGCCTCGTTCACACGATCCCAAGAGCGAGATGCGCGTGCTTTCTTGTGAGACAGGATGAGCTGACCCTTCTTGTCTTCCTGGTTCTCGATGTAAACCTCTACAGTGTCGCCAACCTTCAGGTCGGGATTGTAGCGGAATTCACTCATAGGTATGATACCATCGCTCTTGAAACCGATGTTAACCACCACCTCACGTTTGTTCATGGAAATGACGGTACCGTCGACTACATCGTGGTCACTTACCTTGTTCAGAGAGCCCTCATAGGCCTCTGTTTGAGCCTCACGGCTCACACCTGCGTTGCTGTCACCCTGTTCGAATGCTTCCCAATCGAAATCTGGGAGAGGAGCAACATTTTTCAAATCTGCCATACAGATTAATTAAAGAGTTAATAATGTTAATAATCACCTGCCCTTGTTTACACAAAAGCGGGTGCAAAGATACAACAATTCCTCGAACAACACATTATAATATATAACGCGCCGCTCCACTTTTAAGGTTATTTAACTTTTCGCAATGTTCAATCGAGAGCGGGCTGATGCTGGGGACGAAGCAAATCGTTGACCGTCTTCACGGGGTTGAAGGTCGTCAGGGGCACCTCGACCATGATGGTGTTCCAGTCGCTCATTGCCCCATTCCAAAGGCCCGGAAGCTCCAAAGCTTTCAATTCCTTTCCATCTTTGCTCTTGTACGAGATGAAGCCCGTAGCAGGGTCAACATAGTCAGGAAGGTTGAACTTCTCGCCCTTATAGTTGCGAACGGCACAAACAAGGTCAACAGGATTGAAGTGTGTACCCTTTGTGAACATCTCCACATACTCCGGGTTGTTCTGGTCTATCTGGCTGCTCTCCAAAATTTGCAACGAAATGCTACCATCGGGGTTGTAAGCAAGGAACGGTCCGCCTCCTGGCTCGCCAACGTTCTTCACAACTCCACAAACTCGGATGGGCCTGTTGAGCTTATCTTTCAGGAGGATGTGCAGCTCCGTGTCCTCCAAGTTCTTCAGGTTGGGCACATCACAGCAAAGGGTGTGACGAAGGAAGCGAATCATGTCCTCGAGGTCGTCGTGATTGAACTTTCCACTGTCGAGCAAACGTAGGAAACCAAATACCTTCTTCTGCGCTTGAACCAGCACTCCTGCGATAACTTGCTTCCAGAAGACGGTATCGGACTTCAAACGATCAGGCACAACATTATCGATATTCTTGATGAAGACAATGTCGCTCTCGAGGTCGTTGAGGTTCTCGATGAGTGCACCATGACCTCCAGGACGGAACAGGAGTTTGCCTTCACCTGTGCGGAATGGCGTGTTGTCCATATTCACAGCTATCGTGTCTGTGCTTGGCTTTTGTTCGCTCAGGCTCACCTTGTATGTGATCTTGTGCTTGGCTTGAGCCTCAGGAACGACACGCTCTAGGAGTTCCTCGAAGAGTTCTCTGTGCTCGCTGCTAACAGTGAAATGAACTTCCGCCTCTCCCCTGCTGCTTGCGTAGAGAGCGGCTTCCGTGAGGTGTTCCTCGACAGGTGTCTTGGCACAGTCGTCATAAGCGTGGAACTGCAACAAGCCCTTTGGAAGCTGGCCATAGTTCAAGCCTTCCTCGCCAAGCATATTCTCTGCTACAGCTTTGTAGTTGCCCTCCTCGATGAGCGCATCCACGCCTTTGCCTTCGTTCAGGAAGCATGCATCGTTCAGCGCGTCGAAGAAAGCGAAGCTGTGAATGTGGGCGAAGAATATCTTCTCGAAGTCCGTAGTGGGCACTTCGTAGTCGGCATTCAGAAATTCGAACACGTTCTTGAACATACGGCTTGCAGCACCACTTGCAGGCACAAACTTGGTAATGCAGTGCCCTTCAACTTTGTAGTCGTTCCAAGCCTGAATGTAGGCTTCCGCCTCATCGTCCGAAGGAGCTATGATGCCCTCGCCAACGGAAGCGGCACCCTTCAGTTTGAGGAAGTCAAAACCCTTCCGAAAACACTCTAACTGCGCTTCAATCTGCGCTTCACTCATTCCTTTCTGCTGAATCTGCAGAAGATCTTCCTTGCTAAACATATATTTGCGTTTTTATTTGGTCAAGTCTTTTTCTCCTTCGACGATACGGTTTTTGTGGAGTTTCATGCTGCAAAGTTACAAAAAATTCAACAATATAGAATGCAGAATGAAGAAAAAGATAAAAAAAGTCCAGATGGAACTCCAACTGGACTGATTTGTTGTGTGATGAACCGTCGCTTAGTCGTCCATTCCGATGAGAACGCCCTGGAAGTTGAACTTCAAGTCCATATCGTTCGACAGCTCGATGTCGTAGCCATAACGCTCCTTGTCGATTTTGGTGACCATGCAGCCTTCGAAATTGGCTTTCACATACTCCTGGATGGCAGCAGGAACGATAGCTTCAGGAACAGCAGCAGCCTTGCGGTCAATCTTCTTCCATGCACCTTTCTTGGTGAACTCGATCTTGGTTCCATCGGCAAGGCGGCACTCGAAGGAGTTCCAGTCCTTCTCGGCATAGACTATCTTCTGACCCTTGAAATTGGTCTGAACGAAAGTCTTGGCTGCTTCTGGGAGTTGTTCTACTGGAATTGGCGTATCGTCAGCCATTACGCTCGACGAAATGAGGCACATCAGTGCCATCAGCAAACACTTCATCTGTTTCATAATTGTCGTGTTTTATCGGTTATTAATCGTCTACATCAATGTCGTAAATCTCGCCCTTACTGTCGAATTCGAGCTCCATCAGGTTGTCGAACTTGACTTCGTAGTAGGTCTTGAAATTCTTCCTTTCCTTCTTCACATAGAGCACCTTTGCCTCAGGCATATTCTCCTTGATATAGGTCTGGGCCGCTTCTGGGAGCTGCTCTACGGTCAGAATCTTCTTGCGGTTAAAATCACAGCCTGTTGCCAGGAACAAGATGGCAGTCATAGCCAGTAAAAGTTGAATCTTCTTCATAGGTTCATGTCGTTAATTCCGTAATAAATCCTGTGCAAATTAACGAAGAAAAATGCAAACCTCCAAAGAATTGCGTATGATTTTTGCATTATTAACGTTTTACACCTCGATACTTAACACTATACGATTAGAAACGTAACACTATACAAATGCAAACGTCACACTAGTAAATCGCAATCGTCACACTAGTAAATCGCAAACGTCACACTAGTCGTTTGCCATTTATGCCAGGGACGTTTTTTGAGAAGTTTAACATAAATAAAACTGGCGGCTCGCTCGATTATTCAAATATTTTTTGTACCTTTGTCCTTAAAATATATAATGTAGCAGGAAATGGAGATTGCCAAATTCTTTACCGAAGAGGAACGCAGTCGCATAGAAGCCGTTCAGAGACAGCTCTTTGCGATGGCTGCAGATGTCGTTCAAGAGGGTGACGAGGCGAAGATCAGGAAGTATCTGGACAGAGCAACCCAACAAGGTCTGCTGCAAAGGGACGTCTTCGGCATCAACCCCATCGTGAAGGATACTGAGACGGCACTCATCGTAGGCGAAGAAATAGGTCTGACCAGGGGAAGTGTCATCAGCGTACTGCTCTGGTCGATAGTGAAAAGCGGAGCTGCTTCGCTCGATGAAATCCGAGGGGACTTTGGCGAGGAGGTGGCTCACATCCTGTATGGACTGATGCGAATCCGCGAGCTCTACACAAAGAGCGCTACTGTGGGAAGCGAGAACTTCCGCAGCTTGCTCGTCACTTTTGCCGAGGACATGCGCGTCATCCTCATCATGATTGCCAATCGCGTCTGTGTGATGCGGCAAATCAAGGACGTCGAAAACATCGAGGCGCAAAGGAAAGTCTCGATGGAAGCCGCTTATCTCTATGCTCCACTCGCCCACAAGCTTGGCCTCTACAAATTGAAGAGCGAGCTGGAAGACCTCAGCCTCAAATACCTCGAGCATGATGCATACTATCATATAAAGGAGAAGCTGAACGAGACGAAACGCAGCAGGGACGCCTACATCGAACGCTTCTTGAAGCCCCTCGACGAGAAGCTGAAGGAGGCAGGACTGCACTACCACATGAAAGGTCGCACCAAAAGCATCCACTCCATCTGGCAGAAAATGCAGAAGCAGCACGTCGATGTGGATGGCGTCTACGACCTCTTTGCCATCCGAATCATCCTGCAATCGCCTCCGGAACGCGAGAAGATGGAGTGCTGGCAAGTGTTCAGCATCATCACAGACATGTATCAGAGCAATCCGAAACGTATGCGCGATTGGCTTTCAGTACCCAAAAGCAACGGATACGAAAGCCTCCACATCACCGTTCTGGGCCCTGAACAGAAATGGGTGGAAGTGCAGATTCGCACAGAAAGGATGGACGACATAGCCGAGCACGGACTGGCTGCACATTGGCGCTACAAAGGCATTCGCTCTGGCGAAAGCGGTGTGGAGGAATGGTTGGCAGGTGTCCGTAGCGCTCTCGAAACGAACGACGATGCCCAACTCATGGATCAGTTCCGTCTCGACCTGAAGGAAGACGAGGTCTTTGTCTTTACACCAAAAGGCGACATCTTCAAGCTTCCAATGGGTGCGACAGTGCTCGACTTCGCCTATCACATCCATTCCAAGGTAGGCAACCAATGTGTAGGAGCCCGTATTGGCGGCAAGAACGTCACTATTAGGCAGAAACTGCAAAGCGGAGACCAAGTCGAAATCCTGACCAGCAGCAACCAAACGCCCAAACAGGACTGGCTCAGCATCGTCACAACCACTCGAGCCAGAGCAAAGGTGCGTCAGAGCCTCAAGGAAATGGAAAGCCGTCAGGCACTCCTGGCAAAAGAGGAGTTGGAGCGCAAGATGAAGAACAAGAAGCTCGACTACGAGGAACCCGTACTGATGCACACTATGACGAAACTCGGATATCGCATCGTAACGGACTTCTATGCAGCTCTGGCAGACGGGAAACTCGACATGAACTCAGTCCTCGAAGCCTATGCCCAGCAACAACGCTTCGACCATGGAGAAGCCGAGAAACAGGCTCCGACACTTAGCGCAGACCAGTTCGTGATGCCTGAAGACGAGAAGGCAAAGCGGCAAATCGAGCAGAGCGACGTCCTCGTCATAGACCAGAATCTGAAAGGTCTCGATTTCCAAATGGCCAGATGCTGTCAGCCTGTATATGGCGACTCAGTATTCGGCTTTGTCACAAGCGGAGGTGGCATCAAGATTCACAGAGAAGACTGTCCGAATGCGCCACAGCTTCGCCAACGTTTCGGCTACAGAATAGTTCGTGCGAAATGGGCAGGAAAACGTGGCAGCCAATACCCCATCACCCTTCGCGTCATTGGAAACGACGACATTGGCATCATCAACAACATCACAAATATAATAAGCAAGGAAGAGAAAATCCAGCTGCGAAGCATCAGTATCGACAGCCACGATGGCCTCTTCAACGGCTCGCTTACCGTCATGCTCGACGACACAAGCCGTCTGCAACAACTCATCAAGAAACTCAAAACAGTAAAAGGCGTAAAGAATGTATCGAGAAGTTAAAACCTTTTGGGCAGCACTCGCCCTCATAGCTTTGCCCATAATGGCAAATGCAACAGACGTCAAAAACCTTCGTCTAGTTGGTCCCTACCCTACGAACAAGCCATTCATGACAGACAGCCTGGACAGCGAAGGCAATCGCATCGACCTGGATAACGTCCTGATGGATGCTTTTGCAAAGACTGACATGTGGAAAGACAAACCATCCGTCGAAGAGGTTGTCCTTCCTCCAACAGATGAGCCTCAACTTTATATGGCAGGCTTCACCTTCCAGAACACTGGCTTTGCAAAGGGCAAGGTCAATGTGAAGTGCGAGAGCAAGCACAAACTATACATAGACGGCAATGAGCAGGGGGGCGACTTCGAACTTGTTCCAGGTCGGCATGAAGTAAGCATCAAGATACTCCGTAAGGGCGACAAAGCTGATACGCTTCGTGTTTCCGTCGAAAGCGAGCAAGCTCTCGAAATCAATCCAGAAGGCAAACGCTATTGGACGAATGCAGACATGATGCATGGTGAACGCATAAATGGCGTAGAGCTCTCCAGCTCAGGCAAATACGTTCGCATCCACAAGAACGTCACTTATAAAGGAGGCGAAACGGATGGCAAAGACATCTTCATCGACCTCGCAACGGGCAAAGAGTTCAGTCTCGACGGTTTCCAGCGTTGGCTCCCCAAAGGAGACCGCTATCTTCGCAGCTATCGCGAAACAGAGGGCACAAGATGCTACGAGACGGTTGACCCCAAGACGGGCGAGAAGACATTCATCGGCAAATACACTGGCAAAGGATACGCCTACCTGACCGATGACATGAAGCACTTCCTTGTGACCATCGACGAGAAAGTTCCAGAAGAGAAGAACAAGGACGTGCACCAAATCCTTGAACCTGATGATCGTCAGCCTGGCTACCGAAACCGTCGTAACTATTCGCTCTACGACATCGAGACAGGCATTACAACTCCCATCACCAAAGGCGCTCGCAATGTTTATGTCATCCCCAACAAGGATGCAAGCCGCTATCTCGTTTCCATTCGTACAGAAAAACTGACGGAACGCCCCTTCGAATTCACAGACCTGCTCCTGCTCGATCCAGCTACAGGAAAGGCAGACACCCTTGTTCGTCACGATGGTTTCATCGGCTCATACACCTTCTCGCCAGACGAGAAATATGTGGCACTTACGGGCAGTCCAGAAGCTTTCGATGGTTTGGGCAACACCCTTCCCAAAGGCGTTATACCCAGCAGCTATGAATATGAGCTGTTCCTCATCAACCTCGAGACAAAGGAAGTGCGTTGCTTGACTCGCGATTTCGACCCTTCTGTCGCTTCCTATCAATGGTCAGAGCAGGACGGCATGATTTATGCACTTTGTGAAAACCACGACCTGAAGAGCCTCTATCGCATCAATCCCAAGGACGGAAAGGCCGAAATGTTACCACTTTCTGAACCTTATATATATAGCAGCTTCAGTTTGGCAGAAGAAAAGCCACTCCTTGCATATATAGGAGAAAGTAGCATGAGTACAGACCGTTGTTGGCTGCGCGACCTCAAGTCAGGCAAGGAACGCGTGCTTTGTGACCTCAACCCCACAAGGCTCAAGGACATTCAGCTTGGGAAATGCCAAGACTGGAACTTCAAGGCTGAGCGAGGCGACACAATATATGGTTGCTACTATTTGCCTCCTTTCTTCGACGAAACGAAGCAATATCCGATGCTCGTTTATTACTATGGCGGATGCTCTCCTGTAGGACGATTGCTCGACAGCTATTACAACTTCCAGGAATGGGCAGCGATGGGTTATGTGGTTTATGTCATTCAGCCTTCTGGTTGCAGCGGTTTCGGCCAGGAGTTTGCCTCTCGCCACGTTAATGCCTATGGCGATTATACGGCTGACGACATTGTTCAGGGAACTAAGCAGTTCTGCAAGGAACATCCCTACGTAAAGGCCGACAAGATTGGTTGCATGGGTGCAAGCTACGGAGGCTTCATGACGATGTATCTGCAAACCGTAACAGACATCTTTGCCGCTGCCATGAGTCATGCCGGAATCAGCAATCCTGCCAGCTATTGGGGCTACGGTTATTGGGGTTATTCCTATAGCACAACATCCGCAGCTCATTCTTACCCCTGGAACAACATGGAACTCTATAGCGGACACGCCCCACTCTTCAATGCCGACAAGGTGCACACGCCCATTCTCTTCATGCATGGTGGAGCAGATACTAACGTGCCTATCAACGAGAGCATACAGATGTTCACAGCCCTCAAATTGCTTGGCAGAGAGTGCGCCTTCATCACTGTTGAGGGCGAGAATCACCACATCCTGAACTACAACAAACGCATCCGTTGGCACGATAGCATCATGGCCTGGTTCGCGAAATGGCTGCAAGACGATCCAACCTGGTGGAACACGATGTATCCTGAAAAGAACTTGAAGTAATGACGTTCGAGGAGAAGATAGGTTTCAACGAGGTTCGTGCTTTACTGCATGGCTATTGTCTCAGCCCCCTAGGACACGAGAAAGTGGATGCTATGCAATTCCTTGCTGACCATGAAGCCGTCACAACCCTTCATCTGCAGCTTGCAGAATTAAGCTACATTCTCCAGACCTCCACAGAACAACCAGAGCAAGACTTCTTCGACCTCAGAGAAGAAATCCATCGCATTCGTATTGAAGGCACTTACCTCGAAGAACAAACGCTTGGGGAACTGCTTCGAACCCTTCGAACTCTTCATGCATGGGTGGACATTGTCAGAAAGCAAGATGATGATCATCCTGGCATTCTTTATCCTGGCCTCGAGAAACTTGCCGAAGGAGTCTTTACGTTCCATACTGTTACACGTCGCCTCGAACAGATTCTCGACAAGTATGGACGCATCAAGGACGAAGCAAGCCGAGGCCTTCTCTCCATCCGTCACGAACTGAAGAAAGCAGAAGGCAGTGTAAGCAGGACTTTAACGAACATCCTCAAATCAGCTCAGGCAGAGGGGCTTGTTGAGAAAGATGTAACGCCAGCCATGCGAGATGGACGATTGGTGATTCCTGTTGTTCCTGCTCTGAAAAGACGCATCAAAGGCATCATTCACGATGAAAGCGCTACAGGCAAAACAGTCTTCATCGAGCCTGCAGAAGTAGTGGAAGCCAATAACCGCATTCGAGAATTGGAGGCTGAAGAGAAGAGAGAGGTCATTCGTATCCTTCGCGAATTTACAGAGCAATTGCGACCCAACATAAAGGAGCTTTTGCGAGGCTTCGAATTCCTTGCAGACATCGAGTTCCTCATTGCCAAACATCAACTAACGAAAGCCATCGGAGGTCTTTCTCCTGAGATATATTCCACGCCTCTCATCGATTGGTTCGATGCGCGTCATCCTCTTCTAGAAGCAAAACTGCGCAAGCAAGGCTCGAAGATTGTTCCGCTCACCATCGCTTTGACTAAGCGGCAACGCATCCTCATCATTAGCGGTCCAAATGCTGGCGGCAAAAGTGTCTGCTTGAAGACTGTTGGATTGTTACAATACATGCTCCAATGTGGCCTTCCTGTTCCAATGGCAGATGGTTCGAGGGCAGGCATCTTCAGTCAAATCTTCATTGACATCGGCGACGAACAAAGTATCGATGACGACTTGAGTACCTATAGCAGCCACCTTCTCAACATGAAGAGAATGATGGCCAGTTGCACGCCCTCCTCACTCTTGCTTATCGATGAATTTGGTGGTGGCACAGAACCCACAATCGGTGGTGCCATTGCAGAGGCTGTTTTGAAGCGCTTCGTCGAGAAAGGAGCCTTTGGAGTCATCACAACACACTACCAGAACCTCAAGCATTTTGCAGAGGATACGCAAGGTGTGGTAAATGGTGCCATGCTTTATGACAGACAGAAGATGGCAGCACTTTTCCAACTGCAAATAGGCAACCCAGGCAGCAGTTTTGCTGTAGAGATTGCTCGAAAGATTGGCATCCCTGAGGACGTAATTTCAGATGCTACGGAACTCGTAGGCCGAGAGTACGTCAATGCCGACAAATATCTGCTCGACATTACTCGCGATAAACGTTATTGGGAGGGCAAGCGACAAACCATTCATTCTCAGGAAAAACAGATGGTGCAGACCATTGAACACTACGAAAAGGAGATTGAGGAACTGCGAGGCAAGCGCAAGGAAATCATCCGAGAAGCAAAAGCAGAAGCAGATAAGATTATCGCTGCAGCAAATGCTCAGATAGAAAACACTATACGAGAAATCAAGGAGGCTCAAGCCGATAAAGAACGAACACGTTCAGCACGTCAACAACTGCAGACTTTCCGCGAAGAAGTAGAGCAAATGAGTCAGGAAGAGCTGGATGCCTATGTCGAGAAGAAGCGCAAACAAATAGAAGAACGTCGGAAACGGCATGCAGAAAGACAAGCGGCAAAGAAAGCAGAAAAAGAAAAGAAATCTGATAACAAGCAACCCCTAACTTCTAATGCTCAAACTCCTAAATCATTAAATGTTGGAGACAGTGTTCGTATCAAAGGACAAACATCCATAGGTACTATTACAGCCATCGAGGGCAAGCAGGCATCAGTTACCTTCGGAGTAATGAGAACTATTGTTGACCTTAAACGTTTGGAACAGGCAGAAGAGGTCACGAAACAGGAAACAACGCAGACTGTAGTGGTGAGTCGTCAAACCCAGGATAGCATTAGACAGAAACATCTCGATTTTCGGCAAGAGATTGACGTGCGAGGAATGCGAGCAGACGAAGCTCTGCAAGCCGTCACCTATTTTATCGACGATGCTTTGCTTGTAAATGCAGCTCGTGTCCGCATCCTTCATGGCACAGGAACAGGAGCACTTCGGCAAGTCATTCGTCAATACC
This sequence comes from uncultured Bacteroidales bacterium, assembly GCA_902779315.1. Taxonomy (GTDB): domain Bacteria; phylum Bacteroidota; class Bacteroidia; order Bacteroidales; family Bacteroidaceae; genus Physcousia. Next base: position 16,179 of record CACZBC010000001.1, on the reverse strand, counting down.
TGCACACCATCCCTGGAATCGTATCCTTTCACGATGAACATGTCCAATTCGGCGGAGCAGGAATAACAGTAGTAGAATTTAGAAAATAAAACAACTTACATACCATGAAACAATTTCTATTTTTATTGGCAATCCTGTCAGCCATGAGCGCACAGGCTAGACAATGGACTACCGACGAGGTAAAGGACATTATCCGAAAGGTAAACACCTATTGGCAAGCCAACAACCCTGCTGAAGTTCGAGCATTTTGGGACGAAGCGGCTTATCACACAGGCAATATAGAAGCGTATAAGTTGCTGAAGGACCAAAAGATGTTGGACTATAGCATACGTTGGGCTGAACATAACCACTGGAAAGGTGCCACAGAGCCAGACTCAAAGAAATGGAAATACCGACAGTATGGTGAAGGACAGGATTATGTACTCTTTGGCGACTGGCAAATATGTTTCCAAACATACATCGACCTCTACAACATCGATCCTGCAAACAAAAAGTCCGAGCAGAAAGTGGCACGCGCCAAAGAAGTGATGGGCTATGAGGCCGACTCGAAATCCAACGACTATTGGTGGTGGGCCGATGCACTGTATATGGTGATGCCCGTGATGACGAAGATGTATCTCCTCACAGGCGACACAAAGTATCTGGACAAACTCTACGAGAATCTTTGCTTCAGTGACAGTATCATGCTCGACAATGCAACTGGTCTCTATTTCCGCGATGAGAAGTATGTCTACCCTAAGCACACTACAACCAGTGGGAAGAAAGATTTCTGGGCTCGTGGCGACGGATGGGTACTTGCAGGCCTAGCCAAAGTGTTGCAGGACATGCCTAAGGACTATAGCCACCAGCCATTCTTTGCAGAGAAATTCGTCAGGCTAGCTCAGGCTGTCAAGGAACTGCAGCAACCTCAGGGCCATTGGACAAGGTCGATGATGGACACAGAACATGCTCCTGGCTACGAGACCTCTGGCACGGCATTTTTCTGCTATGGTCTGCTCTGGGGTATCAATAACGGTTATCTACCGAAGAAAATGTACGCCCCAACCGTAGAGAAAGCATGGTATTACCTCTCTGAAGTTGCACTGCAAACAAGTGGTAAGGTGGGCTACGTACAACCTATCGGCGAACGAGCCATACCTGGGCAGACTGTTGATGCAAACAGCCAAGCTAACTTCGGTGTAGGTGCCTTTCTGCTGGCTGCATGTGAATACTGCAGATACTTGCAGGCAGAGAGACTTACCCTTACCTTTCAAAACGAAAGTGGCTGGCAACGACAAGAGGTGGCAGAAGTCGACATGCAAAAGATTTGCGAGCAATTGGGCGTCAGTCCCGACGAGCCGATTGTGATAGAGAACATGGCCGGACAAGAGGTTGACTACCAGAAGACTTACGACGGGAAGTTGCTGCTCTTCGTGTCAGTTCATCCTCACGGAAAAGCTTCATTCACCATCAGCAAAGGCAAGCCTACAGACCCCAAGGCATACGTAAGAGGCAAGGTCTATCCTATCCGCAAAGATGACCTTGCATGGGAGAACGACCGCTCAGCATATCGCCTTTATGGTCCGGCCCTACAGAAGACTGGTGAACGCTCGTTTGGTATCGATGTGTGGGTGAAGAATACTCCCGAACTGGTAGTGGAGGAACGCTACACGAAAGACCATGAAGGAAACAAGAAGGAAGACTCGCTGCGAAATGCAGGCCAGAAGGTGGCACTTGCCGAGATAAACCGGAATACCTCGTTTCACCTGGATCATGGCAACGGCATGGATGTCTATGGCGTAGGCCCCTCGCTGGGATGTGGTGCGCCTGCCTTGATGAACGACGGAAAGCTGGTGTTCCCCTACTGCTACAAGACTTGTCGGATACACGACAATGGCCCTCTGAGATTCACAGCCGAACTGACTTACGGCACTACTGCCGAAGGAATCACCGAGCATCGGCTGATTAGTCTGGACAAAGGTTCGCACTTCAACCGCATGACAGTCTGGTACGACGGCATTGAACAGCCGACAGCCTTGGTCGCTGGTGTCGTCCTGCATAGCGACGAGGGAATCGCCCTGGGCAAGAATTATGTTCACTATGCCGACCCGACCGACCGTCCAGACCTGCATCAGTCACAAGTCTATGTGGCAACGCTGTTCCCCAATGGCGTGAACAAGACCAAGGTGCTGAAGGGCGAGTTGAACCACGCAATCGGTATCGTGAGCCACTATCAGGGAGCACCCTACACCTACTACTTCGGCTCAGCATGGAGCCTTTATGATGTCTGCTCCGAGGCTCAGTGGCAGACTGTTATCGATGATTTTATGAATAACTTGCGTCGACCGCTTACATACAACATAACAAAATGACTAAGAAGCTATTCGTACTGACAGCAGCCCTCGCGCTGCTGTTACCCCTGCAAGCTGCCAAGAAAGCGAAACTGGCAGAGCAGACCGACCGTGAATACTGGTGCTCATTGGCATACAAAATGGCTCAGCCTGTTCTCGAGAACATGGCCAAAGGTGAGTTGCAGAAGAACATGAAGACCGAGTTCTCACCCTCGTTCGACAATCGCGACCGCAGCGTGGTCTATATGGAAACATTCGGCCGCCTGATGACTGGCATTGCTCCTTGGCTAACACTTCCCGATGATGAAACAGCCGAAGGCTTGCAACGCAAGCAGCTAAGGGAGTGGGCATTGGCAGCCTACAGAAATGCTGTTGATCCTGCTTCGCCCGACTATCTGTGCTGGGGCAAGTCGGGACAGAATCTGGTGGATGCTGCCTTCATCGCCGAATCGTTCCTCCGTGCATGGGACACCTTGTGGATGCCGCTCGATGAGATAACCAAACAACGATACATCAAGGAGTTCCAGTCGCTGCGCAAGATTGACCCGCCCTACTCCAACTGGCTCCTCTTCTCATCAACCATCGAGAGTCTGCTGGCAAAGGCCGGTGCTCAGTTCGACGAGTACCGCGTCAATATGGCTTGCCGGAAGGTGGAGGAATGGTATGTAGGCGATGGCTGGTATGCCGACGGCCCGAACTTTGCCTTCGACTACTACTCGAGCTTCGTGTTCCATCCCATGTATCTCGAGACGCTCCAAGCGATGATTGACTCCAAGAAGAGTTCGCGTCTGGACTATCAGAAGTACCACGACCGCGCCCTGAAACGTGCACAGAGGTTCGCGCTCATCTTGGAGCGCTTCATCTCTCCCGAAGGCACATTCCCCGTCTTTGGTCGCTCCATCACTTACCGTTTGGCGGCATTGCAGCCTTTGGCACTAATGGCTTGGTACGAGAAACTGCCTTCCGAGTTGGCGAACGGCCAGGTTCGTGCCGCTCTGACTAAGGTACTGCACCGAATGTTTGATGTTCAGGAGAACTTCAACGATGCCGGCTTCCTGACCATCGGCTTCTGCGGCTCACAGCCCGATGTGGCCGACTGGTACACAAACAACGGCTCGCTCTACATGACCTCCATGATGTTCATGCCGTTGGGCCTGCCTGCAGACCATCCTTTCTGGGCCGATGCACCGCAACCTTGGACACAGGTGAAAGCATGGGGAGGCCAGCCTTTCCCTAAGGACCATCGCTGGGCTGACGATATTCAGACCCGCGACAAGTGGTAACCAAATAGTCGCCTGATTTATCTTAAGTCTCCTACCTGAATGACATCTTTGTCATTATAGTTCAGGTTCTCTCCTGCCATACCCCATATAAAGGTATAGTAGTACGTAGCACTTGCACAATGGATGCTCCACTCGGGCGACATGATGGCTTGCTCGTTGTGCAGCCATACCACGCGACTCTCCTGCGGCTCGCCCATGATGTGGCTTACGGTCTGACCTTCAGGCACATTGAAGTAATAGTAGGCTTCTACGCGACGACCATGAGTGTGAGGTGGCATCGTGTTCCATACACTGCCCTCCTGCAGTTGGGTCAGTCCCATCTGCAACTGACAGGGACCTTCCTCGAGCGAGGTGTTGACGATGAGCTGGTAGATGGTGCGCTGGTTCGACTCGGCCAGGGTGCCAAGCGGACCGGTAACGGTAGCCTTGAGGCTCTGTATCTTGCCGTTCTTGCGGCCATCCAGCGTAATCCATTGAGTCTTGTAGTGATGATGGGCTGTAGCTGAGTTCAGGTAGAACTTCGCAGGGTTATTGGCATCCTTCGAGCGGAAGATGACCTCCTTGTTCGAGTCGATGTCCTTGCCGTCCTTGTCCTTGCCAAGCCATCCGCGCCCTACATAGAGGGCCTCACGATAACCGAGGGGGTATTCCTGGCCGTCGACAATGACCGAACCTTCGCCGCCAGTATTGATGATACCCAACTCGCGGTTACGCATGAAATAGTCAGCACGGAGTTGAGGGTCTGTTTCCAACTTCAACTCCTTCGTGACGGGCATTGCTCCTCCGAAAATAAAACGATCGTACATCGAATAGGTCAGATTGATTTCGTCAGCTGCCATCACCTTCTCCATCACGAAGCGGTCGCGCAGAGTCTGAGTATCGTAGTGCTTCACATCATCGGGATGACAAGCCTTCTGGAAGGTCATCTTTTGCTGGGCGAGACCAGATGTAAGATTTCCCATAAGCATCAGGATTAAAAATATTTTCTTCATTGTCGTTTTGTTATTTTGTTATTCTTATTTATCGCTTTTCGCTTCATCGGCGACGATACACCGCCGGTTGTAGTACATCATGCCAAGCGTAAATGCCGTCAATACTACCATTCCAATCCATTGCAGATTGTTCACGCACTTATAAATAACCCAACCGAAAAGAGAGGACGCAAAGTCGAGTGCACCGGCCTCGAAGCCCTCAGGAATCTTAGCGGCATTGTCGCCTGTCTGCTCAAATACAGTATGGGCAGCTTGCGTAAAGGCCGGAGCCATGTCTGTTACAAAATACAGTCCGACAGCCAATGCTATCAAACCTATAATAAATGTCTTTATAACGTTTCCCTTTGTATATGGAAGAACCATCACAAACACATAGAACAAGCCTGCGAGCGAAGCTAACGGCAAGAACTCGTTGCCAGGCAGGATGACGGCAATGCCTAATGTGACAGGTATGAGCAACAAACTGACGACAAGTGTTGTGGGATGACCAATTACGAGTGCTGGCGACATGCCTATATATATCTTTCTTCCACTAAACTTCCGTTTCACCACTTCCTGAGTCTTTTCCGAGATGGGCATCAAACCGTCAATAAACAATCTCGTGATACGAGGGATGAGTTCCATCACAGCTCCCATTGTTACGCCTAAGAACAATACCTTCTTAATGTCGAGCTGTGCCAATACACCTATCAAAGCACCTACAATTACACCCAGCACCAACGGTTCTCCCAGCACGCCGAACTTCTTCTTCAGTCCCTCTGCATCGATGTCGAGCTTGGAAAAGCCGGGAATCAGGTCTAGTCCTTTGCCTGCAAGCATCGCAAACGGAGTGAAGCTCTGCACGAAAGGCTGCGGAATGGAGATGCCCTCCATGCCCTCGTAATAGCCTTGGAACTTGCTTGCCGTCAGGTCAGCCATCACCAGAGTGTTGATATAACAAACGATTGCGGCAAAATAGCCCCATGCCAAGCTCTCGCCCATAACGAAATACGCCACAGCTCCGATGAATGCAAAGTGCCAATAGTTCCATAGGTCTATGTTCACAGTTCGCGTAGTTTTCGTGATGAGCATCAGGAAATTCACGCCCAAGCAGATTGGGATGATAAGTGCTCCCACTGCTGTGTTGTAGGCCACGGCTGCAGCTGCAGGCCAACCCATGTCGAATACGCCCAATTGTAAATCGTACAGACTTGAAATCTCAGAAAGCGGAGTACCGAAGTTGTTTGTCAGCAGGGCCGTCACAATGCCGAGACCCACGAAACCGACGCCCACGTAGAGTCCTGACTTCAAAGCCTTTCCGAACTTCATGCCTATGCAGAGACCAATAATGGTAAAGAGGATAGGCATCATGACCGACGCCCCAAGACTGATGATATAACTGAACACCTGTTCCATAGTCTTCGATTGTCAATTATCAATGTTAAGGTTGCTTCCCAATATAAGCCAGAATACCACCGTCTACATAAAGGATATGACCATTGACGGCATCCGAAGCGTGCGAGGCCAGGAACACAGCAGGACCGCCTATTTCCTCAGGATTAAGCCAGCGTCCTGCAGGTGTCTTAGCACAGATGAACGAGTCGAATGGATGACGACTGCCATCAGCCTGGCGTTCACGAAGAGGAGCTGTCTGCGGCGTAGCAACATATCCTGGGCCGATACCATTGCACTGGATGTTGTATTCGCCGTATTCCGAACAAATGTTGCGCGTCAGCATCTTCAAGCCGCCTTTGGCAGCAGCATACGCACTAACCGTCTCACGCCCAAGCTCGGACATCATCGAGCAGACGTTGATAATCTTTCCTTCGCGGCGCTCCATCATCTCAGGGACGACAGCTGCTGAGCAAATGAACGGCCCAACAAGATCGATATCAATGACTTGCTGGAACTCTTCGCGCTTCATCTCGTGCATGGGAATACGTTTGATGATGCCTGCATTGTTGACCAGAATGTCAATCTGCCCAACTTCGGCATGAATCTTCCCTACGAGTTCTTTCACTGCCTGCTCGTCAGTCACATCACAAACATAGCCTTTCACGTTCTCGATGCCAGCCTCATGGTAGCTGTCCAAACCACGCTGCATAGCTTCTTCGCTGCGACAGTTGAAGATGATGTTCTTGATACCAGCCTCTGCAAAGGCTTTCGCAATGCTGAAACCAATGCCATAACAAGCTCCTGTAATCCAGGCATTCTTGCCTTCCAATGAAAAAATGTTTCTCATGTTGTTTCTATTGATTAAATGTTGAATGTTCAAAAGCGTGTAGACAAAGTTACACAAAAATATCAACAAACAAAGCATAAAGTTTCGAAAAAACCATAAATGAGGGTGAAAATGGCTTTTAATTATGAAAAAAAACGTACCTTTATCCTCGAATTTCAAACTTTTCAGTTAAATGACTGGAGATTTATTCAATCGAACAGAGCTTTTGCTTGGAGCGGATACGATGAAACGTATTCAGAGCAAACGCGTCATCATCTTCGGCCTTGGAGGTGTAGGCAGTTGGTGTGCTGAGTGTCTTGTACGCGAAGGCATCATGCATCTCACACTTGTCGACAGCGATCAGGTCTGCATCACAAATTGCAATCGACAACTCATGGCAACCACTAAAACTATTGGCGAACCGAAGGTTGAGGCTTTGCGAAACCGTTTGCTTGAGATAAACCCAGAAGCTGACATTCGAGCCTTGCAGATAAACTTCAGCAAAGAAACCGCAAACGACTTCAGGATAGAGACTTACGACTATATTATCGATGCCATCGATTCGCTTCGCGACAAGATAGAACTCATCCTTCAAGCCACGAAGACGGAAGCCAAATTCTACTCTTCTATGGGTGCTGCCTTGCGGATTGACCCTACGAAAGTGAGAGTCTCGGAGTTCTGGAAGATCAAAGGCGATCCCCTAGCTGCAGCTATGCGTTCGTCGATGAGACGGAACAAGCTCTTTCCTGAACGCAAGTTCCTCTGTGTTCATAGCGAGGAACAGCCCCTACCCAACTTGGGAGAAGCATTTCAAGACGGCAGTCAGACTTTTCGAAAAGTGCAGACTAACGGCTCTCTTGCCCACATCACAGCCATCTTTGGAATGACTCTGGCTGGTCTCGTCATCCAAGACATCAACGGATAACGAACTTCTTCCTCTTATTCTTCTGTATATACAGTCCAGGCAACAAGTTCTCGTTTTCAACCTTTTTACCCGTAAGGTCGTATATTTCATCGAGTTTCGCATCGTCGATGGAGGTCGATGGAGATTGGATGGAGGTCGGCATTTCTATTGTAACGCCAACCAGGACTGGGCGATGATCGGATGCTTCAGGTTCCTTGATGACTTTGCGAGCCGTTGTGGACTTTGTGACTCGGCCGAAGCTCGTTATGTAGTCAATCGTCTTGTTCGGATTGGGAGCAGGGAATGTGTAATTCAGACTGCTGGAAGTGATGCCGTTCAGGAAAACGAACCCGTCTTTTCTCATCTGCTTGATGAGCGCCGACGCTGGTTCGTCGTTCCAATCGCCACATATGAAGAATGGCTTCTCCCAACTAGCTGCCTCTTCCAGAATGATGGGGAGTGATGCGAAACGGCAGGAATCGTTGAGGTCGAGATGAGTTGTAGCGAACACATAATTCTCGAATTCACAGACCAGCAAGGTTCTCTTTTCCACTCCAGGCAAAGGCAGATGATGGACAGACAAAGGGCGTTCCTTGCTGAGGATGGCAACACCGTATTTGCCTCCAGTCAGAGGGATGGCTGCGCCAAAAGTGCTGTACATTCCAAGGGCATCGCCCAAAATCTTTGCTTCAGGGATATAGCCAGACCTTTTCACACAGCTGTCCACTTCTTGCAGCCCAACTACATCGGGTTGAGTGCCTTGAATCACAGCAGCTTGTCGGTTCAGGTCGACTACATCGTCCATACCTGCTCCATGACGAATGTTGTAGGTCAGCATCCGGATCTCCATTCCCTCAGCCTGCGAGTAAGCCATCCTGCTGGAAATCAGCAAGAACGAAGTCAGCAAGGCAAAGAGTAAATGTCGCTTATTCATAGTCGTCAGTCTTAGTTTCGTTTCTTTTCAGGTGTAAAATTAGTGTTTTTTTCGCTCATGACAAAGAAATCCGTTGAAAAGTTTCGTCACTTTTCATCAAGCAAAACATCGGCAGTGTCGTTGGCAAACGTCACACTAGTAATTTGGCAACGTCACTTGGGACGTTTCCTGATGCCCCTCGAAATCTGACAACCTGACAAATCTGACATCCATAACAAGCCACTCCGAAACGCACTTCCATAAAACAAAAGGCCGATTGATTCCTCAACCGGTCCTTTTCGAGCGGAGAGACTGGGATTCGAACCCAGGGTACCCGTAAGAGTACGCCGCATTTCGAGTGCGGTCCATTCGACCACTCTGGCATCTCTCCGTTTGCGGCTGCAAAGATACAACAAAATAAGAGAATAAGAAAATAAGAGAATAAGAAATTTATAAAAAAGTCCTTATTCGTCAATCTAAAGGAAGAAAAGTGATGCTCCTGTCACAGCAATGACGGCTCCTACCACTTCTTGCATGCTGACTTTTGTGCCGAACATCATTCGCGAAGGCCAAAGAATGAGGATGGGCGTGAGCGACATCAAGGTCTGGGCCACACCCGTATTTGTCATTCCGACTGCCATCAGACTGAGGCTGACACCAAAGAAGGGACCAAGCAGAATGGCTCCCATCGCTGCAGCGGCACCACGAACATCAGTGAAGAAGCGAAGCATGTTCCTCCATTTCCCCAAGAAGAGAAGTGTCGCTCCGAATCCTATCAGTCCCATTATGGCTCGTATCTGTGTGCCAGCGAAAGGCATCATGGCAGCCACATCCGTCGCTTCAGCCGGTATCTCGGCAGCATAGTGCATCAGTCCTTGCTTGCTGAGAACGAGTCCAATGCCTTGTCCCATACCAGCCCCTATGCCAAGCAAAACACCTTTTCTGGGGAGCTTCAGATGTCTGGCTCCAGCATCGTCCTTGCCCATAATGGAGATGCCGATTCCACTCAAAGTGACAATCATGCCAAGCAGAGCAAGCAGGCTCATCGTCTCGCCCATCATGAACCAGGCAGCTATGGCGGCAAAGGGGCTGGCGAGTGTCATGAAGAGCTGACCGAAACGGCTTCCCATCACAATATAAGCATTGAACAGGCAATAGTCGCCAAAGACGAAACCCATGAAACCGCTTGCCAAGAACCACTTCCAGACATCTGTGCTGGCATATTGCGGCCAAGGCTTGCCACAAGTCCACCAAAGCACTATGCCAAGCAGAAGGATAGTAAGCAACATTCGCCAGACATTGAGCACAAGTGTACCCATTCGCTTGCTTGCAACTTCGGCAAAAAGCGCTGTGAAGGTCCACATCACAGCGACAAGAAGTGACAAAAGCTCGCCTCTCATTCAGGATAAGTTATATTGTCTGGCTGAACTAAATTTGGCTCAAGAATTCTTTGGTTACGGCAAAACTCTTGTCAGCCATCGAGTCCCAGAAGTTAAGATACTGCTTGAAATGAGCCTTCACGCCAGGAGTGTCGCTGATGATGCGGAAACTAAGGAAAGGAACATTCCAAAGATGGCAGACCTGGGCAATGGCTGCGCTCTCCATATCAACGGCAAGGCCTTGCGGATACTTCTCTTTGATGACATCCAATTCGTCGCGATTCGTGATGAACTGGTCGCCAGTACATATCAAGCCAGGCACAATGTGTACGTCAGTTTCCAGAGTTGTTGCAATCTTAACAAGTCGTTCGTCGCCACTAAAGAGTCTGGGCAAGCCCTGAACCTGGCCTGGGTCACAACCCTCGCCACAAAAGACATCGTGATAGCAAACCTCTCTGCCAATAACGACATCCATCACATCGAGTCTTGTGTCTATGCCTCCAGCCACACCAGTCGAGATGATACAATCAGGGTGGAACGTCATAATGAGGTTCGTCACACCCGTTGCAGCATTCGTCTTGCCAATACCACATTGCAGCAGAATAACTTTGCTCTCCCCCACTTTTCCCACAAGAAACTCTTGAGGACCAGACGACACCGTCTCTGTATCTTGAAGCATTCCAGCGACTTGGTTATATTCCACACTCATCGCTGTCAGCACTCCTATTGTCTTTTGCATACCTATTATTGATAATTTTGGTGCAAAGATACAACAATTAGTTCATATTCATAGCTCATTATTAATTTTTTTTTGTAACTTTGCAAGCATGAAATACGACTCTCAGTTGTGTGCTACTCTGCTCGAGTCGCACAAAATAAAGCCAACGGCCAATCGCATTTTGGTGTGTAGGGCACTTGCAGAAGCTAAGCAACCCATGTCGCTTAGCGAGTTGGAATGCGAAATCCTGTCGCTCGACAAATCCAGCGTATTCAGGGTTTTGTCATTGTTTCGAGAGCATCACCTGGTTCATGTTCTTGAAGACGGGAGCGATGGCGTACGATATGAAATCTGTCATAGCACCGACGGACATGAACACGATGACGACCAGCACGTTCATTTCTTCTGCGAATGTTGCCGCCGCACATTCTGCATCAACGACATTCCGATACCGAACGTCAGCCTGCCACAGGGATACGTCCTTGAAAGCATCAACTATATGGCTAAAGGTCTATGCCCCAAATGCGCTTCCCAAAAAAGAAACAATCCGATAAACTGCACTTTGCAACCCAGTTGCACAAAATCCGACGTACCTTTGCAGCAGAAAACTAAAAAAACATCTTATGGTATTTGAATGGATTGAACAATATTGGGATGCTTTAGTGCTGATGACAGCAGAAATGTCTCCCTACCTTCTTCTGGGTTTTTTCATTGCCGGCATTTTGCGTGTATTCGTACCACGAACCCTTTATTCAAAGCATCTTGCAAGGCCAGGCATGAAGAGTGTCATGAAGGCTGCAGCCTTGGGTGTTCCCCTGCCACTATGTTCATGTGGTGTCATTCCTACGACAGTAGGCCTTCGACGCGAAGGTGCCAGCCACGGGGCTTGCACCAGTTTCCTGATTGCCACACCTCAAACAGGCGTTGACAGTATTGCAGCGACCTACTCTCTCATGGGTCTTCCCTTTGCAATCGTTCGCCCCCTCGCTGCTCTGTTTACAGCTATATTTGGCGGTTGGTTGGTCAATCAGTATACGAACAAAGATGAAGCGATGCACGACAATGATTCGTCCATCTCGGAATGCTCTCACGTTAAGGCAGAAAAGATGGGGATTCTTCAAAAAATAAAGGAAGCTCTCAACTACGCTTTTGTCGAGATGATGGAGGACGTGGGCAAATGGCTCGTTGTCGGTTTACTCATAGCCGCACTAATCACCGTTGCTGTTCCCAACGAATGGCTGGCTGCGCTACACGACTATAAGTTGCTCAACATGCTCATCGTGCTTGCCATTGCCATCCCCATGTACGTCTGCGCAACTGGCAGCATTCCCATCGCAGTTTCCCTCATGGCTAAGGGCCTTACGCCAGGGGCAGGACTTGTGTTGCTGATGGCAGGTCCAGCCGTCAATTCTGCTTCGATGCTTGTCATTGGTAAAGTATTCGGCAAGCGTACCCTTTGGCTCTATCTTCTCTCTATCATCATCGGAGCTATGCTCTTCGGACTTGGCATCGACTATCTTCTGCCAGAAGAATGGTTTGCCGTAAAAAGCGGCATTACGGAAGCTGCCTGCCACGAAGAAGGCATCAGCATCTTCTCCTATATCTGTACGGCTCTGCTGCTTGCCCTCATGGTTCATGCTCTTTGGCCATGGAAGCATCACCACCATCATCATGAAGAACTTGCCTCGTGTATTATTTATAATGTAGAAGGCATGAACTGCAGCCATTGTGCAGCCAATGTGGAGAAAGCCATTGCCGCGGTAGAAGGCGTAGAGCATGTGGAAGTCTCTCTTCACGACGGAACCGCAAGCATTATTGGCTCCCATCTTGAAGACGATGTGCTGCGAGCCGTCGAAAGCATCGGCTTTAAAGCAAACAAAGCGACGTAAACACACAATAAACAATATTTCATGAAAAAAATTACTTTCTTCTGCTTCTTTCTGCTGATAGCTATTAGCATGCAGGCAGATACAGACGTGACAAGCACTTACATTGAAAACCCCGACTTCGAGGCTCGATTTGCCGGATGGGACAACAACGGCTTCTACTTCGTCACCAACTCGCATTTTAGCCGCAAGCACGGCATGATATATATGGAGCGTTGGGTGGCTTCCGGTGGGAAGATTCCTAATGTCGAGATAAGCCAAGACCTCTATCTGCCGGCTGGCACCTATAAGCTGACGGCAGGATGTCAAAATGTTCAACAATCTGGTAATGTATCTGCTTGCACAGGTGCAACTCTCTATGCCAACGACAAAAAGTTGACGGTAACCGAAAGCAAGGACTACAGCCTGACTTTCACAGTATTGCAAGGGACAACGCGTATCGGATTCAAGGTTTCTTCTACGAATGCGAACTGGGCTTCCATAGACGACGTAAAGCTAACACTCCTTGACACTAACATAGAAGCCGAATATACCGAATTGCAGAAACTGATCAATGAATCTGAGGAAGTGCTAGGAGAAGGTGATGGAGCAGAGGTATTGGCTACCGCTATCAACGAAGCTAAAGCTTTGATAGAGAGTGGCAGCAACGAGGGCATCGGTCTGCTGGCAAAGAACCTGAGCGACGCCACCCTCAACTATCGTATCCTTAACTCTACAGGTTCGACTCCAAGAGTCACATCTACCAACAAATTCGTAGCAGCAGGTTCCACCATACTTCTAGGACGAATGACAGCAACTCCATCGACAGGAATCTTGGAGAAAGGTTTCTGTTGGAGCACAAATCCAGAGCCGACCATCTTCGACAATCGTTCTACAAAGAACTTTTCTGCAAATGGTGAAATATACCGAATGGAAAAGCTCCAACCAGGCACAATGTACTACGTTCGTCCATATATTCTGACTAACAAATACAAACTGGCATACGGCGACATCATAAAGGCACCGACTCTACCAAGAGGCTCAGTAACAGCCGATTACGACAATGGCGGCGGCACAGAAGAAAACTATCGAATTGCCTCGGCGGTCGAGGAGATAAAGTGGCTATACAACAACATCTCGTCCGTCAAGGGCATTAACCTGAGTGTACATTACAGCGCGGGTACACAAACGGCAGACTGCTCTTATGGCGGTTGGATGCGCGTAGGTCCCAACGAATCCTATCAGCAAACAGGCACCATCCTTCACGAAACCAATCATGGAGTTGGTGTGGGCACAAGCGACATCTGGTGGAACGGCAACTATCGTGAAGATGGCGACCGCGGAAGATGGCTCGGACCGAGAGCTACACAAATGATTCGATTCCTAAACAAGGACAACAGCGCTTATATGACAGGCGACAACACCCATATGTGGCCGATTTCGTCGTTCAGCGGTCCCAACTACGGCATCAACGGCTCGTGGGAAGACACCTATAATCCGGAGAACACATTACTATATTACGGAAACGTGCTCATTACCCACGCCTTGCATCAGGACGGACTGGTCTGCTCTTCGACGGTCGGGTTTGCATCACCATCATATACTTTTGCTCAAGAAGATGAGAAGAAATACTACATCAAAACGACCGATGATGCTAACGGTAACGAAACTTCGCTTCTCTTCGTATCAGAAAGTGGCAGTTTGACACATAAGCCTGCAAGTGCAGCCAAAGCCTTAGCTGATGATAACTATGCTTGGAATATAGTATACGACCCACAGACAGCCTACTACACTTTGCGTAATGTAGGTACAGGAAAACTGTTGTCCGCTACGAATCAGAGTTTTAGAGTCGTTCTACGCACATCGCCTACCACAAGCGAACGCGTGCAATTGTTGCCATCGAGATCCAACTACAAGAAAGCCAATCTCGACATGTCGTCTTACTGGATCACAATAGGTAAGAAGGCATTGGCCAGCACGAGCAAGACAACATTCAATGGTGCCACTTTCGACGCTTCAGACCACAACACACAACAACATTGGCTGGTGCTCAACGAAGACGAACTAACTGCTTTCGACCAGTTTTGTGCAGAAAAAGCAATGCCCAGACTGAACGACATATTGGCATCGGCTCGAGAGTCGATGGAAGTGGACAGCGAACCCACTACGGAAGGAATGAGTATAGAGGAAGCAAGAGAACCTATGACAAGCCTATTGGCAACCATTGAGGGTGAGAAAGACAGTTATGGCACAGATGACATAGAGAATGCCATTTCAACACTCAGAAACACTTTCATTACTTATCTTGGAAACATACAACCCATTTCACCCTCACAGCCCATACCAGCATCGTGGCTAATAGAAAACCGGGGATTTGACGAGGATGCTAACGGATGGACTGACGGACCAACAAGCATCAAGAACGGTGTTGCTGAATTCACGGAAACAACGTTCAACACCTATCAAACACTTGCCCAACTCCCTGTTGGCAATTATATGCTGACACTTAATGCATTTCAGAGACCAGGCTCTAATCAAGAAACATATACCGACTGGACAGAAGGAAAGAACCTCGTCAAAGCTCAATTGTACGCTATGGGCGGTGGAAAATCATCTTACATAACGATTCAGAATATCTGGGATGGCGCATGCGTAGAAAAGAAAGAAGGAACATGCGCAAAGCAAGGCGAACTTTATGTCCCCAATAACACATTGGCAGCCAACTCATGGTTTGCAGACAGCTGCTATGAAAACCAACTCCCTGTTGAATTGACCAAAGCCGCAACATTAAAGATAGGCATACGTTCATCTAAGAGCGAAGCTTCATGGTGGACATGTTTCGACAACTTCGGATTACTCTTCTTTGGACCCTACGACGCAGCAACAGGAATAGAAGAACTACTTCCCCTAAACAAGAACGAAGATAAAACGTGGTATGACCTTAGCGGTCGAAAACTCAGCAGCAAGCCAAAGCAAAAAGGCATTTATATTTGGGGACAGCGCAAAGTTGCGATTAAGTAAGAGATAAGCAGAGTTGGTCAAACATCAAAAACTCCGACGCACTATCACAGTGCATCGGAGCCTTTGGAATTCCGTCTTGATTAATTAGCCTTTAAACTTATTTATTGTTTGACAAACCTGTAGTTTGTTACGCCACATTCGCTCATGATGCGTTTGATGCGTTCAATGTGTTCTTGTGGAACGCCTTTGCAGACATTGATACGAACGCTGTGGTCTTTGCGAATTGCGACTTCTTTCAAGTGCACACTGATGTCATCCACATCCCACTTCCACGAGCAGATGGTGTAGTTCTTCCAACTGAAGCCGTCGAAGTTGCCTCGCCTTTCCCAGATGGAAGTCTTTGTGCCGCAATCCTTTGGAGGCTTGCCTGTCAGCAAGATGGTCAGCTCGGGATTGATGTTGCCCTTCACGCCAGCTGGTATCTGAACGGGCTTGGTGATGAGGTTGACAGTTAGCTTCTCCCCCTTGGACCGCATCTGTATCTCCACCTTCTTCAGAGCCGAAGCAGGCAGGTTGGGCAGGTTGTTGACATCGAGCTGCTTGCCGTCGAGCATGACGTCGTAGTACTTCGTGT